>CCSC01000002.1:365374-730749 GCA_000756735.1 Candidatus Rubidus massiliensis | reverse complement strand
TGTACTGCACACAAGAGTGTGGGAGAGTAGGTCGCCGCCAGGCTTTTTTTTTTTTTGGTTTGAGCTCATTCGTTTTTTGCCATGATAAGCGAACTGCAAAAGCCATAATCTCAAGCTTTGCTCCTCAACCAACCCATTTAGGGTTGATCTTCGTCACAAATCTTGCCCTATTCCTTTTTCGTTTTCCGCTTCTCATTGTCAAAAAACTCAATCACTCAAACCTTTTTGCCTTTTTCCATTTTAGGCTTTTGCATAGGAGTTTGTAATGTCGTTATTTAATGCTTCGCTCCTAAATTAACCCTTAAACACTATTTTAGAGCATAGAGAGAATTTTTTTAGGTTAGTTTAGTAAAAACATTAACGACAGAATAGTTGTTTTGACCTGCTGTTGCTTATAAGAAATGATAGGAAAATCAAAGGGTAAACTTAATGAATAATGGTTAAATCATACTTAATGTCCTTTCCTGAAAGCTCTTTTCCAAAAAAGAAATAAAAATGATGAAAATAATTGGGATGGGTTTGATTGAAATGATAATCATTTGTCTTATCTTTAATAGCCTCCCATAAAGTGTTAATATATTTTTTTCGATCGATTTTTTCAGATTTTGCTATTTCTAAAGCTATTCCAAATTCGCATGTATCTATAAACCCTTTAAATATTTGATATTTTAAATTTTCCACCTCTTTACAGTTGTATAATAAGCTGGATGCTTCGTGAAGTTTTTTATCTGCTATTAAAATTTTAACTAAATCATCTAGAGGAGTTGAAAAAGAAGGCAACCAAGAAGTTGTCATTTTTGCAAAGAATAAAGCCTTTGTATAATTTTTTTCTTTTGCATGTAAAACGGCAAGTTCAAAATAGAGGGGAGTTAAATAAATACAGGTGTCTTCTCTTAAAATTTGCTCAACTTCTTCCAAGATAACTTTATTTTTGCCCAATGCAAATTTTAAGAGAAGTTCATTGGGGAGATTTTTAGCAACAGTAATAGCTTGCTTTGGGTTTGATGTGCTCCATTTTGTTGCTATAGCTAATATTGCCCTATTATAATCATCTACGTAGTTAATAGCATTTGCATAAGTTAAAGCTTCTTCTAATCTTCCCAAGTGACAAAGTAAAAGTATTAATTTCATTAAAGATTCATTTAAGGTATCCCAATGATAAGCGTTCTTGTAAATATAAACAGTCTTAGCTAATTGAAATTCTTTATTGGCTTCTAAACAATTTAGATCATGATCGTCAATTTTAATTACTATTGGTGCTAGATCATCTAAAGTGCCATCTTTTGGAAAATTTTTTAAGCTTTGACAAACTGCATGGTATTTAATGGGAGATATTTTTTTGTGCAAAAATTGACTTATTTCATATCCATTTTTACTTGATAGTAAATATTGTTCAAAAGTTTTTACTGTTTTTTTAAAAGTTTGATCAAAACAATTGAAAGACATCAAATTTGAAAAAAGACTAAACTTATCTTGGTTGAATGTAAGTAAACTGGCGTACATCGACATTCTCATGTGTAAAATTTGCTATAAGGAATAGAAGCGGCTACAAAGCCGCTTAAAACGTTTTAACGTTTAATGATAATACATAAACTATCATAAAAATGGATAGACTCAATTTCTCTTTGATAAATCCCAAGGCTATTCTTTAATTCTGGTGACATCAAGTCATGATTTGCTTTATATGTGCGCGCTCCAACATAATTAACATCGTCGATTAAGTTTTTTAAAAAACCTATAAACGTATTAGGTCCAGCTAAAGGAGCTTCTGGTGTCCCATTGCCTCCATAGGCTTTCCAATACGAAGTATGAAGATCTTCAATAATGTACATTCCACCATTTTTTACATGGGGAAATAATGTATGAAAACTGACTAATTGTTGATTCATCGTATGACCGCCATCATCTATAATTACATCAAAATTTCCACCTGCTTCTATAACAACTCTTGTTAAATCAACGGGATTTTCTTGATTAGCAAGATAGTATTTCGATCGTAAAGAAAAGTATTTTAAGTAAGCAAAAGTAATATCTACAAAATGCAGATCGGCATTAGGCAAGTATTGTTCCCACATTTTTACACCATTGCCTTCAAAAACTCCTATTTCGAGAAGTTTAATGCGCTTATTACGAATAGGTGCAAAATATTTTGAATATACTTTAGTGTAGTCGTGGTAATTTGAGCCTTTCCCTGAAGTGGCACTAGGGTCAGATTCCCTTGCGATTTTGTCCATATATTCATACTCTCTTAATTCATCATCACTTAAAATGGCAAAGGTAAGATTTGAGCTAAATAGGGCAGTTAATAAGCTTAAAATAATTGTTAGTTTTAACTGTTTCATATAATGTCCTTTAAATTTCTAATAGAAGTAAGAAAAGAATCTTTATCAAGGTCTTTTTTTTTTGAAAAACCCTCAAATAATCAATAAGAGAAATCTACGTTTAAGAAAAGTACTAATATAGGTCTGCTATAAATGAAGTGAAGAGATACTCTATTTGAGAAAAGTGAATGAAAATTTTGCTATCTATTATTGTTAGTATAATTTTAGAAAGTTTAAAAATTTGAATATGATCTAATTGAATAGAGAAGAAGATCTTAAAAAATTGAGTACATTTTTTCTATCATAAAGAGTTGCTTCCATATAACAAATTTTTTTTACCTTTTTAAGAGGTAATAAATGGCTTTTTATGGCAACTTTTAGATCTTTGACATTATCTGCTCGTACTGCTTGCTTTATTTGCCATCGACATAAATACTGTTGAACTTTATATAAATTATATTTTTTGGCATGTCTAAAGGCTTCATTTTTACAATCATAAGGATTGACTTTAGAACTTTCTAATAAGATTTTCACTATCTTATAATGGTTATGAAATGCGCTCATGCGTAGAGGATAATTTTTTTGTGTTGCGGGGTTAACACGTCTATCTCTTAAGAGTAATACCACGATCTCTTTGTGCCCAACTCTCGCCGCTATTTTTAAAGGTAAATTACCATCTACAGATGGATCTACATGAGCATTCTTAAGCAATAGTTCTACGATTGCTGTTGCCCCATCTCTTACGGCTAATAAAAGACATTCTTGATGATTAGCCCCAGGATCCACTCTTGAATCTTCAAGAAGTATTTTTACAATTTCAGTACAACCATTCTTTACAGCTTCTCTTATTAAAGCATTGCTATAGCAACTAGGAGAAAAATTATATTCTTTTGAAGACAGTAAATATTTGACTGTTTCAACTTGACGCCCTAAGACAGCTTGTAAAAATGGATTAGAACAATTGAGATTTTTTTTAATTAAAGAGGTTTTTTCAAGGACATACTTTATAGTTTCCAAAGAGCCCCAAAAACACCCTTGTGATAGTGCATTGTTTTGAGCTGCTTCTCTTAACTTGAGTGTTTTAAAATTTTTTAATAAGAATATTAAAATAGAAAGTCTGTCATACTCGAAAATATTTTCAACAAATTTTTCTATTGCGGCTGCATATTTTTTAGTATTTTCATATTTAAAAAAAACTTTTTTAAAGAATAGATAATGATTTTTTTCGATAGAGATTAAGACTGCTTTTTTTAAATAATCTAATGGAAATAATCCTTTTTTCATCAATAAATAAATTAATTCTGTAAACGAATGACGTATACTAAATTTAACAAATTTATTTTTTAAGTTTTCCTTTGTAGTAGTGGTAATAGTAAACGATTGATCGATGTATCTTTTAAATAAATAACAATAAAATAGTTCTTTTCGTGAGCTTGAGCAATTTTTCGATAAAAAATTTATTTCAAAATTGGAATAAATTTTGTTTGAAAGAGATTTATTAACAGCAAAGATATGAGTGTTTGGTAAGGGATCGATAATGAATCGTTCTATTATTTCTTGTGGTAATTGTGATAAGAGATTCATTCTATTATTAGCTTTTTTTTAACAGTTATACTATCCTGTTTCAAAAAATGAAAGAAATAGAATTTTATGACTCCAATCAATAGTAATTTAACAATCAGCAAACTTTGTCAAAATCCTACAAATACGAATATTCAAATCTCTCAAGAACAAGAACAAAAATCTTTGACAAAGTCGTTGCCAATTTTTCCTTTTCATCCAGGCGACAAATATTTAAAAGTGCTTATTGAAGATTTACAAATTGCAGATCAAGATGGGAAAATAAAGGAAGAGATAGCAAAAGCGTACCGACCTGTTTCGCTAAATGAAGAAGAAATTGGTCGTTTATTCACATTGCTTGAAAAAGAAAATAAAATAGATGGAAGAAGAGTAACATTCCCTTTGAATATTACCATAACTTTAAAAGAAATTTTAGAAATTCAACAAATTGCTATAGCAAATTTCAAAGATCAAACGACTAATCATTTCAAATTTGGAGGAAGCAGTGTTATTAGACATCTTGGAATTTCCTATGTGCAAAGAGTTTTTGATCAAGTATTTAAAACTTATGATTCCAATGAACTTTTAACATCTAGCTTCAAAGATTATATTACAAGTGAATGTAGAGATTTTGATATCTATGTTTTTTTGATACAAGCTACAGACGCAAAATTTCAAACATTGCACGAAGCATTAGTTGAGTTGCTAGTTAATAAACTTCCTAAAGAACATTTAAATAATGAATTAATTTATGACCACTTAAAAAGGAAAAAACGTCACCTAGAGAAAAATGACAATGCTCCAACTTATTTAAAAGAATTGTTTCAACAAAAAAGGGTAATAGATTTTTTTAAAAAAAATAACCTTAATTTTAATGAAAAATTAGGAAAAGAAAATCTGCATACCCTTTACTGGTTGCTAATTAAAGTGGATGTGTTTACTCGCTTTAAGCATATACAATCTACATATGTTAAAGAAGAATACAAAAATGAATTTATTATTCAAACCCTTGGCTGCTTTGATATAGTGCATATGATTGATTGGGTAAGGCAGGCGCAGACCCCACACAAATCATTATCTTTATACTTAGATCCATTACTAAATGGTGAGTTTCGCAAAATTATTCCTTTTAGCAGTATAGGAGCAGATCTGCAATGCTTTAGCGATTTAAACGCAGGAATTATAACAACTGTCCCTTCAAATGGATATTATGAAGTTAAAGATTGGGCAAATGTTATGACTGAAAAAGTTAAGGGAGCTAGGTGCCGTGAAATCGATACTGAAAGACAATTCTTGCAATTTGTTATTGAAACCGCGAGTCAGGAAAAAGTAGCCCTTTCTGAGAAAATTTTTCAATTGCTAAAAGTAGAAGCTTTTTCCCACTTTTCAAATAATCTTTCTGCAATCATAGCTCTTTGTTATAATATGTCAATTTCGTTGAAGATGTTTGATAATCTGTATAATAACGAAATTTCTTTGTTATGGCAAAAAACGTGTGAATATATAAACACATTATTGTTTTCTGATGATTTTTTAAGAAAAGATAATTTGTTATATGCCATTTATGAAGTAGCAAAAATGGATTTATTTGATTTTGATACTTTACATAGTGTCATTCATGCGAGCTGCTATGTGTTATTACATTCCGAAAATAACAAAAAACAAAATCACAATGTTTATCTTACACAAGATTTAGGTACATTGCCAAGCTTACAATTGTCAATCCCTTTGCTTTCCAACAAAAAAATATGTCTAATTTTTCCTTTAGATTCAAAAACTTTAAAAAATTTATTAGAGATTAATAATCATAATCTGTTTCTTCTCTATAAAATGATCCTTAAAGATAGCTCCTTTAAATTAAATAATTCTGCAATAAAAGAATTTTCATTATTGCCTGAACTTCAACTCTATCATTTTGAACAATTTGCTCTGCAAAATGTGTGGGATAAAACTTTTTTAGGGACATTTTCTCATCAACTCTTCTTAGCTATTTTGGCTCAAAATGGAAGTATAAAGAATATTACTACGCTTCTAAATAGTCACTTGAATTTCAATGAAAGCTTGTCATCTATGATGGTTAGTTTATTTCAAGGGTCTTTTTTAGAGACAGTTTTTACAAAAGACAGCTCCTATTTTTTAGCATACGAGAAATATTTGAAGGATAGGACTACTCTGTCTTTATTAGATTGCATAGCCACTTTATCAACTATACCAGATCTCATTTCTTGCCAAATTGATTTGTTGACACAATTTTGTTTGAAGTTTACGCATAATGAAATGCCTAAATTAAAATCGATCTTAAGCAAAATCATTTATAGTGAATCTGAAAAATGTTTACCTATTTTTGACAAAATAATTCATCTCAAACAAATAGACAATGAAGAAAAAGTCAAATTTCTTCTATTTTTTCTATTAGATGCACTAAAAAATAAAGAAAAAACGACTTCACTAACTGTAATGAATATTGGGTTTACTTTAAAATCTCTACTTGAACAATGCTATTTTTCAAGTAAAAACATTTTAAATTCAGAAATTGACAATGGTTTAACAACAGCAATAACATTTTTTCTAGATACAAATTTATCTCTTGCTAGAAGTATATATTTTAGTGCAGTCATTAACAAAAATATATCCTTGCATCATGCTAAGGAGATATGGCTAGCCCTTTTTGAGAAAAGAGAAAATAATCTTGATGCGTTATTTTTAACTTATTTTTGTAGCAAATACGATATTTGGCTTGCGTTAGAGCCGTCCTATCAGGCGCAAGTTTACGAAATAATTCTTAAAAATCCAGTGCCATCTATTTCTTATGATGAGAATAAACTAATTAACCTAAAAAACTATCATTATTTGGAATCTGTTCTACTTGAGTTTTTTAAAGTTAAGCTAATGCAATGTGTAGACTTTGATAGTTTGTTGTCAATATTTCAGGAATATTCAACTCACTCCATTAAAACGCTTTCATCTGATTTGTTATTAGTATTTTTTAAAAAAATAGAGGAACTTAGTTTACCTATTAATGTAGATCAAAAATCATTGAATTTACTCCTGAATTTGCAAAACCAATTAAAACAGGTCAAATTAAATGGTGAGGAATTATTTAAATCTTATTTAAATATTTGCAAAACTCTAATTAATTGTCAGATTGGTAATGGGAGTAAACTTTTCGAAAGTTTTTTTGGTAATTTGCTTGAATTGTTTACCACACATTCTTTTAAAACAGATCATTTAAATGTTTTGTTTGACTCCATTCCTTCTTTTCTTCAAATAGAACCTTTTGCAAAGATCGTTTACGATTCATTAGATAGCCACATTAATAAATTAGCAACACCGTCTCTTTCCTTCGATACCTTTTATTCTTGCCTCTTAGCAGTTTGGAGTTATTCGCGAAAAAACAAATTCCCGTTACCCATTTTTCCTTTAAGTGTTTTTAAAATTGCTCTTAATGTAATGAGCAAATCAAACAATGAGTTCGATCATGTTTGTGTGCATGAAACTTTTTTAGAATCCTTTAAAGCAAAAAATGTGGATGAGAATGAGAAGATAGAAATTTATCAATCTTTATATTTCTTACACTACAAAAACCAAGTTTGGGAATTAGCAAGTAAATGTTTAGAGTATGTTCTAGAACATAGTGAAAATAAATCCTTCATTTTACCATCAGCTTTAGAATTACTTGATAATCTTTTAAAATTGGAACAAAGTCCCTCTCTTGAGTCTATTGTCATTTATCTATGTAAATATTTTGATACATTTACGCCCAAACAAAAAAAAATATTTTTAGGTTTGTTTACCGATTTATGTAAAAAGGCTAGTTTAACTCAAACTATTTTAATGAGCCTAAATGCAAATGAAGTACTTTACAATGCAATCAAAGGTCATAAAAATCTTATAAATATCATTTGTGTGAATGCTTTTGATTATCTTGACAGTTGCATAGTAGGCAAAAAGGTTTTTACTCTAGCTTTGACAAAAATATTTCAAAATATTTTTGACTTATTAAGACATGCAGGTAAGTCTTATGAAAAGGAATGGAATAAACTTTTTTCTTTGTTAAGTTTTGTAAAAGATAAACAATTATTAGAAAATATATATATTTATTTAGTGGAAGTAAAAGATTTAGGGAAGAAAAACTATTTAGGTGATTTTCCATTTTCCAGAAATGCATTTTTAAATGGATTAAAAATTTTATTTAAGTCATTGCAACATTTGTCATCGAGTTACTTTATAGATATTTGCTTAAATATTGAGACTTTTCATAGGTTTTTGTCCACTTTTAGTGATGAACGAAATGTATGTAAAATAATCGTATCAACTTATAAAGGCGCATACAATTACTTGGTAAATGTAAAAGATAAAGCTAAAAACCCTATAATAGTATCGAATTTAATCAAAAAAGCCTTAACCTACCAAATCTATGATAAATTAATTGTTGGTGGAAAAAGTAGCAAAAGTCAGTATGATTTTACATTGTACATTCCAAAATTTATTTTACTTACTAAAAATCAAGAACTTATTCCAAATGCGTTATTATCTATCTTCGATCTCTTAAGTTCCTTTACAACTGATTATTTAGAAGAAGAATCTATTTTTGAGATTTTAACGTCTATTTTCCAAACGATCCATTCTATCAGTAAAATGGATCAAACGATTTATTATGGCTTAATCTCTTTATTGGAATTTGAACATCCTAATCGAGTAAATGCAAATGTTGTCTTAAAAATTTTATATCTAATTTCTCATGATAAAGCAGATTTTACAAAAGAAATTGAATATAAAAACCAAATGGCATCTCTAACAGAACATAAAGCCTTTTTTTGTTTGCAATTATTAAAACAAAAAGAAAAAGATGATCATGATTTTGTCAAAAGAACTTTGCAAGAGATAAAAAAATTTCCCACCATCAAAAGTTTGTTCTTAGTTAAACAGATAATTCGTGAACCTTGTTTGCCATTCAAAAAAAAGAATTTTGTGAATTGGACTAAGAAAGTCAAAAGCTTTAATCCCATACAAATTTATTTTTATCATTTTAAAAATGATTTTTCCATTGCTAGACGTTGTGCCTTAAGAAAAAAAAATATCGAATCCTACAAGAAGAATGCTTCCGGTAATTTCTTTTGCCGTTTTGTGATGATGAAACACGAAATGAAAGCTATAGAAAATATTGGCATACGAATGATTGAACTTATTACTTTAGTTTCAATTGTGGCTGTTGGAATGTTTTTAGTTATTTCCACTACGTTACACAAAAAAACTTCGTAGTATTATACTAAGTAATTGATTTAAAAGTGTTTACAAAATAAATCTTTCTCATTAGGATTGGGTTACGTAGTCTTATGACCTCTAGTAGATAAGTTTTAATATTTAAGTTTACTAAATGGAGGAGTATCATGAGAAAATTTTTATATCTTTCAGCCATTCCTTTTTTATTATTCTCGTGTGAAAGAGCTGATAATACAAAAAAAATGCCACCCCACACCCAAAACTACACGGATCAAAAAGTAGAACAAAATAAACTTCCAGCTGATCAAAGTAAAGTTAATGATTTAAGAGTTAACGAATCTCAAAAAACTCGCTTAGAGCAAGAGAGAAGCCGTGGGTATTTTAATCAAGACACTCTTGATCAGAATAGCCCAAGATCAATGGAACCTCGTAGAGAATTAGACCGTGAAAGAGGACGGGGATATTTTAATCAAGACGCAGTAAATCAAGGCAGACTAAATCAAAGCCAGCGCAGTAATTATAGTAATCAAAGTATGGAAGATCCTTCTTTAAGATCAAGAGAAAGAAGTTCTATCCAACAAGATTCTTTTAATGGAAGTAGAGAGCGCGCCGACGTAAATTTATTCAATAAAAGCGGTTTATCAGCCCAAGAAACTGGAATAAACAAAAGCCCAGCACCTTTTTTAAAAGATAGAGAAATAGACAAAAGAATGAACTATTCATCTGAGAAAAGTAATGTTGATAAAAGTAGTTCTTATGATGTTGATAATACTGGAATAAATGTTAGAGATCGCAATGCAGATGCAAAAACACCTTTTGATCAATCAGAATCTAGCGCTGATTTAAAGATAACTCAAGATATTCGAAAAGCATTAGTAGATGATAATCAATTATCTATGGATGCTAAGAATATTAAAGTTATTACTCAAAATGGTGTAGTCGTGTTAAGAGGTCCAGTTGTTGATCAAAAAGAAATATCTATCATACTAGATAAAATTTCTAAAGTTCCAGGTGTTAAAAAAGTGGATAACTTTTTAGAAGTTACACGTAAACATTAATAAGGAGACTTTTATGAAAAAAGCAGTTTTTGGTTTAGCATCGAGTGAGCAACAAGCAGAAAGAATAGTAAGTCGATTACTATCTGCTGGATTTGCAAATGAAGATATTTCACTACTTTATCCTGATAAAAATAAAGTATTGGAAACAGAATTTGTTGACAAAGGATCAACAATTGTTGAGGAAAGAGAAATAAAAAAGCCTCACGGAAAAGTGGTAGGAAACCTAGGAACTGAAAAACACACCAAAGCTCCAGAAGGTGGTTTAACCGGAGCCTTAGCTGGGGGGATTTTGGGGGGTTCTTTAGGACTATTGGCAGGTATAGGCGCTCTTGCCATCCCAGGCCTTGGGCCTTTTATTGCAGCAGGTCCACTTTTAGGTGCTCTTAGTGGATCAGGCATTGGGGGTGGGCTTGGTTTATTAGTTGGTTCCTTAATAGGAGCTGGAATACCTGAGTATGAAGCTAAAAAATTTGAAGCTGGTCTAAAAGCTGGCAACATTTTAATTAGCGTTCATACTAACGACAGTGAAAGTTTAAGCAGAGCTTCTGATATTTTAGAGCAAGAAGGTGCTACTGATATTGCATCTTCTAGAGAAAAAGCTGCTTAATCTATCTTTGAAAAAAGCCTCAGAAATTACTCTGGGGCTTTTGTTCTATTTCATCCCCTAAATAATCTTCAATGTATAAGCTTTGTACCAATCCCACTACAACGACAAGTAAAGGGATGGCTAAGGCAAGTCCTAATACTCCAGTAAGTAATCCCATTAATAATTGTGCTGTTAATGTGAAGGCTGAAGGTAAAGAAACTGTCTTTTCTTGTATAACAGGAGTCATCCAGTAACCTTCGAGCGAGAATATAATACTGTACAATATAATAACATAGATACCAATAGTTGATCCTTGAGCAAAACCAATTAAGATGGCGGGGATTGCTGCAATTAAAGGACCAATATTAGGTATAAAGGTTAGCATAGCAGCTAAAAAGCCTAATATAAATGCTAAAGGTACATTTAAGAGCCATAATCCAATAGAGGTTAAAACACCAACTATTGCCATTGTGATAATTTTACCAATAAGCCACCATCTTAGAGTCATAGTCATCTTATGCAACCAATCTTTGGCTTTAGCTCTTTTAGTAGGAGGAAGCAATTTAATTGTTCCGTCGACATAAACATTTGGATTAAAGGAGAAATAAACCCCTAGTAATATAAAGAATAAAAATGTGCCTATGGCACCAAAGGTATTAGAAAATATATTGGTTACGCTCGATAAAATGTCTTTGTTAATGGAAAATAATTGCTCTGCAGTAAAATTTTGTACTAAAGGAATGGAATTTAGATTTAAGTAAGATTTTAATAAATCTTGTAGCTTAGTCCAAGCAGTTGGTAATTGCTGCATCAGCTGGCTAAATTGTTCTGTTATAATGGGTAATGAGATAACAACAGATAAGGTAATAAAGCCTGTAAATAAAACTAATGCGATCGCTACGCTAAATTTATCGGGAAAATTAAATCTTCTATGCAAGAAATTGCTGATCGTTCTTAAGAAAATTGCGAATAAAATGCCAGCAAAGGTCACTAAAAAAACTTCTATAGCATAAATAAAAATATATGTCGTTAGAAGTAAAAAAATTGTAAAACAAATAGATAAGATAATGTTTTTTTGTAAACTGTTAGTTTTAGATTCTGCCATTTAATTATTTATCCTCGTTTATTTTTTGATAATTATAAGAAAATGGCATTAAATAAAATATATTAATTGTTTTGAGCGTTTAAATAGGTTCTTCGTTGAAGTATAATTTTTGAAAATTCTGCAGCTAAATTTCCGACCGTTTCCTTTATTTTCTTTTTATTTAAAAAAGTATAATTTATTGCAAAATCATCCCTGCAATTATCGAGTGTCTGTTTGGTTTCCTTTTTAAAAGCGTGTGGAATAAAGCCAAAGTCATCCTTTGTAAGTGGTATTTTTTTTCTAATTATTCGTCTAGAAAATTCTGATTTTAAATCTTGTACAAGATTAACTTGTAAATTATTTTTTGGTTTTGTCACTGAACTTTTTTGAGAAATTTTTGGGAGATTATCCTTTTTGTTAGGCAAAAGGTGAGAATATTCTAAATTTTTTTCTATCATCTCTTTCGTTTGCTGATACAATTCTTTGATTTTTCCATTTTTTCCAATGTATAAAAAATTTGCCTGTAAGGATTCTATTTTTTTAAAACTAACTTCAAATAAATTTTTTGCAAATTCTTTCTTTTCTAAAGCATTTTCTAAAATGACGATCGCGTCCTCTTCTTTAATCGGGTGAAATACACCCTTATGTTGACACAGGATATATTGGACTAACTCTTGTATCTTTTCTCGTTGTTCTTCTTTTTCTTTTAAAGAACACTGAATGAGATTAAATAGGGCACCATCAATTAATTCTTTAGTTTCTGGTTTATAACCTGTCCTTTGGTATAGCCCAATTGCCTGAAAAAAAGTTAGAGCAATTACTTCAAAATCATTTCTATCTTGAGTCCATACCCAACCCTTAGAAGTTGTAAATTCTTTGGTGTATTTATCGGAATAAAGAGGGTAACAGTGACAATTGTTATAAATCGTTTGTATATTTTTTAAGGCAATATCTTCGCTGATATTTTGAGAGATTAGTTTTTCGGCGGTAACAGAAGTTTGATCAAAGATTGAAAATGGCAAATCCATAAACTCCTCCACTTGATTCGAAATTATTTTTCAAATCATAAATTTGAATGAACTTTTTTAGTTAAATATGTTTATATTACTTCTTCATAACAAATTAAAATAAAAAAATCATTTGATAAATCATGTTTAACAAATTTTTAACTCTTGTTTGTCTGGTACTTAGCACATTTTCCTTTTGTTCTGAATGGAGTGAAGTTCCCGTATCCTACAAAGGTAGATTTCGGGCTTTTGAAGGCTATCGTTTATTAGCGGGTGAACTATTTAACTTTAAAGAAACAGATGGAATTCTTCCTAAGGAACTTTTTTTAATTGAACTTCAGTTTACCCCTTTTAATCTAGTTCGAGAAAAAAAAATTATTCCAATCAAAAATCAACGATTAAAAAAGATTTTGCAATTAGATCAAAATCAAAAAATATTTACCTATGATCAAGTCTTAAAAAATTATACTAATAGATTTAATACAACTACAGAACAATGGCAAGACCTAGAAAGGGCTATGAATCTATTAAGTAGTTTAAAGGAAAACCATTTAAAAAAGGGTGTTTCTTATGATGAGGTTTTTCTAAGACTTTTACCTGCTAAAAAGGGAAAGGGAGAATGGCTGCCTCTTTTTTTATTAGATCAATCAGAAAAGAATTTTAGTGCATATAATGATAATCAATTTTTTGAAATTAAGGAGATTTATCAACGTATAAAACAAAAATTTCACAATAATGAATATCCTTTAGAAGACGTAGAATTGCTAGGAAAAAAATTAAAAGATGCGTATCGAACGATAGCCGGAACGGAATACATCAAGAGTAATAGTAAATCCCTTCATTATCCTTCTCTTTTTCATCTAAAAATGGAATTTTTTTATTACCATTATCCATGGATCGATAGCATGCTTCTTTTGTATGCCTTAAGCATTTTGTTTTATTTTCTGTCTTTTAAGGGCTGCTTAATTTTTTTTGGGAGTGCATTTTCGATCCATACCGGTGTATTATTGCTTCGTTGCTTCATATTAGAGCGGCCTCCTGTATCTAACATGTTTGAAACTGTCATTTATGTTCCTTACATTACAGCATGTAGTGCATTAGTATTGGCCTTAATTAATCGTTTTCGTTTAGCTCTCGTTTTGTCAGCCATTATCTCCATTATTTTTTTGGGCCTATTGCAAGTTACATCTATTGATTCAGGTCTTGAAAATGTGCAAGCAGTCCTAGATTCCCAATATTGGTTAATTATTCATGTGTTAATGGTAGTGGGAAGCTATGGTTTATTTTTTTTAGCAGGTACTTTAGGACATTACTATTTGTTAGCAAATCGGGAAAAAGCGGTAGAAAGGCTCATCTTAAAGACATTATATGTTGCCACAGCCTTGCTAATTGGAGGAACTATTTTAGGAGGTGTTTGGGCAGCTCAAAGTTGGGGAAGATTTTGGGACTGGGATCCAAAAGAATCATGGGCTTTTATCTCAAGCTGTATTTATCTTTGTTGGATCCATGCTTACCGTTTTGGAAAAATTAGGGGGTTTGGATTAGCAATAGGTTCAGTTATTGGTCTTACCTTTATAAGCTTTACTTGGTATGGCGTTAACTACATATTAGGCACTGGATTGCATAGTTATGGTTTTGGAAATGGAGGAGAAATTTATTTTTATTTTTATCTCTTGGCAGAAGTGCTTTTTGTCACAAGTATGATTGTTGCAAATAGGTATTCAAAAAAAATAAGTGAAAATGCAACGAGTTAATCAATCCTTAGCTAATGAGTAAATAATGAAATTAACCTAAATTGATCGACATCAAATAAGCCTTTATCACTAAGTTTTATATGAGGGATCACGAGTAATGCTAAAAATGATAAAGTCATAAAAGGGGCTGTTAAGGTGCACTGATTATTTTTTACTATCTCGTTTAAATTTTCATATTTTTTAGCTACTTGATAACCATCTTCATTACTCATTATTCCACCAATTGGTAAGGCAAGTGTATGGACAACTTCTTTATTTGCAAAAGCAATGCCACCTTTGTTTTCGATAATAGCATTTACGGCTTGACAAATTGATTCATCGTCAACACCAACCGCTACTATATTATGAGAATCGTGAGCGACACACGAAGCAATAGCTCCTGATTTTAAACCAAAATTTTTTACAAAACCTAAACTTGGCTTATTGTTTTGGTAACGATTCACAACGGCTATTTTTAGGATATCCCGTTCTAGATCTGTGACAACTAGATTATTTTCAATTTTTGGTTTCACCATTTCCTTTTCTGTCAGTAATTGTTTATCAATCACATTAATAAGCAAAATTTCTTCACCTTTAACCGGTACTTCGAACTCTTCCACTTGTTTTTTTTGTGCATTAAAATGATTTAAGGCTGTTTCTTTGACACTATTAAAATTCACTTGACCTTGTTCAAAAACTTTCTTTCCTTTTATTACTGTCATGAGTATTGAAAAATCAGTTAGATTATTGACCATAATAAAATCGGCAGAATCTCCTAATCGAAGTAATCCAACATCTAAGTTATAATGTTCAACGGGATTTAAACTTGCACAGGACAAGACTTTAAAGAGATTATGGTTTTCTTTAATGGCTCTTTTAACCAGAAGATTGATATGTCCATGGATTAATTCATCAGGGTGTTTATCGTCACTACACAACATAACATCTTTAGTATGAGTAGTAATGATCGGGTGTAAAGCATCAAAATTTTTTGCAGCAGAACCTTCTCTTATAATAATTTTCATCCCGTTTTTAAGTTTATGAAGAGCCTCATCCAGTTTAAAACATTCATGATCAGTCGTAATACCAGCCTTTATATATTGAATGGCTTCTTCGCCCATTAAGCCTGGTGCATGCCCATCCACAGGCTTATTATATTTTTTTGCCAAACTTATTTTATCCATAACGAGTGATTCATTGGCCAATACGGCCGGATAATTCATCATTTCGCTTAAATATTTTAAATCGTAACTTTCAAATAAATGTTCAATCTCTTTTAATCCAATAGTCGCTCCAGATGTTTCAAAGGAAGTGCAAGGTACACAAGAAGGAACTCCAAAATAAAAGTGAAAAGGGACTTTTTGACTATTTTCTATCATAAAAATCACCCCTTCTAGACCTAAAACATTGCCAATTTCGTGGGGATCTGAAACTGTGGCAACGGTTCCATGCTGTACAGCAATTTTTGCAAATTCAGAAGGGATAAGCATAGAGCTTTCTATGTGTATATGAGCATCTATAAAACCTGGGAGGATATAGGGGAGATGGGGATCTTTTTCAATTTTGTTTATTCTTAAAATTTTTTGATTACCCACTTCAATTTCTGCTGAATAAATTGTTTGTGAGAATAAATTTATAACATTTCCTTTAACGGTAAAAATACTCATAATAATACCATTACCCTTTTTAATTAATATTGGTATAAATAATAGTAGTTGTAAAATTATTTCTTTAATTGAAAATAATGAAAAAATATGATATGAAATTATTATAGGAAAATAGTATCTTATTAAGATTGCTATTTTCAATTTTAAACTGTTTATAGAGTGATAGTAAATGAGGCATATAAAAAGCGAAAGATTAAAAAAACTAGAATCAGAATTGAGCGATCTAGAACAGTGGCTAAAGTTAGGACTAGTTCCCAAAAAAGATTTAGATAAGCACAAAGAAGAAATTCAAGCTGTACGTGAAAAAATCGAAGAAGAGAAAGAAAGATTAAATTTCTTAAAAGAAAGCGGCGAAATCGAAGAATATGTAGCTCCTAAAAGGCCATCTAATCGAGCAGGTTACACAGAAATGCCAACAATCCCCGATATTGAAGTGGGAGAAACTAGTCTTGGTGAAACGGCTTTTGATATGGATACAGAAGCATCTGAAATGGAATCAACTTCTTCCGATGAAAAAGATGATGGCGATGAAGATAATACTTCCGCTGAAGAAGATGAAGAAGAAGAATCTTACTTTAGCGATCGCAATCGTTGGAGAAGAGGCGGTATCATCGATCCAGATGCCGATGAATGGTAAATTCAATAAACGTTTGACTTAAACCGTCAAACGTTTCTTTTTTATGTTAGATCCTATAAGTTTATATATACATATACCGTTTTGTTCTAAAAAATGTCACTATTGCCATTTTTACGTAATAGAACATTCTCAAAGTTTTGTCGACTCTTACATAGAAGCTATTACAAAAGAAATTGCCTTATATAAAGATGTTTTAAAAAACCATCCTATAGCATCCATTTATTTTGGGGGAGGTACACCGAGTCGATTACAAGTGCAAGAAATTGAAAAAATTATTCATTCTATTTTAGCGTATGTAACACTTTGCGATTCTTGTGAACTAACTATTGAAGTTAATCCTGAAGATGTAAATTTGCCCTTTGTTAAAGCAATTAAAGGGATAGGATTTAATCGTGTGAGCATGGGTGTACAATCCTTTCATGAATCTCACTTAATTCAGCTTGGTAGAACGCACAACGCTAATAAAGCTGAGTCGGCGGTTAACGATCTTTATAATGGGGGATTCGATAACATATCTATCGACCTAATGTATGATTTGCCCTATCAAATAAAAGAAGATTGGGAAAAAACAGTTTTAAGAGCTGTTGAACTTCCCATTACTCATTTATCCCTCTATAATCTTACCATTGAGCCCCAAACCCTTTTTTTTAAAAATAAAAAAATATTAGAACCACACTTACCTGATGAAAATTTAAGTTTATATTTTTATAAACATGCGGTTGATGCTTTTTCAAAAAATGGATTAGAGCAATATGAAATTTCAGCTTTTGCTAAAAATAAAAAATATTCGATCCATAATCTCGGTTATTGGACAGGAAGACCTTTCTTAGGGTTAGGCCCGTCAGCTTTTAGCTATTGGGAAGGTAAACGTTTTAAAAATGTATCTCACCTTAAAAAATATCATGATCTTTTAAAGGAAAGCATTTTGCCAATAGATTTTACCGAAAAATTAGAATATGAAGCTAAGTGGCGTGAGCTTTTTACCATACAATTGCGTTTAAAAATAGGTATAAACCTCGAAGATTTTGAAAAGAAGAATGGTCCATCTCCAACTAATTTTTCAAAGGAATTACTAGCTTTGCGTACAGATGGTTTTATAAGTTTTACTAATAATCAGTGTCAATTAACTGAAAAAGGGTTTCTTTTTTACGATTATATAGCATCAGAACTCATTTAGTAGCATTTGTAAAAAATAAGCTACTTCCTATTTCCAATAAAAATTTTTTGTTAAATTTAAAAATAAAAGAGGTATTCAATTTTTTTGCAAGATTTAAATTATTAACTATTTGTAGAAAGATTTGTTGCTGAAATATATACGGTAATTGACACTTGGAAAATACAACCTATAGGTTTTAGCATGGCTTTTTTTAAACATTTTTATTTCTGTTTCCTTTTAATTTCCTCTTTGTTTTCTTATGCGAATGAGGATTGTTTGTATGCTCTAGCTTCATTAAAATATCACCTTGAACTTAAGATAAATCACGATCAAGATAACCCAATCGAATTTAGTGAGAATGATGTAGCCTCTTTATGGCAAAGGGTTGAATCATTAGAAGAAATGATTCTGGCGAAAAATGATTATTATGAATTTTTACAAGACAATAACGTAGAAAAAATTATTCAAAGTCATAACAGAGTAGAAAAATATTGGGATTTGTTAAGAGAAAATGTTAATTCTGAATCCGAAGGAATATTTGATCAACATTTGGCTGATAATGGGGCTTTTTATGACAAAAAAAATGCTTCTAGAATGCAGCCCCATCTTCTTCCCGAAGGTCCATTAAAACAAATCTTGCATACAATATTTATTACTTTTCCCAATGCACTTGATAATAATGAGACTTATGCTAATGCCGGTTTTACTATTCGATTTGCACAACCTCATACGTTCATTACAGTCTCAAGTCATCCTCTATTAGAAGGATACTTAGTAAAAGCGTACCTAAATAATGAAACGAGACGAAAGGAAAATAGACCTGGTTGGGAATGGCTCGTAAGAAGATGTGAAGGAGTTAAAAATGTTCAACATTTAATCAAACAAAAAAAACTCAAACACTTTGTAGCACCTCATAAATGGATCTATATTACCCCAAATCCAGGCAAAAAATCAGTTATATTGATTGTAACTGATATGCAATTAGCAGGTCATGCAGCCTCAGTGGATGCTTGGAAAAACAAAATAACTAAAGAGCATTTAGATGAATTATTTTGTATTTTAAGCCATGGTTATTCATCATCTTATGTTGTGGCAAACATTCCTTATACCATCTATGGCAAATTTGCTTGCATTGATACAGAGCATCCCAAAAGGAAAATTGACTATTCATACGCCGGTCGATTTTTAAATCCCACCATGCGTTCATACTGGCATAAATTGATTAGAAAAGGTGGTAAAAAATAATTTATCAAAAAAGCCTTTAGGTTTTCTAAAGGCTATTCATTTATTCTTTACTAATTAAAAAAACGCAGGGTTTTTTTTCTAAATTTGGCAAAGGCATTTTCTTCCAAACACTAATTGGGTACGACAAAATGCTTTGAGTCGCCATTGTTAAATCATACGCTATGCATACCCAAGTGTTATCTTGTAAAGTATTAATAAGCGCTTCTAAAACATATTTATTACGATAAGGTGTTTCAATAAAAATTTGAGTGCTCTCATCGTTTTTTGCATTTTTTTCTAAATTAATGATTTGTTTTTTTCTATTTTCAGGTGTTGGATCTAAGTAACCGTGAAAGGTGAATTTTTGACCATTGAAACCTGATAACATTAAAGCTAACATAATTGATGATGGTCCAACAAAAGCTTGAACAATAATCCCAATTTGTTTTGCACGCTTTACAAGTTTACTACCTGGATCACAAACGCAGGGAAGTCCGGCATCACTAACTAATCCCCATCGTTCTCCGTTTTTTATAGGTTCTAAGAGAAAATCAAAATCATTTTCTTTCGTATGTTCATTGAGTAAAGCTATAGGGATTTCTCTAGAAGGTTTTTTTGTGGTAAAACGATCTAAAAATCTTCGACCTTCTGTCTCACTCTCAGCAATCAATCCATCTATCGTTTCAACGGCTTTATCGACGCTACTTGGTAGAAATGATTGATGGTATTTATGATCGCCAATTAAATTAGGCAATAGCAATAAGGCAGGTTTAACTATTTTTTCCATATGATGAAGTGAACTCAAATTGTTTTGATTATTATTTTTTATTAGCTTGAAATAAGATTTGGTGTAAAAATTGTTCGGCTAAATATTTATCTACAATTCCACTATTTTTTGCTTTTAATTCAAAAGCGTCGATAGTGATTAATCCTTGTAAATAATTTTTTAAACCATAGGTTTTAGCTTGTTGGACATTAAGCTCTAATATTTTTCCTTTCATGTAGGGGAAAAGCTTAGAGATTTCTTGCAAAGGACCATTATTGTAGATAATAGATGCTACTTGCGCACCGATTTGAAATTGACTTCGCAATTGCCTTAATAACGTTAAAAAAGCATTACCTTCGTCGATTAAATTGTTTAAAATCGCTAAAGCAGTTTTCCCTTCTTTTTTAAAAATGCTTTCACTTAGCTTCCAAATAGTTTCTTGTGAAGTAACCGAACAGATGGCTTTTATGTCTTCCATATGGATTGACTTTCTTTCAGCTACGTAACAAAAAATTTTCTCTAGTTCATTAGCTAATAAAGATTTATCTGTCCCAATCTGTTTGACTAATTGCTGTATAGCAGAAGGGTCAATAGAAAAGCCATTTTGTAAAACAATTTTTTGGATCCATTCTGTGCCATTTTTCTCTTTTTCCCACGGTTTTAGGTCACTAATATCGACAATTATACCCATATTTTCGATGAGCTTATAGAAGCTGTTCGTTGATGAAAGTGAAGAAGATGTGCAGACTAAAAGGTATGAGTTAGAAGAGTGGTGGCGAGAGATAAAATGTTCAATTAGTTCAATTAAAGATTTAGAAACTTTTTCACAATTTTGCAGGACTATTATTTTTTTTTTATCAAATAGAGAAAAACAATTTAATTCCTCATAAAGCTCTTGATAAAGAATTTTTTCTGCCTCAAGTTTAACTATATTACATTCTTCTTTAGAGGAAAGCTTTTTTAGTAATACCTCAATCAGTTCTTTTTTTTCTATTGGATCTTTACTGATGAATAGATAAACAGGTAGGGATTGAAAGGCACTGGAAGCTTCTAAATGTTTTTCAAAAGCTGTAATATTGTTATATTTCATAGGCTTAATTTTTGGACCAAACACTTTAACTTTTAAACTTAAAAGGAAGTATACTAAGGTTTTTTATTAAATACTAGAGATTGAATTAGAACAATTTTATTAAAAGTTTGTCACTTGAAGTGCGATAAATATGAAATTTATTAGATAGGAATAGGGCTTTTTCTATAAATTCTTTTGAAAATTCGACCCAATGAATAGCACTTTCTTTTAAAATCATCAAAATGAGATCCGATAATTCATATTCTATATTTGCTTTATAAAAATAGCTTAAGGCTACTCTTTCCAACAAAAGAAACTCTTTTTTCACAGTCAAACTTTCAGCGTAAAGTGTTTCATTAATCTTGAATAAATTATCTATAAATAAAAAATCTTGAGCGTAGATAATTTCTGAAAAAAAATGTAAAAATTTTCTTGTATGATTTGTTTGGCAAGATCTCTTTCGAATCATCTCATAAATTTCATTACATGTGGCAAGTCCAAATCTCTTCCTAAGCCAGGGTTGAAGGATTTTTCTACAGATTGTCTCAATCTGGTTTTTAATAAAGGGATTATTAAAAGAGTTGTAGTTTAAAAAATCATTTAATAATTGCTTTTTTGTCTCTTCTTTAATTTTTTTTATTTCGACATTTTCCATAGGTGTAAGGGAGATATATTCAGTTAAATCAAACTTTTCTAAAAGGAAATAAAGAGTTTTTCTATCGCAGTCTTTTAAAAGAATATTTAACCAAGAATTGAAATCGATTGTAGTTCTAGATTGTAAAGGTTTATTTTTTACGTATTGTTGAATTTTAAACTTTATTTCATCAATATGTCCTTGACCTATACTTTTCGTTGTTTTTTGAGCAAAATCAAAGTTAAGTAAATTTCCTAAAGTCAAGACACTATTTTCTAATAAAAATACTTCTGCCTGTTTACTTAACATTAGCACTTGTATTGGTTCTTCAGGGACGCTTGAGGGAAACTCTGTGCTAAATATTTCTGGTAAATAATAAGATGATTTGGGTAATTCTTTGTTTATTATATCGACAGAATGCTTAGTTTCTGCAATAGCTATTGAAGAGTTTTGTAAAGGGCGAATAGTTTTAAGATCTATATTTTCTAAAGTATAAATGGCTTCTAAACCATGGGAATAGTTTTTTTTATAGGTATCGGTAAAAGAAGAATTATCTTTATTAGCTAATTTTTCAGATTTAAGCATGTTAACTAAAAATGTTTTATTTATTCTTATAGCCTAACCCGTGAAATTATTGTAAATGTTTTTTTTCTAAAAGTTGGTTTTATTACTTTTTTTTTGTTATAATTCACTTAACAATCAATTATTATGGAGTTCACGATGGCTCTAGCAAAACGTATCATCTTATTTTTAGCGGTTAACTTTTTAGTTGTTATCGCGATTTCTTTTATTACCTATTTTTTTAATTTGCAGCCATTTTTGAAGCAAAATGGATTAAATATTGGATCTTTAGCAATTTTTTGCCTTTTATGGGGAATGGGTGGTTCTTTAATCTCTTTATTCTTATCTAAATTTATGGCTAAAAGTTTTATGGGAGTGCAAATTATTGATCCCAATACGACAAGCAGAGAAGAAAGAGAATTTTTAGAAACTGTCTATCGTTTAAGTAAAAACGCAGGTTTACCTAAAATGCCTGAAGTTGGGATTTATCAATCTAACGAATTGAATGCGTTTGCAACAGGTCCTTCTCGATCAAATGCTTTAGTAGCCGTGTCTAGTGGTTTGATAAGACGCATGCAACCAAAAGAAGTAGAAGCTGTGTTGGGGCATGAGGTAACTCATATTGCAAATGGAGATATGGTAACAATGACTTTACTACAAGGCACGATTAACGCTTTTGTAATGTTCTTTGCAAGAATTATTGCATATGTGGTAAGTAGAGCTATGTCTAGTAAGGATGAAAATTCTCAAGAAAGCGGATTTTCATGGGGTATTTACCAAATTATAGTTTTTGTTTTAGAGATAGCTTTTATGTTTTTAGGAGCAATAGTTATTGCAACTTTTTCTAGAAGACGGGAATATAGGGCTGATATGGGTGGCGCCAGGTTATCGGGGGCTCAAAATATGATTGCGGCGCTTTATTCTTTAAAAAGAAATATGGAAATTAAAGAGCCTGAATCGCAACAAGCCGCTGTACAAGCTTTGAAAATTTCTAATCCAGTGGGTATAGGTAGGCTATTTGCTTCTCATCCACCACTCGATGAAAGAATAGAACGATTAAAACAAAAATTTCGTATCAATTAAATCTAAAGGGAATTATGGAAGGTCAAAATAATCATTTTAACAATAACTCTTCAAAAACCATAAACGAAGATCAAGCTAAAAATGTTTTTTTGACCTCCATCAAAGAAAATAAGGATTTTGACAAACTCATCGGTTTAATTGATATAATCAATGATAAGAAGTTTTTTGAGCTTGTTGGTCAATTTATAGCTCCATCTCAATTAGTCGCTTTTCTTTCATTGGGAAAAAAAATAGATTTAACAAAAATTTATTCTATAATTATAGGAATGGCAACCGGTAATTTTATTAAAACAATTTTTTTAAGTGATGCAAAAGAACTTGAAACACTTAAAGAAAATTTGTTACAAGCGCCTGTTTTGCATCATATAACTCTTTATTCCAATAATTTAAATGAATTGACAGATAGTTTTTTTTCTAAATATCAAAACATTGTAAATGAGATTAATAACTTAAATATTCCGAATGAAGAAGAAAAAGAAATAATTGCCATTGAAAATACGATAAAAAGCAGCTCATTTCAAATTAGCGAAACGATTGAAAACCTACAAAAAATATTAAATATTGTTTGGGGTGCTTCAAGGACTGATTTAATAGAAAAAATTGGTCAGCAAAAAGAAATATTAGATAAATTATTTAAAGGGGAATTTTCGAATGGAGAATTTCTATCTGAAAATAGTTTACAACTTCTTTTGTGGAATAAAGTTTTTTCCCTTTTTACAGAGCTTGAAAAGAAAGGGGAGTTTCATAGCATTCCCTCTATTGAAGGCATAGAATGTTTTTCAATCTGGTATCCTCAAGATTTTAAGGAAATTGGTTTACTTTCAACAAATGCCACCCAAGATAATTTTGAAGAAGTCAAACATACTGTCTGGGAAAATTTGAAAAAGTTAGACCTACATTCCATTCAAGACCTTGTGGACAAGAAAATCTATTCAAAAAACACCCTAAAAAAGTTTATCGAAAATAGATCTTTTTAGTACGTAGTTTAAGAAAATTAGACTGTTACATTGATAATAAAATTCACGGAATATGTATCCCGTGAATTTACTTTGATTTTAAACTTTACGTTTTTCGAAAGCTTGTAAAAGCTCTTTAAACACTTGATCTGGCTGTTGATTTCCATTAATTGTTTCTAAAACATTTCGTTTGTTGTAGAACTCAATAAGGGGCTCTGTCTGTTTGTGATAAACTCTTAATCTTTCCTCAACTATTTCCCTACTATCATCTGGGCGTTGGAACAATTCACCATCACATTTATCACACTTTGTCAAATCTTTGGGAGGTGATAAATGTTTATTATAGATTGTTCCGCAGTTTTTACAAGTTAAGCGTCCTTCGATACGTTTAATAATGGCTTCATCATCAACATCTAAATTTAAAGCTATGACATTAGCTTTATCATCTAATTTCTTTTCTAGAGCTTCAGCTTGTGGTATAGTTCTTGGAAAACCATCTAGCAAAAAGCCATGTTCACAATCTTTTCGTGAAACTCTGTCAAATAGCATGTCTAAAACCACTTCGTCAGGTACTAATTTGCCAGCTTCAATATATTTTTTGGCTTCTATCCCAAGTGGTGTACCATTTTTTAAATTCTCTCTAAACAAATCTCCGGTAGAAATATGAGGTATTTGTAATTTTTGAGATAATTGAACCGCTTGTGTCCCTTTACCAGAACCTGGTGGTCCAAGTAAAATTATGACATTTGGTTTTACTTCGGAAGAAGTATCAGCATGTAAAAAAAATCCAAAAGTTGAAATCATAAAAGTTAATCCAATCAATAAAGCTTTCATAAAAAATCCTCGTTAAGTTTTCATACTTAAAATAAGGATAAAACCTAAAAAAACCTAGTATATTTAGGTTTTGTTGCTAAATCAAGTATTAGTAATGGCTATATTGTATAAAAATATAAAAAGAATCGTTTTAATAGATCAACAATTTAGAAGAAAGAATAATGTGTGTCCAATCATTTTTTATTCTACCCATTAAAAACTAAAAATGTTTTTTTATTTACTAATTCAATTAGCAACTGCATAAATTACATATTATAGATGGATTAAAGAAAGAAATTTCAAAAAAAAAAGAGCGTAAAATTTTACGCTCTTTAAACTTTAAGACCAGAATAACTTAGAAGCGCACGTTCGCAGAAACTGAAAAGCCGTGTAATGCTAAATTACCACGTGAGCCATCATATATTCCTGTGGCAAGGGGGTTTGTTGAATAATTAAAAAAGCGATTTTGGTTCATAAAAAGATGGTGTTCATAGCTAACTTGTAGACCAACATAATAGCAGTCAAATAAAACTTGATCCCATCTGAAACCTACTAATAAGTCAAAAGCGCCTTTGCAGGAACAAAATTTATTATTTCCTGAATAAAAACTAGTTGTAGTTGTGCCAGCTATTGTAGTTACAGCTGAATCAGATTCTCTAATTCTTTGGCTGCCGAATAAAACAGAACCTGCAGTTGAGCCTATGAAGGATACTCCACAACCTAAATCCCAATTTAAATCAAAACCCGCTCTTAAACCACCACCCTCATAAAAGTCTTTTAAACGGATTACGCCGGTGAAATCAACAGCTGTTGAAGCAATTGCATCATCATAACTTGTTCTAATTTTTTGACCGATCCAAACACCTCTTGCACCAATGTGTGGACGGAAAAGAACGCATTCACCTAAATAAAATCCTTTACCAATTTCAAAATCTAACCAATCAGTGTGTAATTTAAACTTATTTCTTAAGTTTGTTGGTAGACCTAAGTTATTGGCACCATAATTTGGGTATACAGTTACAGCTTCAGTACCTTCTAAACCAGTTGTATTAAGATGGTTTTTAGAACTTGTGTCAAAATGTGTCCAGCTAAGGTATGGGCTCCATGAAGCTCCACGAGGATTAAAACCTAAACCTAAACGTACGCCTGCGTCCCATGTAAGGTGCGGAGTTTTAAGTTTATTTGTGATAGATGTATTTAAAGGATCCACTGGGCTAAATGTTTGTGTACGACGAATACCATATGCCAAACCATCTTCACATGGTTTAAAAACTAGTAAATCGGCATTAAAATATAAATCTCCGCAGCAATATTCAGTCAATAAGGCGGGTTTATTTATTAGATCATCACCTAAAAATTCCATCTGTGCGAAAGAAAAAGATGAAGTCAGTGCAGCTATAGATAGTGCTAGTGTAAAAGATTTTTTTACAATTGAGTTTCTCATTGTTATACCTCTGCAGAGAAATTAAGTTACAAGTTTTTTGCTACTGTAATTATTAAGTAAAGTAAAAGCGTCCTATAAATTTAAGTTTTTTTCATAAAAACTATACTTTAAAGTATTAGAAAAAACTTTTTTGCTTTTGCTTATTTAAATCATAATTTTTTGTAGCATAGCTTATTGCAATCCATCTAGAATGGCTTGTCAATAAAGAATTAGAAGTTGCCTAAAGTAAATTTTTTTTTCAATATTTTTCTTTTAATTACACAGGTTTATTAAACTTTAAATTTTGTGAATGATTGTTTGTTGGGGATAAGTTAGTTTTTAAACGATAAATTGTTTGAAAAGTATGTTGTTTTGTAAGGGAATATATTGGTTTGAATGGCTAAACACTATTTTCTAAGTCAAATTATTCTTTGGCAAAAAAAAATCAAGAAAGAAAAGTCTATACAACGATTTAGTTTAAATTTTACCAGGTTTTAAGCTCATTTTTATGTATAATAGCAAAATGCCTAAACATAATATACAAGCTCCAGGATACGTAAATAAGTATTTGGTTGGATCTTTATTCACTACAATTTGAACTTGTTGTACATTTTCATTGTCTGCAGGAGACAAATTGGACATATAAAATCTAAATCCATCTTTTGTCTCATAAACATTATTCATACTAATGGTGGTTTCAATTGAATTACCAGAAGGTAAATGTATAATTTCTACATCACTTTCATAGCTAAACGGTTGATTGGAATTTGCATAAGATATTTTCCTGCCATCTTTTAAGCGGATTGCGTAAGGAATTTTAGTTATTAAGGGTTGGTATCGGACTAAAATCCCTTTATCTAATATTGGCCAATAAAAATCAGAACCATTTTTGTCAAAAGGTAGAGCAATCGTACTTTTTGTTTTCTCCACGTTTAGTTCTAAAAGGATAAAGGGATTATTATTCTCTAATTTTTTTTCACTATCTTTGCTTACCATTTTTGGAATAATGGGACTTTCTAAATGAATTCTTCTTTCATTTTCAGAAATGGCAAATAATTCGTTTAGTTTAATTGTAGTAAATCCCTCCCAAATATCTTCATAGTGGATCTGGTATAGACGAAATAAAGCACTAACAAAGCTTAAGCGGTCTTTGGGGGTATCTGATAAGGGTAAAGGAGGTAATAATTTACGAGAATAATACAATTGGGCAGAAAGGTGTTTTAAAGCTTCAATGGGGTCTTTTACATCTTTTAAAATATGGTTTGGTAAACTTTCTAAACCTTTACTTTGCATTAGCTTAATAAAATATTCAAACCAAAGACAACAATTTATTTCCTCATCATTTAATTCTCTTAAAGGAAAATTTGTTATAATATCCTTTAAATCGTCATTTAAGGCGTTCCAATCATCAAACAAATAAGTATTGCTTTTTTTCCAAGCTAACAAAAATTGATACAATATTGCCAAAGGCTGGTTTTTTTTTGCTGCTGCAATATTATTGAATAATTGCAAAGGCTTATTCAGTTCTCCATTTGAAACATGAGCTATCTGATTTTCAAATAGCTTTAGGTATTTTGTTTCTAGATTGCTTAAAGAAACATCTTTTAAGTCTTTTGCTAATTTAATTTGCCTTGCATATCCATTAAACCCTTGATTATAGGCAATAATTGAATCTGGCTTATCGTTATTGTCTTCTTTCGTATCTATACGTCCACTAGAATCTATAGAAAAAATCCAAGTTTTATCACCGTTTTTTATAAAAATAATATGAGGCTCGATACTTAAGTCTATAGAATATTTAAACCGTTCTAAAAGGTCATTATAATCAGATTGAACTAAAAGGTGGCTATCTTCATTTAAGCTAAGAAAGCCTTGAGTATTGTTAGACAGATCTTGGCAATGTAGAGCAAAGTCTTTAGTTTGCTCGCTATATTTAATTGAAAAATTGACACTTTTTGAGTTTGTCAAATAATCATTAAAAACCAAAGAGGTTTTATCAAAAAGCTTTGCCTTCACATGATTTAAATAAAAATTTGAGATAGATTCTATAGGATTTTCCGATTCAATACTTGCCAAATAGCAACCATATTCCTTGCAAAAAAAAGGGGTAATTTGGTGGGTAATTGGGATTGGTGAAAGTCCGATTAAATGAAGTTTATCTTTAAAAAACCATCGAGAGTAGCTTGTAATTGAATTTTCAAATTTATGGAGAATTTTTATATGAATGTCTTTGTGAGATAAGCCTTTATTATCTATGGCATAAATTTTTTTTTCATAAAGATTTGGAAAATCCTTAAAAATCAGAGCTTCTTTTTGAGGGATGTAAACATCATTAGTTATAGCCCCTTCGTAAACCGCCATATAGCCTTGCAATCCCCACATTTTTTTTGAAAAAACACCTAATAATAAGAGTAATAAGCCAAGGTGTGTCAATAAAAAGGGGATGTGCTTTTTTTGGAAGGGCCATCTTCTTAACGCAGAAATTAATATGTTAATGAAAAAACCAATGATAATAAGAAAAAAGAGGGGATTGTCATAGGTCCATTGCGAGGCTTGCAAATGAGATTGAGTTTTAGATTCTATAAAAGTTCCTAAAATTACAAAAAAAGATGCAATTAAAATCAAAATGATAGCAAAAGTACTACCACCTAAAAATTGAAAAACTTTTTTTGCAAAGCTCATAGGTCTTGTTGTATCGGATCAATTAATTCAAAACTTTTCGCAAATTGCTCAATTTCACTTTTATAATTATGAACTAAATTTTTAGGACCTACAGCTTTTATGGTAACATCAGCTGTTAATTGTAGATAAGTTGGATAATTAACCGAGTAAAGCAGGTTATGAGTATGATTTTGCCCAAGTCTTAGCGCCCATCCTAAAGTACATTGATCAATCCCCTTGCAGACACCTTGAGCGCAAATCGAATATCCATAAAAACCAGAAAACGCTTGCCTTTGAATATCAACACAATCTTCTTCTAGGGAAGAAAATTGATGTTTCCAACGATCTACTTGGGATAGTAAAGGCACTTTTTTTTGCTCTTCTCCTGGAAAGTTATGAACTGTAACTAAAATAGTTTGATCATTTTCTTTTATTTCCCATTGAGCAATAGGTTTTGTTGTATCTATGTAATTATCGCTAACAGGAATTGCCATCCAATGATCTGGAACTTTTGCTCTATATAGAGGAGGTAAAGAATTATCTCTACTATTTAGATATTGATAAGGTATTTTTGAAGTTGTAGATGGTTGACAGCTAGCCAAAAGGAGCAATAAAGTACAAACTATTTTCAGTTTCATAAATTGTCAGTTTTTTTAAATTTCGATCCGATTAATAGAGAATTCTAAATGCTCTATTAAATATCCCATTCGGTTATATCATCAAGGTGAGTTAATAAATGATTTGTTTATAATTTACAATTTAAAATTTTATTTATAAGTTGAGATTTTAAAGAAAGATTGAAAGGTTGAGTAATATGAATGATGATCCCTTAATTCTAGGCACGTCTTCAAATTATCAATTTGTAGAAGAATTGTATCAAACGTTTTTGCAAGATCCAGACAAGGTAGATAGTTCTTGGAAAAAATATTTTGAAAGTTTTCCACAAAAATTAAAAAAGAATGATCACTACACGAATGGATCAAATTTAAGAGTTTTCAATCTTATCCAAGCCTATCGATTTCACGGTCATCTGATGGCACACTGCAATCCTATAGAAACTAAAGGGATCGAAAGACCAAAAGAATTGCAACTAGAAACTTATGGTTTATCTAAAGAAGATTTAGAAAAAAACTTTCCATCTTTTGGCTTTTTTTCAGAACCATCTACAACTCTAAAAAAAATAATTGAAAAATTAGAATCTATTTATTGTAGATTAGTCGGTTTTGAATACATGGGATTAGAAAGGGAGGGATTAGAGCAATGGGTGCAAAATAAGATTGAACCAAATTTTCCAGAAGAATTACCCATTGAAGAGAAAAAAGAAATTTTAAATTTACTCAATAAATCTGAGCTATTTGAATCATTTTTGCATACCAAATATGTAGGTCAAAAACGATTTTCATTAGAAGGTGGGGAAACATTGATCCCTATGTTACAGGCCATCATAGATTATAGTTCAAAATTTGGTCTAAAAGAATTGATCATCGGAATGGCTCATAGAGGAAGATTAAATGTTTTATCCAATATTTTAAATAAATCACTTTCCCAAATTTTTTCAGAATTTGAAGAGCACTATATCCCAGAGTCTATAGAAGGTAGTGGAGATGTAAAATACCATAAAGGTTTTGACTCTGAGGTAAAAAATAAACAAGGGCAAAAGGTCAAAATCCATTTAGCTTCAAATCCCAGTCACTTAGAAGCTATAGACCCAATCGTTGAAGGCAGAACGAAAGCTAGACAAATTTTAGAACGAGATGAAGAACAAAAGCTTGTGATTCCAGTCTTGATTCATGGCGATGCTGCCATTTCAGGTCAAGGAGTTGTTTACGAAACATTGCAGCTCTATAATCTTCCAGGTTATTCAACAGGTGGTACGATCCATATAGTGATTAATAATCAAATTGGATTTACTACATTACCAAAAGAAGGAAGGTCTACTAGATACTGCACAGATATTGCAAAAACTTTTGCATCCCCCGTTTTCCATGTAAATGCAGAAGATCCAGAAAGTTGTATTTTAATAACAAAATTGGCAGTTGAACTTAGACAATATTTTCATTGTGATGTCTTTATAGATTTAAATTGTTATCGAAAATATGGACACAATGAAACGGATGAACCCTCTTATACACAACCGTTAGAATATCAAAAAATAAGAAAAAAAATACCGATACGAGAAGTTTATTTTGAGCAATTAGCTCAAAGAGGATCTTTGGAAAAAAATATTGCCATACAGTTAGAAAAAGAATTTAAAAAATCTTTAACTGATGCATTAAATTTAAGTCAGGAAAATCTAAAAAAGACAAAACCAAAAATTCAATCTGAAAAAAAAATACCTCAAAAGACAATTTTAACAGGAGTTTCTAAAACTTTATTACAAGATATAGGAGAAAGGCTTGCCATAATTCCTGACGGATTTTCAGTGCATCCTAAATTACAAAAGGTTATAGAAGATCGAGTTTCCATGATTCGAGAAGGGGAAAATACTAAACCTTTAGATTGGGGAATGGCAGAAATTTTAGCTTATGGATCTCTACTTTGGGAAGGGATTGATGTAAGGATATCTGGACAAGATAGTCAAAGAGGTACGTTTAGTCATCGCCATGGAGGATGGGTTGATCAAGAAAAGGAAAATAAATATTTTCCATTACAACACCTAAAGGAAAATCAAGGTCGGTTTGATTTACTCAATTCACCTTTATCAGAAAATAGCGTATTAGGTTTTGAATTTGGTTATAGTCTAGGGAATTGCAAAGCTTTAGTTATTTGGGAAGCTCAATTTGGAGATTTTGCCAATAGCGCACAAGTAGTAATAGATCAATTTATTGCAACAGCCGAACAAAAATGGGCTCTAAGTTCTGGTATTACAATGCTTTTACCCCATGGGTATGAAGGACAGGGACCAGAGCATTCATCAGCTAGAATCGAACGGTTTTTGAGCCTTGCAGGTGATGACAACATGCAAATTGTATATCCTACAACTCCCGCTCAACTTTTCCATTTAATTAGAAGGCAAGCCTTAATGCCGGTAAAAAAGCCGTTAATCGTTTTCACTCCAAAGGCTCTATTAAGATATCCAAAATGTGTAAGTCACTTAAACGAATTAACGAAAGGTAGTTTCCAAAACATTTTAGAAGATCCAACGGATAAAAAAAATGTTCAACGTATGATTTTTTGCACTGGCAAGGTTTATTATGATTTATTAAACAAGGCTGATTCTAATAAGGAAGCAATCATACGGATAGAACAATTGTATCCTCTCGATACAGAAGAATTAAAAAAAATTATTCTTTCCTATCCCGATTGTAAAGAATACTTTTGGGCGCAAGAAGAACCCAAGAATATGGGAGCATGGAATTATATCAAAACAGATTTACAAAGTTGCCTACCAAAAGGAAATTTACAATATGTTGGTCGAGAAGCAAAAGCGGCCCCAGCTACCGGGTCACACCATTTGCACAATATGGAAGTAAAACAATTTATGAATCAACTATTTAAGGAAAAGCAAAATGAAAACTGATATAAAAATTCCTGCAATGGGTGAATCTATTTCAGAAGTGATAATAGGACAGATTATTAAAGAAAGTGGTTCTTCTGTTAAAACTGATGAAGAAATTTTAGAAATTGAGACAGACAAAGTAAATCAAGCTCTATATGCCCCCGCGGATGGTGTCATTACGTTTAATGTACAAACGGGCGATAAAGCAAAAATTGGACAGGTTATAGGAACGGTAGATGATGAAAAAGTAACACAAACCGTTAGTCAAAAAAGTAATGAAGAAAAAAAAGAAGTGACTAAAAAAAACGAGGAAAAACCTGCTAAAGAACAAGTTAAAGAACCGTCTAAAGGACAAATTAAATTAGAAGTGCCCCAAGTAAAAGAGGATGCGTCCTCGCCAAAAGAAAATAAAGAAAAAACAAATCCAACAGATGTAAAAGAGCAAAAAGCTCGTTTAACAACAGACGATTTTTTAAAAGATATAAATAAACAAGAAACAGAACCTACTTTATTCATAAAAGAAAAGCCACTTCGCAGCGAAAGTAGACGAAAAATGAGTAATATTCGAAAGGTGATAGCTGAACGTTTAGTGCAATCACAACAAAATACAGCCATGCTTACAACTTTTAATGAAGTTGATTTAAGTCAAATCATAGAAATTCGAAACAAAAATCAAGAAAAATTTACAAAAGAGTTTGGTGTAAAGCTTGGGTTTATGTCCTTTTTTGTCAAAGCAGTTGTGCATGCCCTAAAAAAAATTCCCGATTTAAATTCTTATATAGAAGGAGATGATATTGTTCATAGGGAATATTTTGATATAGGAATTGCTGTATCTACAGAGAAAGGTTTGTTTGTTCCCGTATTAAAAGATTGTGATCATTTAAGTTTTTCCAGCATAGAACTTGCTATTGAAGATTTTGCGAAGAGGGCAAAAGAGGGTAAAATTCGTCCAAATGAATTGCAAGGGGGAGGCTTTACAATCACAAATGGAGGGGTTTTTGGATCTTTATTTTCAACTCCCATATTAAATCCTCCACAAGCTGGCATCTTAGGTATGCATAAAATTATGAAAAGAGCAGTTGTTGTAGACGACCAAATCGTAGTAAGGCCAATGATGTATTTAGCTTTAAGTTACGATCATAGAATTATTGATGGCAAAGAAGCTGTAACTTTTTTGGTACATGTCAAAGAATTATTAGAAAATCCAGCTCTTATTCTTTTGAAGGAGTAAAAATGAATAAGCATTTTGACGTAATCGTAATTGGATCTGGACCTGGAGGTTATGTAGCAGCAGCAGAATGTGCCAAACTTGGATTTAAAACAGCTTGTGTTGAAAAATACAATGATGTTGGAGGTACATGTTTAAATGTTGGATGTATTCCTTCTAAAACATTATTACATACCTCCCAAATGTATGAATATATAAAAAAGAACGGTGAACTTGAAGGAATAAAAGCAGAAGAGGTTGTTTGTGATTTTCCTAAAATGATGGAAAGGAAAAGAGAAGTAGTTAAAAGCCTTGTTCAAAGTGTGAATAGTATTTTTACAGCTAACAAAGTTGAAGTTATTAAAGGACAAGCCACTTTTGTTGATCCTCATACAATACAGATAAAAAATGACCATTCAATCACACTAACAGCTGATTATTTCATTTTAGCCACAGGCTCAAAACCAATTCAAATCCCTTTTTTACCCTTTGATAAAAAAACAATTGTCTCATCCACAGAAGTTTTATCTTTAAAAAAAATACCTCAAAGTATGGTGGTTATAGGTGGGGGAGTCATTGGCGTTGAATTAGCTTCTGTTTACAGACGTTTAGGGACAGATGTCACAATCGTTGAAATGTTAGACCGTATTTGCCCAACTATGGATGAGAGTATAAGTCGAGCCCTTCTTCAAATTTTGAAAAAGCAAGGTTTAAATTTTCATTTACAAGCTAAAGTTTTAAATGGAAAGGCACATAATGATTACGCAATTATCGAAGTTGAAATGAATCAAAAAAAATTAGAATTGAAAAGTGAAATCCTTTTAGTTGCCGTTGGAAGAAAGCCTTACTTTGAAGGTTTAGGATTAGAAAAAATAAATGTGAATAAGACTGAAAAAGGCACTATCGCGATAAATGATTCTTTTCAAACAAGTCAAAGGCACATTTTTGCCATAGGTGATTTAATTGATGGTCCAATGCTTGCTCATAAAGCATCTGATGAGGGAGTAGCAGTAGCTCACCTTTTAAAAGGAAAAAAAATAGAAGTCGATTATTTAGCAATACCTAATGTCGTTTACACACATCCAGAAGTGGCTAGTGTAGGCTTGACTGAAAAACAAGCCAAAACATTCAATCTTAATGTAAAAGTTGGGCAAGCCTATTTTAAAGGTAACGCAAGAGCTAAATGTATAAATGATACTGATGGGTTTGTGAAAGTTGTCGTAGAAGAAACAAATCATAAACTATTAGGTTTGCATATACTTGGAGCCAATGCATCTGAGCTAATTGCTATTGGCGTTATTGGAATCAAAAATAGAATGAATTTTGAAGATATAGTTAACAGTTCTTTTGCTCATCCAACATTATCAGAATCTATAAAAGATGCGCTTCATACTATTAATTTTAAATAGCAAAAATTAATGACAAATGTTTTTTTGATTTTTTTTCATATTTTAGTTTAAAAATACATTGATAATTGTTACATATTTTAATTAGTAGAATTATGGCAAATAAATAAATCTATTTTTAAAACAATCTGAGGATAAGTGCATGAAAATAAAGGCTTTACTATTATTAATGCTAGTACCTATTAGCTTGACATGTAATGAGTGGCTCGATAATTTCACCAATTTACTTGGCGAGGATATGTTTAGAGGGTGGAGAATAGAGGCACGTGCTGCTTGTTACAACTTCAAATCTAATATCATGAGAGAAATTTATGGCGGCGAACGTTGGGAGCCACAAATTCAATTGCAAAAAAGCTTAGGATGCTTACCAGCGGACTTTTGGTTAAATGTTGGTTACTTTAGAAAAAGAGGTGGATCACTTGGTTTAGATCAATTTACAAGAATTCGTATCCAACCTGTTAGTTTTGGATTAAACGGAGTAGTGCCACTAAACTACTGGATGAAGATAAATTTAGGAATTGGAGCTCATTACGCCCATGTTAATATATTTGATGATTCACCATTTGTTGATCGTCATACAAGAAAAAGTTCATGGGGATGCATTTTAAAATCATCTGTAATTTACGATGTAACCAATTGTGTATACTTTAGTGTATTTGCTGACTATCTTTTCCAAAGATTTAAAAATCATGGATTTGAAAATGGTGTTTATAAAACAAATATAAACATTGATGGTTGGAAATTTGGTGCTGGTATCGGTATAAAATATTAAGATCTTAGCAAAAAAAGACGGATATTTCATCCGTCTTTTTTTTTTATTCTAGTAATTGTGGGAGTTACCACAGCCGCAAGATGAGCGCACATTTGGATTTGTTATTTTAAAACCAGAGTTGTGTAAGCCATCGACATAATCGATCTCAGATCCTAAAAGCTTGTCAACTAACTCATCAGAAATATGAATTTGTATACCTTGTGATTCAAAGATATGATCGTGTTCTTCAGCTTTTTCAGAATAATCTAAAATATATTCGAAGCCACTACATCCAGCCATTCTAACTCCAAAGCGTATTCCGTAGCCTTGTTTGCCTTCTTCTTCCAGAATTTCTAAATATTTTTTTGCAGCTCTAGGAGTTATTGTGATTGTAGTGTCATCAACCTTTTCTTCTAAAAGAGCGTTTAAACGGCTAACTAGTTTTTCGATAGCGGCATCGTTCATGCCATGACCATACATACCAACTTCTAATGTTTCCCAAGTAGCTGCTTGGCAACCCACACAATGTAAACCAGCTGCTGTTATTTCCTGAGATAGCTTTTGAGCTTTTTGAGGAAACATAGATAAAATATCTTTTATAGTCATTTGACGATGAATTTTTTGATTTTCTACTGTAGACATAGGGTAAAACCTTTTAATAATGATTAAATGCTAGCTCTTACTGTACCAGATGTTATTTTACATTGACATCCAAGTCTTTCTTCACATGTACCTTCTCCTAGAAAATCTTTCTCTTCTTGCGTAGGGGGTGATAGATTTTCCATCCCTTCTGTAATTCTAATGACACACGTTCCACACACACCTTCTGTGCAAGCAAAAGGAACACCCACTTCTTCACAAACTTCTGCAATAGGAGAACCATCAGGTAATTCTACCTCTTCTCCATTATGTTCAAAAATTAACTTCGCCATAAACAAACTCCATAAATAAAGAAATAATTTATCTTAATTTATGCAAAAAATCAATTATTTAATTATTTTTTTGAAGGAAAGAATTATTAATGATTAACTTTCTTTTTAGGATCTTCAATAATTATAGATTCACTTTTAGATAGGGTATCAGTAGTACCAGTTTTTTTATCATCCCCTGAATCTACGCTTACTGATCGAGGGCGCGCGTGGTTATTAGACAAAAACATCGATGAGGAGGTGGAAAGGGTAGTGCGTGTAGGAGCAATGAGTGCTTCTACTTCTTGCTCAATGTATTTAATAATAGAACTATATTTTAAAAACTTTTTCTCTTGTGTCAGAAGCTCTTTCGATAATAATTCTTTTTTCTCTTTAATTTCTTTAGAATCATTAGTTAATGGGTGAAGTAGAGAAGCTAATGTATTTTCTTTAGAAATGTTTGATTGACTTTTTTTATCCCTTACAAAATAAAGGATCGTACTGACGACTATTACTGATTCTAGTAAACCTGATAATACATTACCCGAGCCATGAGTAATATGAGAAATTGCATGTGAGTGTAAAAGTTTAATTGGGTTTGTACTGTTTGATTTAAAGAATACCGCAACTGGAGCTAAAAGAATAGTTAAAGCAAGAGCCGTTATTAATTGAACTACTCCCATTAAAGTTTTACTAATACCTGTAGTAATATTTACTCCCGGTATAGCACTACCTCTAGATAATTTTCTCTCAGCTGTACTGATTTTTTTATCAAGTTCTAATAGTCTATTTTCAAAACTTGGATTAATAGGTGTATTATTAACTTTACTCATATGAATATTTGGTTTTATTACCCTCTCATTATAATTAATAAATATTAATTTTTAATTAATTTATCCATGAGAATATAGGTTTTTAAAATAATATTCATTCAAATCATAATTTTTTAATATTGAAAATTCATTAATTAAAATAATAATCCCCTTTAATCTCTTAAAGAATAACCGGGGGCTCATGGGCCTTTTTATTAAATAATTGTAGGGCATAAGCCGCTGCGCCTACCATTCCCGCGTCTTCTTCTATTTTTGCGCGAATAAATTCTACTTTAGAAGCCGATAAGGGAAGGGCTCTATGTCTTACTAAGTCTTTAATTTCACTTATAAATTCTGGGCGACCAGCAATTATTCCGCCTCCCAAAATCACTTTTTCTGGATTAAACGTATTTACAATGTTTACCATTCCGACCCCTAAAGCATGAGCCATCTCTTTCACAATTTTTTGACAATATGGATCGCCATCTTTTGCAAGTTCTATAATTTTTTTGGTCGTGATATGATCAATTTTATTTTGCACTCTTTCTAAAAGTTTTTTTGCATCTTTTGGATTTTTTTCTACTTCTCTTTTTGTTTTAGCAGCAATTCCCCAACCGCTTGCAAGTGTTTCCCAGCATCCTGTATTACCACAGGTGCATAAACTCCCTTCAATCTCAATAGTCATATGGCCAATTTCACCAAATGTATTCGTTGCCCCATTAATCATTTTACCATCAATAACAATACCTGAACCAATTCCTGTTCCTACAAATATTAATACCATATTATGGGAACCTTTTCCTCCTCCAAACAACCATTCTCCCCAAGCAGCGGCCCTTACATCGTTTGTAATAGCAACTGGTAAATGTAAACTTTCTTCGAGATCTCTTTTTAGAGGAATGTTTTTCCAATTTAGATTGGGTAAAAAGATTATTTGCCCGTTTAAATCTACTTGTCCAGCAACTCCGATTCCGATTCCAGAAATGGATATGTTTTTTTCTTTTAATAATTCATTTACATTGGTGACTATATTTTGTTTTATGTAGTCGACGCCTTTTGATGATTCTGTAGGAATAATTTTTTTTTCTAATATTTCTCCGTCGGATGTTATGAGTCCAAAAGCAATTTTAGTGCCTCCCAGATCAATGCCGATAGTAGCTTTCTTTTTCATACAACCTCTTCAAATAATTTGTAGTATTTTATTATGTTTGTTATAAAACATTTTTAGAAAAAGTAAAATAAACTTCTCTTAACCTTTAATTTTGTCATAACTTTAGCTAAAACGTTTAAAAGTGGAATGGGATATGAATGAACAGCCAAAAATCTTAGCCTTTGCAGGAAGTTTAAGAGAGGGATCTTATAACAAAAAACTTGTCAAAGTTGCTATTAAAGGAGCCGAAGCCGCAGGAGCTAAAGTTACCTTTATCGATTTAAAAGATTTTCCCATGCCCATTTTAAACCAAGATGAAGAGGATAGCCAAGGATTACCAGAAAATGCCAAGAAACTAAAAAAAATAATGTTAGAACATGATGGTTTTTTAATCTCATCACCAGAGTATAATAGTTCCATATCAGGGGTTTTAAAGAATTTTATAGACTGGACTTCAAGGCAGGAAACCAAAGATGAACCGCCTTTAAGCTGTTTTGTTGGAAAAGTTGCAGCACTGTTAAGTGCTTCACCTGGCCAGTTAGGAGGTATTAGGGGTTTAGTTCATTTAAGATCGATTCTTGGAAATATTAATGTTTTGCTTTTGCCACAACAAAAATGTATTTCTCAAGCTCATGAAGCATTTAATGAAGATGGTACACTAAAAAATAATAAGCAACAAAAAGAAGTAGAAAAAATAGGGGCTGATTTAGCAAGACTAATTACTAGTATTAAATCCAGAACTTAAGCCTCTACATAGCTTTTAGTTTTGCTTTTAATAGCCATTTCAAGCACGAATTGTCTATTAAAACTCGACTTAGAGCTCTTTAGATCGCTTGAATTTAGCCGAATTTGGCAAGTAGAAAAGATGAAGCAGAAAGGTATATCTTTAGATATAGTTGTTTCTTAAAGTCGCATCAAGGATGTTAGGTACAAGTCGGATTTAAAGGCAAAAAAAATAAAAGGGGAAATTGTTTAGCTAATTTTTATTACGACTGAGCCAGTAATATTCCCATTTTTTAAATCAGATAAAGCTTGATTAGCCTTTTCTAAAGAATAGACATTAATTTTGGTTTGCATATCGATTTTTTTAGCAAGTGACATAAATTCTTTCCCATCTTGCCTAGTAAGGTTTGTAACTGAACGCACTATTCTTTCACCCCATAAAAGATCGTAAGAAAAACTTGGTATTAACGACATATGAATGCCAGCACAAACCACTGAACCACCTTTTATAATATCTTTTAAAGCTTTGGGGATAAGTTCACCAACAGGTGCAAAAATAATGGCTGAGTCTAGTTGTTTAGGAGGTGTTTGATCTGAGGATCCGGCCCACATTGCTCCTAGTTGAATACTTAAATTTTGTGCTTGAGTGTCGTTTGGTTTAGTAAATACAAATATATTTTTGTGGGCTTTTTTGGCTACTTGCAAGAGAATATGTGCTGAAGATCCAAAACCATAAAAACCTATGTTTTCTCCAGTAGTAAACCTAAGGGCTCTATAACCTATTAACCCTCCACATAAAAGAGGTGCTAAATTTTCACTGTCATATTGTGAGGGAAGTTTTAAACAAAACTCTGCATGGGCTGTGCAAAACTCTGCCAATCCACCATCTTTAGTATACCCTGTATAAATGGGGTTTTCACAAATATTTTCTTGATTCTTTTTGCAATATTGGCAAGTGCCGCAAGTATAACCAAGCCAAGGAACTCCAACTCGTTCACCTATTTGAAATTTTGTCACATTTTTCCCCAATCCTATAACAGTTCCCACTATTTGATGACCCAATATTAAAGGGATTTTTGGATTTGGCAATTCACCATCAAAAATATGTAAATCCGTGCGACAGATTGCGCATGCTTGGATTCTAATCAGCACTTCATCATTAGATGGGATTGGATTGGGTACTTGCTCTAAAACAAGAGGAGACTTTACTTTTTTTAAAACCATAGCTTTCATAAAGCCTCCTTTAGGTTAATTTTTTGTCAATTTAGCTTCACTAATTATTTTTTTGCCGTTTTCTAATGATTTGCTATCGGTCTTTTTTGTAGTGTAGCGAATAATAGCTAAATCATTACCATCTTTGAATAATTTAATCCATTCGTGTTGATCTTCTTTAGAACCATTTTTAATCCACCATTCTCCAGTTAAAGAATTTTCGTTTTGGTCTAAAATCTTATGTTGAAATCCATTTTTAGGCCCACTTTTCGAAAGTTCTTGTACAAATAAATCAAAATAATCTTTTAAAGGGATAGGAACGCCTGATAAATGCATTAGAGTTACAACTTCATGTAGATTATCTTTAGAATCATTTTCAGGTGCGTACTGTATAATTGTGATTTGTTCGTTTTCAGATCTATGGGTTTCTTTCCATTTTGTATCGGTTGGCAAACTATATTCTATTTTTTTATTCATATCGATTGCAAAAGTTGAAGTAAAACATGATGTCATTAGTAAGCCTGTAATTAATAGTTTTCTCATAATCTTCCTTGTACTTAAACTAGTTAAGTGTAGATAATAATATTCATTTTTTGATCTTGGCTATTTTATTGAGGAAAAAAGCCCAAGAAAATTTGGTTAAAGCCAAAAGCTTATAATTAAAACCTAAATCAGTGATTTCTTTTAAAGATAGTTTTTTAAAAGCATAAAAAATATCTTCTAAATCGTCATCATTTTTTCGAGTGTAAATGTATTGCATTATTTTTTCCATTATAAGCCAATTGAAACGGAAATATTTTTTTAATTGCATTTGATATTTTGTACTATCACCTTTGTTAGCGATAACATTACAAGCTATCTGCGCAGTAGCTAAAGCGTGCCTGATACCTTCACAAGCTAAAGGATTGACAGATGATATGGCATCACCTATGACAAAAATATTATGCTCACACTTTTTGTCATTTTGATGCATAGCATAATCAATTGTTTTGCCATGTCTTAAGGTAACTTCTGCCTGATTGAATTTTTGAGTAATGATATTTTCAATATAGTATTTGTAAGAATGTTCATGAGGAACTAGAGATTGATTGGCAAAATAACGAATGACTCCAACCTTTAAATAGGGAACACTTGCTGGAAAAACCCATCCATAACCTTGAGGCATCCATTTCTGCCCTATCAAAAATGTGAGATTATTGTCGTAATTGTTATGAATTTTGTTATCTACTTTGATAAAATATTCAATACCTGTCATTGGCATTAAATTAGACGTTTGCTTTTTTCCAAATAGCTTTCTATCGGTTCCTGAAGCATCAATGATTATAGTTGTCGTTACTAAAAATACCGTTTGGCTTGTTAGATTTTTTAGGGTTAATTGATATTTGTTATCTTTTTTACAATAACTAATAAAATCTGTATGCCAATGGACACTTGCGCCTAATTCTTTTGCTGTTTCACTAAAATAAGCTCGCAATTTAGCAAAATCTAAAATAACACCGTAATTTTCTTCTGAAGTCCATGTATTCGTATTTTTAGAAGAGCTAATTGTAAATTTGTCTAGATAATTCGATACTAGATATACTGGCAGATCAAAATTTGATAAAATTTCTATTGGTGCTCCACCACTTGAATACGCATTAATTGTGGGATCTGCTAATTTATCAATAATTAGTACTTTAAATCCTTTTTTCGCTAATTCTTTAGCGCAAAACCCACCCGCTGGTCCTGCACCTATAATTGCAACATCATAATTTGTTGACATAAGAAATCTTTAATTTAGTAATAATTAATTAGTTTTTAAACTAGTAACTAAAAAATATTAAAATTTTTATCTTTTTTACTATTGTTATTATGGTCACTTATCAAATAGTTAAATTTTTTGCATCTAAAATTTTTCTCCTCCAAAAAACGCAAACTTAAGAAATACTTAGTCTTATGTTTTTAAAAATTTCTAAAAATTTTATTTGACACCAACGTTTATTTTCCCTATTTATTATGATAATGCCCAGCTTTTAGGCTTCGTTGCAAAAGGTAAAAAAATTAAAATTTAGTGGAGGTTTTATGAAATCTTTATTTATTAAACTTTCTATTACATCATTACTTGCAGTATTTACTTTAAACGCAGATCAATATTCTAGTTATCCAAATAGTTATGGCCAAAATCAGCAATATTCTGAAGGTCATGCTTATAATCAAACACAATATGATAATAGTGAATTAGAAAGCGGACAATCATGGGGAAATCAAAGACTTGGCCAAAGAGGTCGTCAAAATACTTGGAATCAAAATTTCAGAGGACGTGCTTACACGAATCAACATAATGGATATGAACCACATCATGAACATCATATCCCAGGTCCTGGATATTATGATAGTACAGGGCGTTATTTTAGCAATCAACCAGCTTATTATGGTTGCCCAAGAGATAACGATAATCAAAATCAAAATACCAATGTGAATAACAATCAAAATCCAGATACAAATAACAATCAAAATTCAAATTGGAATAATTCAAATAACAACAATCAATCTTCCTGGAATCCAAATGATCAAAAAGATCAAAATTCTGGAAGAAATTATACACAAAGAATTGAAGAAGAAAGATTGCGACAGCAGCAAAATTCAGGTCAAAACGGATTTAGAAATAATCAAAATCCAAATCAAAATATCCCAAATCAAGGTCCAGGCCAAACCAATAATCAACCAGCAAATGCTAACAACGCAGCTGCTTGGAATCATCATTGGAACAACTGGGAAGATCGTTCTTGGGCATTAGGAGAAACGGCTACGCATGAAAATAAAGCTTTACATGATAACAAAGCTTTACATGATAACAAAGCATTACATGATAACAAAGCATTACATGACAAAGAACATCAGCCATACGATCACTACAAAAGTGATGAAGATAAAAAGGTAGGAGAAAATATACGTAAACGCCTAAAAGATAATAACGTTGATATATCCAATGTGAATGTTACTATCGATAACGGCACAGTTACAATTAGAGGACATGTAAAAACACAAGCTGAAAAAGATAAAGTAGCAAATATTATTAAAGAACAAGCTGGTGTTAAAAAAGTTGACAATCAACTAGTTGTAAAGGCAGATGAAGTGGCTTACAATTATGGTACAAATTCTTCTAATTTAACTAATTCATCTTCTGGGCCAATGGGTCAAAGACAATATACACAAGGTAATAATCCTAATGCTAATTGGAACACTCCAAATAATACATGGGGTAATCCAAATAACAGCTGGAATAACAACAATCCAAATACAAACTGGAATAACAATAATTCAAACTGGAATACAAACAGTTCAACTTGGAATAACAATAACAACAACTCTAATTGGAATAATTACAACAGCCGCAATCCAAATTGGAATTCTAACGTAAATCCAAATGGCCAAAATGCAAATAATCCAAATGCACAAAGATCTTCATCACCACATAGCGATTTTCATCCTGGATTAAACTCAAACTACTCTGGCTCAAATTCAGCTAGCCGTGGTTATTAATCTCGGAAGTTAAAAGAGTAGCCTCTTCACTTGTGAAGAGGCTTTTTTTGGGTTAATTGTAAAGAATTTTTTTTAAGAGTAGAATAAATATAGAGCTTATAGGTGAAGCATGAAAGTTTGCCAAACAGTGGGAGATTTACTAGAGCAGGTCAAAAATCATCAAAATCCTAAAGCTTTAAGTGGTTTCATCGATGACCATTGGCTATCTTACTCAACCGACAAAGTGTTGGAATTAATCGAAACAATAGCCTTAAGTTTAATAAGCTTAGGAGTAAAAAAGGGACAAAACATTGGATTAATGTGTCTCCCATCTCCTGAATGGACCATGATAGATTTTGCGATCATGTCTATAGGATGTGTAAGTGTTCCACTATTTGCCAATATTTCTGATGAGAATTTTAATCATGAAGTCAATGAAACAGATATAAAGATACTATTTTTTTCAGGTGAAGAGCCTTCCGCTGTTTACCAATCCCATAAACACATGTTTGATGTAGGTATTGGTGTAAATGAAAAAGGGGATAAAGTACTCGAATGGGAAGAATTCTTACAAAAAGGAAGAGCGTTAAAAGAAAGTGAACCTAATAAATTTCAAACGTTGCTCTCTTCTTTAACACCAGATCAAACAGCAACAATCATTTATACAAGTGGCAGTACAGGATTACCAAAAGGCGCAGAATTGTCGCATAAAGCAATCGTTAGTTTAACGCCATTTGATCAATTTGAATGGAATATTGAACAAGATCGTTATTTAAGCATTTTACCTTTAGCACACGTATTTGGAAGAGTTATAAATGTATTGTTTTTTTATCTAGGAATAAGCATTTATTATTTTAATGATGTAAAAAAGATATCTCTTATTTGCCAAGATTTACATCCAACCATATTAGTTGTGGTTCCGAGATTGCTAGAAAGAATTTATTCAAGAATGTTATCCAAAGTTCAAGAATCTGGGTATATAAAAAGACAAATTGGATTGTGGGCATTTAATTTAGCGCATCAAGAAAAAGAAGATTTTTACAAATTATTTATGCACCCAATTGCAGATTCGATCGTTTATTCAAGTCTTCGTGAAGCTTTCGGGGGACAGGTAAGAATAGTAGTCTCAGGGGGAGCCGCTTTGAATCCTCATTTATGTCATTTTTTCATAGATATAGGTATTCCAATTTTTGAAGGATGGGGGATGACTGAATCTTGTCCCGTAACTGTTAATACAGAACATTTTAGGAAAATTGGTACTGTGGGTAAGCCTGTTATCGATATGCAAATTAAAATTGGTAAAGATCAAGAAGTGCTTGTTAAAGGCTCAAACGTAATGAAGGGTTATTATAAAAACGAAGAAATGACAAAGAATACATTCGATGAAGATGGATGGCTTAAAACTGGTGATAAAGGAAAAATTGATGAAGAAGGTTATTTGATCTTGGAAGGTCGTTTAAAAGAAATGTTAAAAACCTCTACTGGAGAATATGTTGTACCAGTCCCAATTGAGCAAATGTTAACAAGAGCTAGATTTGTGGATTTAGCTCAAGTTATAGCTGAAGGGAGAAAATTTGCATCAGTATTAATTTTTCCAAATTTGGACGTTATTCACGCTTTAAAAAATGAAACAAAAATGTCTAATTTAAGTGATGAAGAATTTCTTCAGTCAGATTATATAAAAAATGAAATGGAAAAAGTGTTAGAACAAATCAATTTACATTTAAATCATTGGGAACAAATTCACGATTATAGATTTATTCTCGATCAATTAACAGTAGAAGCTGGCGACTTAACTCCATCTATGAAGTTACGTCGACAACACATAGAAAAAAAATATGAAAATGTTATTTCCGGTATCTATGCCGAGGAGTCATCTTTATGAAAGAAAGAGTTGCAATTATTGAAGGGGTTAGAACCCCTTATTGTAAGTCAAATGGAGCTTTAAAAGACATCTATGCTGATGATTTAGGAGCTGTGGCGGTACAAGCTTTGCTAGCTAAAACTGGCATCAGAGGAGAAGAAGTTGATGAACTAATCTTTGGAAATGTTCTTCAACCACCTGATAAAACTAATATTGCGCGAGTACTATCGGTAAAAAGTGGCTTGCCTATTAGTGTACCTTCTTATACTGTAAACCGCAACTGCGCCTCAGGTATAGAAGCTATAGCTTCAGGAGTTGATCGAATTTTACAGGGGAATGCGCAAGTTATAATTGCGGGTGGGACAGAATCTATGAGTCATTTTCCCGTTTTATTTCCCAATGCAATGAGGGACTTTTTGTTAGCCTTGCAAAAAGCAAAAAATTTCAAACAGAAAATTCAAGTATTATTAAAATTTCGGCCTTCCTATCTATATCCAGAAATGCCAGGCATTAGTGATCCATTATGTAGTTTAACGATGGGGCAAACAGCCGAAATCCTTGCAAGAGAATTTAAAATTACAAGAAAAGAGCAAGATGAATTTGCCTTTCAAAGTCAAAAAAGAGCCGTTGAAGCCATAAAATCTGGAAAGCTTGCTGAAGAAATAATCCCAGTTTTTCTCCCTCCAAATTATGCTAATGCACAGCTTGTCGATGAAGGACCACGAGATAATCAAACAATGGACGCTTTGGCAAAGCTTAAACCTGCATTTGATAAATATACAGGTACGGTAACAGCTGGAAATGCAAGTCCAACCACTGATGGCGCTGCTGCCTTATTATTAATGACAGAGACAAAAGCCAAAGAACTTGGATTGAAACCGCTTGGATATATTGTAGACTATGCAGAAGCTGGATTACAACCAAATAAAATGGGATTGGGGCCAGTTTATGCTACATCTAAATTATTAAAAAAGACAGGGAAAGAACTTAAAGATTTTGATTTAATAGAGATTAATGAGGCTTTTGCAGCTCAAGTTTTAGCTGTAAAAAAAGCTTTTGCATCAGATGAGTTTGCAAAAAAAGAATTGGGAAGAGATAAAGCTATTGGTGAAATAGATAATGATAAGTTAAATGTAAATGGGGGAGCTATAGCTTTAGGGCATCCTTTAGGGGCTTCCGGTGTGCGTTTAGTATTAACTTTGTTAAAAGAGTTGCGAAGAAGAAATAAAAATTTAGGTTTAGCTACGCTATGTGTTGGTGGTGGGCAAGGACAAGCTATGATAGTGGAGGTAGCAAATGACTAATGCATTTAAATTAACTGTCGAACCAAATAATATTGCTCGCTTAATTTTTGATTTGCCAAACGAAAAAGTGAATAAACTAACAGCGGAAGTTTTGGACGAACTAAATCAGATAACTGATGAATTGAGAAAAAGACAAGATATAAAAATCCTTCTTTTAATGAGTGCTAAAGAGGATATTTTTATTGCAGGAGCTGATTTAAAAGAATTTGAAGTTAAAAATAATGATTTCTCTCGAATCACTAATTATTTAAAAAAAGGTCATGATATTTTTGATAAATGGGCAGATCTTCCGTTTCCAACCTTAGCCGTTATCCATGGTGCCTGTATGGGCGGAGGTACAGAACTTGCCTTAGCTTGTACCTACAGAATTGTAACCGATCATCCTAAAACACAAATATCATTGCCAGAAACAAGTCTTGGTATTGTTCCAGGTTGGGGAGGAATGCAGCGCATTACACGCTTGATTGGCTTAGTAGAAGGGATTCAAATGATTTTAACAGGAAGACCTGTAAAAGCCGTTAAAGCCTGGAAACTGAAATTAGCCGATGCTATAGCTCCTTGGGAATTTCTAGATATTAAACTCGATGAATTTATTGATGAAATTTTAAAACCAGATGGTAAAAGAAAAATACTTGCTAGACGAGATCAAGGAAGTTTCAAAAACTGGTTGATGGAAAAAAATCCTTTAGGAAGATATTTTGTCTTTAAACAATCTAAGGATCAAGTATTAAGTCGCACTAAAGGGCATTATCCAGCCCCAATTGTTGCTTTGGATATTCTTGAAAAAACATATCCACTTTCCTTAAAAGAAGCTTTAAAAGAAGAATTGCCAATGATAGAAAAGGAGTTTCCTCTCCTTTTTGAAAATGCACAATATTTGGTGCAGCTATTCTTTATGCAGGAAAAATTGAAAAAAGCACCCGGTTTAAAAGAGGGAGCAGTAATTCTTCCTTTAAAAAGTATAGGGGTCATCGGCGCTGGAACTATGGGTAATGGGATAGCTTATGTGTTAAGCTATAACAACTTTCCAGTACGTTTAAAAGATATTAGTTGGGAAGCTGTTGGCAAAGGGCTAAGTAATATTAGCGCATTGTATAAAAAAGGAATTAAAGATCATAAACTAAACGCTAATGAAGCAAACTTAAAATTCCATAAAATAAGTCCAACAATTGACAATACAGGCTTTAAAAATTGTGATTTTGTTATAGAAGCGGCCACAGAAAATCTCGATTTAAAATTGCAAATTTACAAAGAGATGGAAGAGGCTTTAAGTGAAAAAGCAATCATTGCTTCTAATACTTCCTCCATTTCTATTGATTTGATGGCGCAACATCTTAAACATCCGGAACGATTTATAGGACTGCATTTTTTCAATCCGGTAAATAAAATGCCTTTAGTAGAAGTGATTCCAGGCGCAAAAACCGATCCTAATGTTGTGGCAACAGCTGTAGAATTATGTAAAAAAATTCATAAAATTCCACTTATTGTAAAAAATTGTCCCGGATTTTTAGTGAATAGGGTTTTTGTTCCAGCAGCTAACGAATCCTTATTTTTATTACAAGAGGGTATCGATAAACAAAGGATTGAAAGGCTTTTATTGAATTTTGGACTTCCGATGTCTCCTTTTCATCTAGCTGATGAAGTAGGCAATGATGTTACCTATAAAGTGGGAAAAGAATTACATGAAGCTTACGGCGATAGATGTGTAATCCCAAAAATCTTAGAGTTGCTTAATCAAGATAAACTTTATGGTAAAAAAGTTGGCAAAGGGTTTTACATTTACAATGGAAAAGAATCAAGACCCAACCCTGAAGTCGATACGTTATTAGAAAAAGCTAGAACTCCAGGTGATCCTCTAAGTGATCAAGATATCATTGATCGCGTTATCTTTTTAATGGTAAATGAAGCTTCCCAATGTTTAGACGAAGGTGTTGTTAATAGCCCTTCTGATTTAGATATGGGATTAATCATGGGCACAGGCTTTCCACCTTTTAGAGGAGGCTTATTGCACTATGCCGATAAAAGGGGAATTGGTGAAGTTGTTCGTCAACTGAGAAAATTCGAAAAATATGGCAGTCGTTATAAACCAAGTGAATACTTGCTTCGTTTAGAACGAGAAGGACGCGGGTTTTATTCAACACCAAATTTACCTGTAAAAAAAGAGGTAGATTTACCAGTTGAGCTTAAGTCTTAAATCGCTATAACAGCTAATGTTAGTCGGGTAATTGAAATTAATTGCCCGGCTTCATCCTTTATAGGAGTATCCCAAACCTGAGTGGTTTTTCCAAGATGAACAGGCATAGCTTTTGCGTATACAAAACCATCTCTTACTTTTTTTATATGATTTGTATTAATCGACAAACCAACGCATACAAATCCATCCTCAACACAAAAATTAGCTGCCACACTGCCAACAGTCTCTGCTAAGACACAAGAGGCTCCCCCGTGTAGTATTCCATAAGGTTGCTTTGTCCTCTCATCAACTGGCATTTTGGCGCACAGAAAATCATCTCCAACCGTTGTAAACTCTATCCCGATTAAGTCTACAATTGTATCTTTTCGAGTATTAGAAACAGTTTCCAAATCGATATTTTTTTTCCATATTTTCATATTTTAACCCTTTAATAATGAATTGTTTGTAAATGGTAATGTGGTATAATTAAGTTAAAGTGAGGTCTTATATGATATATGGACTTCAAAACCCTTATGAGCCCTATAAAACCGAAATAAATTATAGCAAAAACCAGCTTGTCGAAGTGACTGGTCGAACCGAAAAAATCCTTTCTAATCGAATTATCACAAGATTACAAAAAACACTCATTGAAAGAATTGTTTACCATATTCTAGACTTTTTAGCTCATGTTTTTTTAACACTAAAAACCCAAGCTGAAGTTCACAAAATTAATAAGATTTGTGAAGATCTTTTTGCAAAATTATCTATCATTAAAAAGGATCGCGAGACCTCTCAAGGGCATGGTTACAACACCATTAATTCTCATTTAAATAGTGAAATTGAACATATCAATGAACTTCTTACTAAAGAAATTCAATTACAAGATAAAATAAAGGGTGGTTTTACATCAGATAAGGCAATAGCCGAAAAAAAAGTGCAGCTTATACAAAAATGGCTTCATAAATTTAATAATCTAAAAAGTGAAGATTCTCAAAACACTAAACATACAATCGATCTTTTACAACGCAAAGAGGCTCACTTATCAGAACTTTTAGAACACATCTATATTCAAAAAAATTATGGAGATGAGGATAAATTTGAAAATGCTGTAAACGCCTTTTTTAATCAATTACACTCTTTTAATCAAACAGCTAGCGCTATTTTATATTCAACATTTCTGCATAAGGAAGTTGAGCAAACTTTTGAACAATTGACCAATTTGTATTTAGATCTTAAAAGTAATCTTTACTTAAATGAATTAAACTCTGAGAAACAAATCCAAGCATTTACCATAATTGATCAATATCTTCATAAAATTAAAGAATTTTATTCTGCATACATTACTCAAAATATGTATAAAAATGGATAGAGTTTGAAATAGCTAAATGAAATAAATTCTGAAACCCAAGATAACTTGAGTTCTCTAAAGCCAAATAAATTTTTTCTCGCAATTACAAAGCATTTTTGTTAACATCCTCAACCTTTAAGTATACTTGAGGATGTTATGAAAAAGTTATTGTCATCTGCGTTACTAGCAATTCTTCCCTTTACTTCTCTTTCAGCTTTTTATCCCATTGCAGAATTAAATTATCAAATAGGTGCTGGTTATCGCAATGACGATTTTAACTGGAATATTTCAGGTCCCGGTGGTTATCCAAATGTATTATCTGAGCTAAAATGGCAAAATTTAAATATTTTAGAAGTTAATGGCAAAGTAGAAGCATCATTGGGACTAGTAGCTCTTAAAGTTTCTGGGGATTATGGAAAAATTATTAGCGGAAAAAATAGAGATTCTGACTATCTAGGTAACAATAAAACAAAAGAATTCTCAAGGTCTTATAGCAAAGCCGATAATGGCGCCGTTTATGATGTATCAGCTGGTGCTGGATGGATTGTTCCAGTTTCTATTTTATTGCAAAGAATAGAATTTATTCCCATGGCTGGTTATTCATACCATCAACAACAATTGACTATGAGAAATGGTTATCAATCCATTGATACACAATATCCAAAAGCGATTGGTTCATTTCCTGGATTGAATAGTAGATACACTGCAAGATGGAGAAGTCCATGGGTAGGTATGGAACTTTATTACGATTATTTTCCAGGACTTAGTTTATTTGCAAATGTTGAGTATCATTTTGCCTCCTATAGAGCGCGTGGTCACTGGAATCTTCGCAAAGAATTTGCTAAAGATTTTAAACAAACGGCAAGTGAGGGATCCGGGGTAATTGCGCAGCTTGGATTAAATTATAGTTTTGGTTGCTTTATGGATGCTTCCTTGATGTTTGAATATGATCAATGGAAAATGAGAAATGGACGCCACACAGTTTATATAAAATCTAGTTGTTACACATATACTGATTCTTATTCAGATGATTGTTACAGCTCAGATAGTAGCAGTAGTAGCAGTAGTTGTGATAATTACTGTACTACTTATACATCAACTACAACTTCAAGTCCTGTTAGCTCATATGAGAAGTTTTCGACTAATCTAAATCAGGTTAATTGGCGCACTTTTAAAGTAATTGCAAGCGTAAACTATTATTTTTAAAAAACCTAGTTTTCGAGAATAAAAAGTAAAAAAAAAGTTAATGAAAGCTCTTGCTGTGAAGCTGTTTATCTGTTATAATTTCCTTTTTTACTAAGGGATGAAATTTGTGGCGCAGGGCTTTCGTCGTACACCTAAATTTTATGATGGAACGGAGTTGACTTCACGTACAGTTTCTCAATTATTGCCCGGTATCTTAGAAAAAATAGGGGAAGTTTACCAAGATAGGCCCGATTTAATTTTAGCTTCTTGGCCAGATATTATAGGGAGCAAATTAGCTCCAATGACAAAAGCTATTTCGTTTAAAGAGGGTGTTTTAACAATTAAAGTAAAAAATTCTTCTCTTCATAGTTTGTTAAGTCAATACGAAAAAAAACGCTTGCTGAAGCTTCTGCAAGAAAAATTTCCTAAAGTTCCTATAATCAATATTCTATTCCGCATAGGATAATTTAAGTTTTTAACAATCAGGTTTCACATGACCAATGATACAATCAATTCCGAAGATGCCAAAATGGAAATAAAAAAAGAATATAATGCGAGTTCTATAACTGTTTTAGAAGGACTTCAAGCTGTCAGAGAGCGTCCTGGGATGTATGTAGGGGATACCAGCACAAATGGATTGCATCAACTGGTTTATGAAGCCGTAGATAATTGCATAGATGAAGCAATGGCTGGTTATTGCACAGCCATTTACGTCACAATTGATGAAGATAATTCAATCACGATAGAGGATAACGGGCGAGGCATTCCTGTAGAAAAACATGAAAAAGAGTCTTTAAAAAGAGGTCGCGACGTTAGTGCTTTAGAAGTTGTTATGACCGTTTTACATGCCGGTGGAAAGTTCGATAAAGATACTTATAAAGTATCAGGTGGACTTCATGGGGTTGGGGTATCTTGCGTTTGCGCCCTATCTAAAAAAATGGTTGTTCAAGTTTATAAATATGGGAAAATTCATGAAATGGAATTTTCAAAAGGTCAAGTTTTAAGACCTTTAGAAGTTCTTGGGGAAACGGATAAACGAGGTACGAAAATCACATTTTGGCCTGACGACGAAATCATGACAGTCACCGAATTTGATTACGATATTTTAGCCAAACGTTTTAGAGAACTTGCCTTTTTGAATAAGGGAATTAATATCTATTTTCATGATGAACGAAATCCCGATAAAGATGATGTAAACTTTTGCTATAGTGGAGGTTTAATTTCCTTTGTTAGCTACTTAAACGAAAATAAGGAACCTTTATTCCCAGTCCCTATGTACTTTGGGGGAACAAAAGAAGGGGATGATGGACCAATTGAGTTTGAAGTTGCTATGCAATGGAATCAAACATATATAGAAAATATCTATTCTTATGTTAACAACATTTCTACAAGACTTGGTGGGACTCATCTTTCTGGTTTTTCTGCAGCCTTAACACGTGTATTAAATCAATACATAAAAAATAATAATCTTATTAAAAATGACAAAATACAAATCACTGGCGAAGATATGCGCGAGGGTTTGACAGCTGTCATTTCAGTAAAAGTAGCCAATCCTCAATTTGAAGGACAAACAAAGCAAAAACTTGGTAATGGTGATGTCGGGACTGTTGTTCAACAAATAACAGGTGAAGAGTTAGCTATTTACTTAGGAGAGCATCCTCAATTAGCAAAAACGATTGCTGACAAAGCAATTCTTGCAGCCCAAGCTAGAGAAGCTGCTAAAAGAGCTCGAGAACTTACTTTAAGAAAAACACCATTAGAAACTGGCAGGCTTCCAGGAAAGCTAAGCGATTGTCAAGAAAGAAATCCTGAATTTTGTGAAATTTATATTGTGGAAGGGGACTCAGCGGGTGGTTCTGCAAAACAAGGAAGGGACCGTCGTTTTCAAGCTATTTTGCCAATTAAAGGTAAAATATTAAACGTAGAAAAGGCAAGACTTGAGAAAGTTTTACAAAATGATGCCATAGGCATTATGGTTTCAGCCCTAGGTTGTGGAATTGGTAAAGAAGGCTTTAATTTAGAAAAATTGCGCTATCATAAAATTATTATTATGACGGATGCTGACGTCGATGGTTCCCATATCAGAACTTTGCTATTGACATTCTTTTATCGACATATGCCAGCTTTAATTGAAAATAATTTTGTTTATATTGCACAACCTCCATTATATAGAGTTACACGCAAAAAAATTAGTCGTTACATTCATAATGAAAAAGAAATGGACGATTACCTTTTAGAGCTAGGTATTAGCGATGTAAAAATCAAATTACCAAATCATCCCGATTTTTTAACATATGATAAAACAAAAGAATGCTTAAACGTAATTACTGAAGCTGAAAATTTTGTTAATCGTTTAGAGAAAAAAGGAATTACTTTTAGAGAATTTATTAGTTTAAAAAATGAAGCTAATATCTATCCACGTTTCCAAGTAAATTTATCAGACGAAGTAAAATATGCCTATTCTTCTAGTGAATTTGAAGCTTTTAGAAAAGCTGACGAAGAATTCCAAAGAACAAAACATCAAGAAACTTTAGCCTCTATTCCTCAAGAAGAAATTACTGAAGAAATGAAAGTGTTTACCTTAAAACGTTTACATTACATTGAATTATATGAAGAAGAGACGTTAAAAAAATTACTAGATAAATTATCTTTATTTGGTTTTTCTTTTTCACAATATCAAATAGCAACAGGTCCTTTATTAGATATTATGGAAGGGGAAGATCTGACTACATTTTATACCTTAAAAGAAACCATAGACTTTTTAAGAGCCAATGGTAGAAAAGGGATTGAAATTCAACGATATAAAGGTTTGGGAGAGATGAATGCAGATCAATTGTGGGAAACAACAATGGATCCTACAAAGCGCAAATTAATAAAGATTACTCTTCCAGATGCTATTGCTGCTGATCATATGTTTACAAAATTGATGGGCGATGAAGTCCCACCAAGACGTTTGTTTATAGAGTCCCATGCCTTATCTGTTAAAAACTTAGATATCTAATCTTTAAAGAAAAGCAAAGTAACGAATTATGTCTTATACAAAAGATGAAATATTAATTCCTCGAAATATTGAAGATGAGATGAAGGATAGTTATTTACGCTATTCGATGTCTGTAATAATAGCAAGGGCTTTGCCTGACGTTAGAGACGGATTAAAACCTTCCCAGCGCCGTATTTTATATGCGATGCGACAATTGAATTTAAGTCCCGGTGGCAAACATCGTAAATGTGCAAAAATTTCTGGTGACACATCCGGTGACTATCACCCTCATGGTGAACAAGTGATTTATCCAACTCTTGTTCGGATGGCACAAGATTGGGTGATGCGTTATGCTCTAATTGATGGGCAAGGAAATTTTGGTTCTGTCGATGGTGACCCTCCAGCTGCTATGAGGTATACAGAAGCTCGTTTAACTCATGCTTCTGTTCAATTAATGGAAGATCTCGATAAAGAAACCGTTAATATGGTTGCAAACTATGATGAAACGAAAAAAGAACCGGTAGTTTTTCCAGCTAAATTTCCCAATTTATTATGTAACGGGTCTTCTGGTATTGCAGTTGGAATGGCAACCAATATCCCTCCTCATAATTTATATGAATTGATTAAAGCAACCCTATTGTTAATCGATGATCCTAAAACTTCTATTGATGATATCATGAAGGTAATGCCAGGACCCGATTTTCCAACAGGTGGAATTATATGTGGATATCGTGGAATTAAAGAAGCTTATCACACAGGTCGGGGTAAGTTAACAATTAGAGGAGTTATCAGACATGAGGAACCGGATGAAAAAAATCCTCGAAATCGTTTGATTGTAGATGAACTTCCTTATGGTGTTAATAAAGCACGCTTAATAGAGACAATTGCAGGCTTGGTTTCTGACAAATCCATCACAGGTATTTCAGATTTAAGAGATGAGTCAGATAAAGATGGGATGCGCATACTGATTGAGCTTAAAAAAGGGGAGATGCCTGAAGTTATTATAAATCAGTTATTTAAATTTACTGATTTAGAAGTTACCTTTGGTTGCAATATGTTAGCTCTTGATAAGGGTCTTCCTCGTACCATGAATATTCGTCATATGATTTCAGGTTGGATAGATCATCGTATTGAAGTTGTAAGAAGAAGAACTAGATTTGAATTAAATAAAGCAGAAGCTAGAGCGCATATTTTAGAAGGTTATCTAAAAGCGATTGATCATTTAGATGAAGTCGTTAAAATTATACGCGCAAGTAGTAATAGAGAAGAAGCTAAATCAGAGTTAATGGCAAGATTCGGCTTTACGGATAAGCAAGCAAATGCAGTTTTAGATTTAAGACTGTATCAATTGACTGGACTTGAACACGATAAAATTAACGAAGAGTACCAAGAGCTTTTGAAGAAAATTGAGTATTATCGCGCCGTTTTAGCTAACGAGTCAATGGTTCGCGATATCATAAAACAAGAGCTTACTGACATTCAAAAAAACCATAAGTCTGAACGTAAAACGCAAATCATTGCAGCTGAAAGCGAAATGAATATGGAAGATCTCATTGCTAACGAAGCTGTTATTATTACTATTTCAGAAGATGACTATATAAAAAGAATGCCGATGGACACCTTTAAAGAGCAAAAAAGAGGTGGGCAAGGAATTGCTGGCATGCAGTTAAAGAAAGAAGATGATGCAATTAAGGGACTTTATGTCGCATCAACGCATGATTATCTTCTAATATTTACAAACTTAGGTCGTTGCTATTGGCTAAAAGTTTGGCAAATTCCAGAAACTGGCAGAAAATCTAAAGGAAAAGCGTTAATCAATCTTTTAGAAGATTTAAGACCAGATGAAAAAATTGCTACCATTTTAAAAGTTTCAACTTTTGATGAACCGTCCTGTATTCTTATGGCAACTAAAAAAGCAGTAGTAAAGAAAACTCTTTTATCAGAATTTAGCAATCCTCGACGTAAAGGTATTTGGGCCTTAGATGTGGATGAAGGAGATGAAGTGATGGCGACTCGTTTAGTCCATGAAGGACAACAGGTTATGCTCTTCACACATCAAGGAATGGCCGTTCGTTTTGATGAAAGTAATGTTCGCCCAATGGGGAGAATGGCAAGAGGTGTTAAGGGGGCCACTTTAAAAGGTGACGATGATTACATTGTAGGATGTGAAGTTGTCAACGGTAATGAAACTGTTTTAGTGGTTTGTGAAAACGGATTTGGAAAAAGATCCTTAGTAGAGGATTTTAGACAAACGAACAGAGGCGGTGTAGGCGTTAAATCTATCATTACGAGCGAACGCAATGGAAATGTTGTCGGTGCTTTGTGTGTGACAGATGAAGATGGTATGCTTATGATGTCGTCTACTGGACAAACTGTTCGAATAAATATGAACGATCTTCGTGTTATGGGCAGAAATACTCAAGGTGTTAAGCTCGCTAATTTAAGAGAAGGGGACTATCTCGTTGCTGTTCAGAAAATTGAAGGACAAAATGACACTTCAGAAGAAGGGGAAAACACTTTCAATTCTTTAGAAGATTCAACATCTGAACTTAACCCTTTAGAACCGAGTGAAGATGACTCTTTAAATAATACTACAACAGATGAAACAGAATAAGAATGAGTGGTATATTTATTACATTTGAAGGCGGTGAAGGGGCTGGAAAATCGACTTTAATAAAAAAAATTAAAGAATATTTAGCGCTAAAGCAGCTTTTAGTTGTTCATACGAGAGAGCCGGGAGGATCGGCTCTTAGTGAAACAGTAAGAAACTGGATCTTGACTAAGAACGAGGATTTGTTAATTGGTTCAATGGCTGAACTTCTGCTTTTTTTAGCAGCAAGAAGTCAACATTTAGAAGAATTAATCATACCTGCATTAAGCCAAGATAAAATTGTTTTATGTGATCGATTCAATGATTCTACTGTAGTTTATCAAGGAATGGCAAGAGGACTTGGAAAAGAAAAAGTAGAACATTTATGTAATCTTATTTGCCAAGGGATTGAACCAAACCTGACTCTTTATTTAGATGTAGATCCAAGTATTGGTTTACAAAGAACTAAGTCACTGGCAAAGGAAAATGCAAAAGAAGGGGACTTAGACCGAATTGAGCAAGAAGGCTTTTCTTTTCATCAAAAAGTAAGAGATGGTTTTTTGCAGCTTGCAAAAGAAAAACCTGATAGAATTCATGTAATTAATGCCAATCAAACCCTTCAAGAAGTTTATGAATCAGCCTGCCATGCTATTGACGAAAAACTCGCCTTATGAAAATCTTGTCGGAAATGAACCTATAAAAGAATTTTTATTGAGGATTGTTCATAATAAAAATGTTGGGCAATCTTATCTTTTTGCAGGTAGTGAAGGCGTTGGAAAAAGTTTATTTGCTAAAGCTTTTGCCTCTTCGTTGTTAAACACAGAAAACGACGTTACTCATCCCGATTTTCATCTTTATACGCCAGAAGGAAAATTAGGAATTCACTCAATAGAAAAAATGAGAGAATTTAGTAAAGAGGTTTATTTAGCCCCTTTCAAAAGCGATAAAAAAGTTTTTTTGCTGTTAGATGCTGAAAGAATGCTTCCCTATAGTGCTAATGCTCTTTTGAAAACCTTTGAAGAACCATCCGATAATACAGTCATCATTTTAGTTTCTAGTTGTCCTGAAAAAATTCTGCCTACTATTTTGTCCCGTTGCCAGATCATACGGTTTCAACCAATCGCCACTTCTGTACTAGAACCAGAATTGTTTAAAACACATGAATCTATTTCAAAAACCCTGCTACAGGTTGCGGCTAAAATAAGTGAGGGATCTTTTTCTAAAGCGCACCATTTTCTAGAAAAAGGACAGTTTTTACGAAAATTTCTCTATCAAAAATTAGCGCATGGCTTTGCTTCTTATCCTGATTTAATCCTGTTTGTTAAGGATTTAACTGCCATGGTTGAAAGAGAACAATGCCAAGAAAATGAAACTGCTAAAAATAAAAAAAATAAAGAAGAATGGAATAATTTAACAGCCGTTCAAAAAGAACTAATAGAAAAAGAAGCAGAAGGGATAGTCGCAGTACAGTACCACACTCATTTAAAGGTTCTTTTTGAAATAATCTTATTATGGTATCGGGATTTACAAGCTTATCATGCCTGCTCACCCTCATTTATTATCAATCAAGATATGTTAGATCTTTTAAGTTTGCGCTTTCAAAGAGGGAATGTCCCTTCTTTAGATAAAGTTAATCGCCTAATGAAAGAATCGATGTTGCATGTGCAACGTTCGACCCCGTTGAATCACGTGCTTGAAAGCTTATTTTTGCAATTGCTTTAAGGTTCTCTGTAGCATTTATAAAATTTTGATGCTCTATTTAAACTTCACAAAACATAACTTAAAGAGTCCTGCCACGTTGTCAACACAAGTCCTCTTATTATTTTTTTTCATCAAATCGTTCTTTAAATACTTGCATTTTCTTTTTCCAAACCTTTAATTCCGAAGTTTTCTTTTTATCATTTTTTACGTTTGAAATAATTAAATTCAATTTTTCGATGGTATCGTCAATCTTACAAAATTCCAAAAGATGACTTTCTCCGAAATTTTCTTTAATTGAAGCTAAGCATTCCATTTGTATGCGTACTATTTCTTGGGGAATATTCTTTAGAGAAAACATATTAAGGCAAAGATTTATTGACTGAGCCAAAATCTTTTTTTTATCTACTGAAGATTCTTTATCAAAAATCTCTTTTAATATAGCAACATAACTATAAATAAACTTATTGTCTGTATCCCAAGGCATAAATTTAGTAATTAATCGTTTCATCACATCTAAATAAGAAATGACTTCATTTTTATTCTTCTCTATATAAACCGTAATAATTTGATGAGGATTATTTTTAATAATGTGTGCAAGAGTCAATAATTTCTCTTCAATGAAACCTTTGGAATAATTGGGCTCATTTTTGGTGAGTAATATATAGATAATACTAATAAAACAAGGTATTCTTATATCACTAGTTAAATCAACTACTTTTAAAACTTCAAATTTTTCAAAAATAAAATCGACAAAATTTTCCATTTTTTTTTGTGTTTTTTTTTGGTTTTTAAAAAAAATGGAAAAGAATAGAGGAATTAATAAATCATTTACGTAATCAATATTGCAGCATAAATCAATTAAATTATTTTTATTTTGCATTTCTTTGAAATTAGAATAACAAAAATGCATATTGAATAAAAAAGTTGGAGGATCACATGCTGTTGCCTTATTTAAGGCTAAATCTAAAATTAATTCGTGAATAATAGTCTTATTTTCAATTTTTGAACTTTCTAAACAAAAATAAAAACAATGGGTCAAAGCGACATATAAATTAGGATTTTTGATAGACAAAGAACTTAAGATAAAGCTTAGTATTTCGTAAAAATCAGATTCAAATTCAGAAACGTTTTTTTCAAAAAAATTTCTAAAAAGTGTAATTTCTTGAGTTTGATTTTTAAGGTTTAGAGTTTGATAATAATAATTTATAATTTTGTCGATTAGCTTTTGAGAATTTTTAAACCTATTATCATAAAGCGATCCTATTTCAAATAAATGTGTAAGTGTTTCTTTCAGATTATTAGTTTCCTTTAAATTCATTAAAAAATGGATTAAACAAAAAATGAAAAAACCTTTTTTTTCTAACGGCTCTTTCATAATTTCCATAGTAATTTTGGCTTTAGATATAAGATCTACAAGGATACTTTCGCGAGGATAAAAAACTTGAGGCCAAATCGTTGAAAAGTAAAATTGGCAAAGTTCTATTTGGTTCTTCAGCTTAATAAACTTATTTAAGAATAAATTGTAGTAATTGTTATATGTAATCAATTCCTTAAGAGATTGAATGTTACCTTTATAAAAATGAACAAGTTTTGTGCAAATATCTTCATTAATAGTTGGTGTGAAAGAACTAATTTCATAGTTTTTTAAGAACTGAGATAAACCCTGAATCAGTTCTTTGGCAATATTATTTGGTAAACATAAAGATGTTTCTGGTAAAACATTATAATAGTATTTGTAATTTTCTTTGTACAATAGCTGTAAAAAATCTACCATTTTCCTTTCATACAATTTCTCATTTTCATCGTAATGGTTTTTTAATCCGTTTGAGATTATTTGGAGTATGATCGGAATGAACTTTTTATTATTAAGTTTATCCTCAGTGACATACAAGCTAATGACATGGTAACAAAATGGGAGAACTTTTTTAAAATTAGTTTCTTTTAGAGCAATTTTTAAGCATAAAATATCCCATTTTTCTGTATCTTCTTGTGATTGGGCAAATTGACGATAAGTTAAATGGTCATGTATCAGTAATTTTGCATCATAATTATTATCTTCTAGAAAAACTTGTAAAATAAGGGTGTTAACTAAGTAAGCTAATTGAAATAAGTTTTTTTTAAGTTCAGAGTCGAATGATTTGAAAGCTTTTACCGCGTAGCTTAAAAAAATAGGAAAATGAAAAAAAATACTGTAAGCATCTTCTTTTTTTATTTGTTTTAAAGTTAAAAAGTATGCTTGCAAAAATTCATTCAAATTTGTTTGATAAATTTCTTTTTCAATAATTAAAGTAATATAAGGTTTAATTTTCTCGTAATCATAATCAAGATGGGAGATAAGTTTTTTAAATAAAGGTAAATTAATAATTTTTTTATCTAGAATATATTTAGAAATGATACTTGGATTGTTTTCAAAACAATTGCAAAAATAATTTGCTATCACTGATTCATAAGTAGAATCAAAATCTAATATTAATGAGTCAATTTTTTTTATAAATAATTCAAAAAACTTCTGATTGTGAGGAAGTTCAAATATTTGTTTAAGTATAACAGACTTTTTTCCAGTATTACCGACTGATAAGTCATATGTTTTTAGAGCATAGTAAGAATTTCCTTTTTTTATAAAATGATCTATTAATTTGAATTCACAAGGAATTTTGTAAAAAATATGAAACTTAAACAGTTTATAAAATAGGTAAAAAGTATGTTCCTTGAAACAATTTTCATATTTTTCTAAAAAAGGAATTGAAATTTTGGCTAATAAATTTTTGTTAAATGTGGACGGCTTTTTGGTAAACAGGATTTTTTTCAATATTGAGTAGTAATAGTCTATTGAAATCTCATCTAGGTTATGGTCTAGCACTTTTAATAACTGCATTTCCAAAAACTTTAGATTTTTAACTTGATGATTATGACTTAAATAAAGTTGGGTATATTTAAGCCATAATCTAATATCGTTAATCAATGAAGAAGCTTCATCATATATATGTAAGGTAAAATTTAAATAACGTACTTGAATAGTTGAATCTATTAATAATAGTATGTAATTTATGAATAATTCAGATTTCTTTACAAAAGGATATATATTTTTTAATAATACATACTTTACATCTGAATTTTCCTTTAAAAGAAGTATATCCTTTAATATTAATTGATAATTTTCCTTAAGAAATTCTGTAAATATTAAATCTCTTTTTATAATAAATTTATAAAATTCTTCTAAGCAATAAAATTTATCTTTTATTTTTAGTAAACTGTCCTGATGATAAATATCTATACTTGTCCAATTATGTAATGCTAAAGGATAGTCATTTTTGTTTATTAAATATTCTTGCCAATATAAAAAGTGTTTAGAAAACTGATGAACCCATTTTTTTTCTATAAGGATCGATAACAGAATTTGCACAATCTGAGTATTTTTAATATTCGTAACACTATTAAAAATAAATTCTAAATGAATGAATGTAAAAAAAGATGAAAAATTTTTTACAAATAACGAAAACATTTTATTATTATTAAATAAATCCTTTTGTTTAAGTCTGACTGTAATGTAAAGCTCAACAGTAGATGAAAAATTTTCACCTTTAAGAAAAAGAATAATATCATCAAGGGGTTCAGAATAAATTCCTTTTTCTAATAAAGAAACAACAAATGTATTCAATTGTATTTTTGAAAAGAAATTCTTTAATAAGGTTGAAGTTGTGGAACGAAAGGGAACTTTGTCTTTTGTATTTTTTGATAAAAAATCATGTACAATAAGCTTATTACTAATTTTACTAATAGGTGCCTTTAATAAAATATTTTCTAAAAGGATTCGAAAGAGTACGTAACGATATTCTTTTTTTGAATATAGCTTTATTATTGAGATAAGTTCATTATCAACTTCTTCACTCCACTTTTCTGTATTAAGAAATTTAAGTAAAGTATTCAAAGATTTGGTTATGGAATTTGTAAATTGATTTACAAAAGGGATTAATTTTAGATCGTTAAGGATTAGATCTAATATGGACGGCTGAAAGAAAAAACCTTCAGCTAAATCCAAATAGAAGTCATATATTTCTTCTACGTAAAAATTTTTCCATAAATTCATACTTTTGGTTTCTAGGTAGATTTCATAAGCTTTTTGGTAGTTTTCTTGATGAATTAAATCTTTAGCAAATCGACAAAAATATTTTTGAAAAGAGGGAGATAATTTCTTAAATTTTAAATCATCTTCTATATTAAGGGTTTTTACTAAAAAAACTTTGCAAAAATTTAGCCCTTTTAAAAAATTATTCTTCATTTTTTCAAGAATGATTTTTATAAGTAAATGATATTGCTTTGAATCTGTATATAAAGGGTTTGCAAGATAATTTAATAAAATGCTTTCAGTGGTAGCGATGGTAGGATTTTGTAAATATTGATAGATTACGCTTACATCATCAACTGTTAAAATTTTATCAGACACTAATTCTTGAAATCTAATCTCTAATGAGGATGAATATAAAGGAAAATTTATGCAAAAAAAATCCTTAAGATTATTTGGACAAAAAAACTTATGGGTATAGAGCTCTTTTTGAGAATGGTGAAAAATATCATTTTCTTTCAAAAAAAAATACCACCCTATCAAAACATACTCTAAATTTTTAAATTTAAGAATAGATTCTATCCAATGCCCTTTGGGAATGTTACAAGAAATTTTAAATCGTAACAAATCTAATAGGTTTGCAACTAAAAGGTCTATACTTTCGTTATTTAGACTTGCTATGATGTAAGGTGTTTTATTTACAAAAATTGAATCAATTGGTTTTTTTTTTGCTTGGTATAGAATCATTAAGATTTTATACCCTGCTTTATTCAAGTTAATTTGATCATTCTTTAAAAGATTTAAACCTATTTTATAACACTCATCAAAGAAAGGTATTTCCTCTTCATGTTGTTTAATCGATCCACAGACTAGATGGTCGATAAGAATGCAAAATGGATCAATATAAAAATGAAACGTTTCTTTTCTACTTAATAACTCAAAGTTCTCTACAATTTTTGATGAATGATAAGGAATTAGTGTTGCGTATTTATCAAAAACCTGTAGGTGATATTCTTCAAACTGTTTAGTAATAAATACTTTGCTTTGTGACTTATCTACTAATAAACCGAAGAGAGATGTAAAATTTAAGAGCGTAAAATAGTCGTCTAGATCGTGTTTCCATTTTTTTAAAAGATAATAAATGGATAGCGAACTTTCTTTTTCCTCAATATTACTCAAGATTGTTTTAACTAATATAAGATCTGATTTAGGTATGAGATTTAAATAATAGACATGGGTAAATAAACAAAAAGAGTAACAGATATCTTTACTAGCATGTTTATCTGACAAGGAGCAAATTAAGGAAGCTATTCCATAAGAAATGCCTTGTTCTTTTAATCTGTCATAACTTTTTTGCCACAATATATTCATATCATTCCAGGAATTGCAACGATATTTCCTAGTTAATTGATGGATCACTTTCCAAAATGCTTTTTTGTTCGCATTCAAAGGATTTATTAAGTGAATTGTTTTAGTGGCTATATCAATGAAAGTTTGGTCGTTCAGATTAACACAGGAAATACAATCATCTTGGATTTTAAATTGTGTGAAGTCAATTGTGAGTAAAGTTTCCGATTGTTTTTCTAGAAAAGAGATGTCTAGTTCATTTTCTTGGCAATGAAGATAATTAGAAAACGTTTCTAAATTTTGTCTAAGAGAAAATGGATAGCACTCACCAAAAATTTTCTTATATTTAGTTTGAAAATATTTATGTAACCGAATTGGTAAGCTTATATCTACAGGCTGTATTTTATACCCATTTTGCTTGCAAAAATACAAATATAGATCTACGACTTCTTCATTAATAAGATTAAATTGGATTTGGATATCAATATCGGAATATACATGATTTTCATCTATTTCAAAGAACGAATAAGGACTGTAATTTTGTTGATAATAGGTTATAAGGCTCCTTTCAAGTATGTATATCGCAAATCCACCAAAAACAATAAAATTAAACAAAGTAGATAGTTTATGGGAATTTTTTAAAAGGATTAACCGCTTGTTGATAAGAAGTAAAGGTTCAAACTTTTGGTATAAATTTTGTGGTAACGAAAAAGAGGGAGTAGATTGAGTTTCTTTTTTTTTATGTTGTAGATAAAAACGTTCGGAGCGAGATAGTTTATCGGTAATAAAATCATTTATTGTATCGTCACTAAATGTTCTATCTAAGGCATTTAAATTAATACTCTGTAACGAGAGATTACTTTGGTTTATAGGTTCCATCGTAAATTAAAATGGTTAGTTCATCATTATCAAAATGAGCATAGCCATAAGGTTTTTTAAAAGCAGTTATAATTTAGAAATTTTATTTAATATAGGTTTTCTAAGTTCCTTGGTGCTAGCAAAATTAAAATGTTTTTCGTATAGATTACATTTTTCGTCGAGAGTTTGTTTTAAATTAAATTGTACAGCTAAATTATAATTAAAAGGCGTTGAATCGATATGTTTATCTAATAACAGAATAAATTCATTTAAAAGTTTCAAGTAATCAGATTGTTTAAATGTAATGATGGCATTGGGTAAAAAGAAAAAAAGTTGAGCACATGTAAAAATAATTTCATTTTTTTCATCATTGTTTTTTGCTTGGATGTGATATATCTCTTTTGCTTTTTCAAAATAATAAATAATAGAGTCACTATTATCGTATTTTAAAGATACTTTTAGTAGAAAAGTTAAAATGTTGCGAAAATAGGAGATAGACTTATTTTTATTTTCAATAACAAGTTTTTTGAAAGGATTTTTTAAAACAAAAGGAATAATTTTTTTAAAATATTTATCAAAGAGGGGATATTGTAAAGTTTCCTTATTGTCTACAAAAATTGTGTACAAGGTTTCTATAAAAATATTTATTCTGAAATCATTTTCATAATCTATGGTAAAATTCTTTTCAAAGCATCCAAAGATAAATTCTATTAATTTTGCTTGGCAAACTTCATCTTTTGGAAAGGATGGTGGACATTTCCCTTTTAAGAATATTTCTAGCATTTGAAAAATGTAATTTTCTACTTCTAAATTTGCTTTGTTCGCTTTTATTTTTTTATTACAAATATTTTCATACACTACTTGACAAAATTTTAAGTGTGTAGCCCAATGATTATTTTTTACATGAGTTGTTACTAAATACGACAAACTTAAATCGATCAAAATTTGTGCCATTTTTAGACTATAAGGAAAAAACTCTAATAAGAGTTTGAAATGGTAATGAATATAGTATAAAAGGTAATAATCGAATTCAGAAGGTTTGCGCTTAGTAGACAGAATAGTTTCAATGACCGTTTCAATTATATCTTGCAATTCCTCAGATATATTTAAAAAATAATTTGTGGTTGTAAATTTAAACTCTTTAGCTTTAATATTTTCAGGGCGTATTTTTAATCGAGTTGTTTGTATTACATTATCAAAAATATCAAGTTCGTTTAATTGAGAATGAAAATCGTTGGGTATATCAATATTTGCATTTGGTAAAAATTTAAGGTTTGCTAATAAGTTGATGACGGTCTTTGGAAAATTTTGTGCAGTTTTTTTACTATTGATGGAATTGATTAAAAAGCTAATACCCCCAATCAAAGCCATTTTTTTTGTATGGAAATCATAATCAGCAAGAGATTTGGAAACTTGTAATAATTGTTTTTCATCAGTTGTTGTTGTAATACTATGTAGCGGTGACTCTTTTTCAAATGGTAAAAAAATAGTTTTTTTTAAAAGTTCATACTCGTTCGGAAAAGAAAATAAATGGGAGAATTTATTGAGCTTTTCAAGAATAAATTTATTCATTTCAACTGTTAAAATATCTGGGTAAGTTAGTAAAGTAGCATAAGTAATCTCAATATAATAGATAGATTTATGAGTAATATCAAACTTTGAACTAATATAATTAATAAATAATTTCAAAAATTCATTTATTACTTCTAACGACAGTTCTTTATCTATTAAATAAAAGAAATCATTTGGTAGATGCTTTGGAAATTTATTTAACAATTTAAAGAGTAATAATAAGTCTTTTTCTGGAATGGTAAGACCCAGAGAAATTAATTCTAAGCCAAGTTTAGTGGTTTTAGCTACCATTTCGGTAAAAATAGAAATTTCGTTTATGTATTGATCATTATGGTATTGCTGTAGGACTAATTCTAAACAAAAACTAAATGTAGATTCTAACTTTATATGGCTCGAAATATCGATTGTTGAGGATTGCAAATGAAAGATGTAGTTGAAATCTTTTTTGAAAAGCATGCAGTTAATGAAGAAACCTTCGATAATTAATTTATAATTTTTTCTTATAATTTCAGTAGAAAGTGTTGCTATTTTATTAAATAAATAAAGGGTAGACTCTTTAAGACTAGTTAAATCACTATCTTCAGCTTCATTTTTCAATATAAATGTCTTTAGCTCGGGTATAATTTTTATACATTCAATTTTATCTTCCCATTTTTCTACATATTTTTCATAAGTTTGTAAGACTAATTTAAAAGAGGGATTCGTTATTACAGTATTTGTAGTAGATAATAATAAAATAATATCTTGGTAAAAATTAAGAACATTTAAATTACATTGAAACAAAAACTCAATAATTGCAGAGGTGATTTTTTTTGATTTTACAAGCAAAGCAATAGCTAGGTCTGGCTTTAACGAAAATATTTTCTTAATCAGATCGTTAAATACAGTCTCTTCTATTTTACCTAGATGCTGTGGGATAAGATCAATAACGGAAAGAATGTTTTCGCAAATGGATTTATCATTTTCGATGTGTTTTTTACATATAGATTCCAATTCCTCCATTTGACACTCAGTCAAAACAGTGTTAAGTTTTATATCGGTAAAATATAATAGCAAAGCGTTTTGAGGATAATTAAATTTCAGGAGTAAAGGTATAGGTGATAGAGAATTTGGTATTTTATAAAGCTTTTGTATCATATAAAAATTTGTGTAATTTTTTGCGATATTTGGCGCGTTAGGTTGTAGATGTAAACTTAAATATTCACACCCTTTGCTTACAAAATTTTTATCAAACAGAATTTTATGATCCAGTTTACTCTTGCATTCGGCCAAACGTATTAACAATTGATAAACTTTCGCATCTTTATTCATTCCCGTACTTTTTATGGCTTCTAATAACAATTCTTTTATGAGTTTGACTCCTTTCAAATAAAAATCCTCATTTATATAAAGTCCAAGAGCGCACCATAGATCTAAAAGATCATTCTCCCTCAACACAATTCCAATTTTGACAAAGTTATGAAGGACTTTTTTTTCTATTGAAGAGTATAGACTTGGTATTTCATTCAAAGCTTTGAGTAGAGTAACAAAAAAATCGGTGGTTTTTGAAGAGATAGCTTCCTCTAATAGTTTTGACGCTATCGTATTTGTAAAGTCATTTTTTTGTTTCACCAGGATACTAAAATCCTCATAAATATTTATTAGATCTTTCTGAAAATAAATTTCAAAAAGATTATGAGACATTAAAAGAGCGTAAAAGGTTGGGAGGTCAACTTGTTTTTTAAGAGCTAAAAGGCATTCTAACTGTTCTTTATCTGGTAATTTTCCAATATATTTACATCCAAAATAGCCATCGCTTGCCATGATTTTTTTTAATAAATCCACAGCAACTTCTTCTAAAATTTCTTTTTCAGAATGTTGATCGATAATTTCTAGCAAAAACTTTAAAATACCAATATCTTTTGAATCTTTAATTGTTGTTATAAGGGTGTTTAAAAAGCCTTTATCAATATAGTTATAAAAAGTTGAGATTATGCGTAAAAGTTCGTCTTGATTTACAATTCGTTCTTGTAAAATAATTTGAAAAATATACTTGTTTAAAAAAGTAATTAATTGAATTTTGTCCACTGAACTAACTTCTAATCTAAATATGTGTCCTTCCAAAGGTATGGATTTGCATTCTAATAAATTGTCTAATGCTTTTAATAATTGTTCGCCTTCTAAAAACTTTTGAATTAATGGTAGATTTACATTATTAGGCTTCTTACACCATTGAATGATCAATGACTGAACCAATAGTAATAAATCGGATGAACAATTTTTTATTTGTAACTCATAAACTATTTTTTCTAATAGTTGTTCTTCAAGCAGTGGCCTATTGCGATTTTTTTTAAAAGTTTTAATAATTTTTTTTAAGATATCTTCATGTAAATATATACGGCTAGGAAAATAGTTTAAGTAAACTAAACAGAAAACACTACCGTGCTTGTCAAAAGTTGGGGTTATTTTCTTGATAATTTGCTCTAATCCGTTCAGTAAAGCTGTTGAGTGATCAGAAGGGTAAAGATTTTCATATAAAGACCCTATTATGGTTGCATATTCTGAATAATAAAAAATAGGATTCCATAGCTCATTTGTGCTACTATGTAACTCTTGTAATTGATGATACTTTTCTTCAGACAAAAATTTATTAGAAATATTAATAAAACTTTTTTGCAAAAAGTCTAATCCAATATGCTTTATGTCGTAGGAAACAAATTTTTTCCAATAGGAAAAAGCGATTAGAAAATTTTCTTGAGCTTCTTTTTTTAATGCTTTCCAAAAAATTGATTCATAGCTTGGAATGGGACAAATTGATTTATTGATTATTATTTCATAAATAGCACTTTTAAAAAATATCTCTGATTCCTTTTGATATAATTCTAGCAAAGTTTCAAAAGGCAATTGATTTTTTAGAAAATGATTTAATGCATCTTTTTGTGCATCAATTGGATTATAAAGATGATAGAAAAGGATCCATTTTTTTCTAGCTTCTAGTTGTTGAGATTCTGAAATAACTTTTGATAATCTATTCGAGGAGGAAGCAAATTGTAAATCTTTCAGTAAATATTTTAAATAACCATACGTCATTAACAAACGATCGTTTTGCAATAAGAGATCTTTTAGCCACAAAATTGTTAGGTTTCTTTTGGTTACTTTAGCAAAAAAATTTAAAAGAAAGGGAGTGTAATATTCTTTTTCTTTATCAGTTAAAGAGTTATAAACTAAAGGTATCGATTCAATAAAGTCTGTGTCATGAGGTATTGATTGACAATTATAAATTAACAATAAAATATGAAATCCTACTTTCATAAAATGCTTATTTTTCAAAAAGAATAACCCTATTTCAATGCTTGAAAGAGCAAATGGGTGAATGATTAAAGGGTTATTATCAACTAATGGAGCAATCCTATTTAATAAATTTATTAAAAAATCTTGTGGAAAAAAAGCTTTTTTCAAGTGGATATAAGTTTCACTTAAATTAAAAGGAATTGTAATGACATATCTATCACATATTTGTAAGTGAGGCTTTCCCAAATGTTCAATAATAGAAATTGTTTCATTGTCTGAATTTTGAATTAAGCGACAGTAGGCACTCAATCTGATTAGATGATAAAAAGTTTCTAAATTTCCTTGCCAATCAATGATTTTCTTATAAATTGTATTTGACCCTTTCCATTGACCAAGAGATGCTTTAATACTTTCTATTTGTAGGTTAGAAAATAAATTTGAGTGGTAAACAAAAGTAAATAAAGCATAGGCATAAGAACAATCATTATCTAAAGAGTGTTTTTTTGTTAACTCTTTGATCATCGATATGGCTCCGTAAGGGCCTTTTTCTATAAAGAGAGGAATTGATTTTTTTTCTAAATAAGAATAATCATCAACATTTAAACATCGATACCCTTTAGTAAAGTAATGCCAAGCTTTCCATAACGATTTTGAATCTTTTTGATCAATATTATTGAATTTAATAATTTTAAATAAATAATCGACTATGCTTTGTAAAATACTCTCTTCTTTGGTAACAATTTGACAATTTTTTCCTATCGAAAAATAGATAGCATCCAGGGAAAAAAGATGGGAACTTTTATCAAAAATAAAAGATATATCCATTTCTTCAAAAGTAAGATGTAAGTAACAATTTAAGATGTTGTTTCCTTTTAAGACCTTATAAGGATATTTTTCACCCAAAATAGCGAAATATTTTTCTTTAAAAAAAGAGATTGTATGATCGTCATTATTTAATAATTTTATATCATTAATCTTAGGTTTGTAATTTGTCCTTTTGCATAAATATAAATAATCTAAAATAACTTCTTCATTTAAAATAGCCCTTTCTAATTGGATATCTATATCAAAATAATTATGATCATTTACTTTGAGATTTGCACAATCTAAAATTGTCTTTATAGTTAGATGAGAAGTTTCTAAATTATTTTGAATAAACTCTAAGCTATGCTCATTAATTTTTTTCAAAAAAAGTCCAAACAAATAGATGGCATACCCTCCAACTATGCTTACTTGATAATTATCAAGTTTTTGATATTCTTCTAGTTTGCTTATAACTTGTTGAATTTTTTGATGAATTTCTTTAAAAAAGGATGTCACATGAATAATTTTTAAAATTGGCAATTCATTCAGTTTTATTTCTAGATGACTTAAATCCCTTAAAAATTTTTGATTGCAAACTATTTCCTCATTGCCAGAATGTTCTGGATCATATAATCCTACAGAAGCATTATTTAATACGGAAAATGTGCAATTCATAAAAAAACTTTTTAATGACTATATTTTGTGTATAAATCGCTCCATTCTACAATAATCTCGGAGATTATAGAGCTACTTTCCGGAATATTAATAAAGGATTGGGCAAGAAAATCTAATGCTTTTACGACGTCACAAGAAGCTATAAATTCGTCTTTTCTACCTTTTTTAAAAAAGTGCTCTTCTGCTATTTTGCATAAATATTTAAAGATCATCTTGTGTATAACTAAATTTTCGTTTTCAAATAAATTATTCTGACAACTTGCATAGAATAAGTTTATTAATGACATAGCCATAACTTTAGGGTATTTTTTAGAGGAATGAAAAAAAAGCTTACATATTTGGTTTCCGATTTTAATTACAGAAACTTTTTTATGCTTTAATATGACCAAGATCTGAGTGCTGTAATTGATCTCATTGTAGGATTTTGTAGAATAAGGGTCGGTTTCCATGTTATTAATTAGCAAACCCAAAGAGTATATAATATACTTTTCTATCCCTTTAAAATAAAAATTAGGCTGATATTTTAACATCATTCTTATGGCATCCAATAGAAAAGAATTTAGATGTTGATTCTTTTGAAATCTATCAGAATTTTTGCTAATGTTTTCTAAAATAAAATTTAAAAAATCTTCATTTGATTCACTGATAGGTTCGTTAGCATTTTGCCAAAAAGTGTAGAGCATGTATAGATCGTTACAAACAATTATATTCGGATTAAGTTTAGGAAAAGAAAAATTTAAAGCCCTTTTGGAAAATATTTTCCAATGATAATTGCACAACTTACAATTTAGTGATATTAAAGCTTGGCTGCCTGTGGCTAATTTTGAAAAGCTTGTATCTATTATTAGAGTTAAGAGATTTGGATCAAATGGAAAGTGATTGACTAAGACTGAAATTAAATAGTTTACCAAGGTTAAAGCAGTTAATTGTAATTTATTATCTTTAAAAGGAAAGTCTAAAAGAGCTTTAATAAATGATTTTATAGCTTCTTTTGAAATTTCATCAACACCACCACTATATTTTTTTTCTTTCAAAATTATCGAGTCATTATTAGTTGAGACATTTAATTGGTTTTCTAGTAAATGCTTATTTTTGTTAATTATATCAATGAGAAGGTTGGCGTCAAATCCAAGTTCATTAGTTGGAAAAAAAGTTTTCAGTATGAATAAAGCCTTTTCTAAAAATAAATCAGTATTAGTCTCTAAAGGGATGATTTCATTTAATTTTGTTAAAAAATGACTCGCAAAACAAGAATTTACAGTCATGTCGTAAGCTTCTTCAATAAATTCCTTCATAAAAGGTTTCATTTGTTCGAAACTGGTTATTTTTTTTTGCTCAATTCTAGTTTTGGTTTCATTTTTTAATTTTATAAAAAGAAGATGTGTTAAATATCTAGATTCAAATAACTCTTTTAAATCATATACGCTAGGATTTATTTTTCCAATATTGCGTTTTATAAATAATAATGTATTTTGTTTTTGAGTAGAGGATAGATTTTTAAAATTATTTTTTTTAAAATTAAGGATTTTAAAAAAAATAAAATAAGTAAATTTTGAAGAATAATCATTAATAAAAGGTAGATAACTTAAAATAATAAATATGTTTTGAGGAAAATTATCATCAATTAATTCTTTCAAAATAGTTTCACAAATCATTTCATCTATAAGATTCAAATTAAAGGCGTAATCTAATAACAAAGAATTTATCCTTGTAAAATCGCTTTCTTTAAAACAATCTTTTTTTAAAGTTCGGTATTTTTCTAAAGCAAAATTAAATATTTTTTTTGAAAAGCTTTCCTCTAAACCTAATTTGATATCAAGGCAATTGTAATAGTAAGCAATTACAGTAGACTTTCTCTTTACTAGAAGATTATCTCCAAAAATGAATAAATCATTAATTAAAGTTAAATCAACATTATTAAATGAAAACAATTGATTAAATTTTTGAAAAATTTTTTCTCCAAGTATCAATGTTTGATCTAAAATAATATCAGATTGATTCCAAAAAATTCTAAATAATAAAGTTTTTCCATGCTTTAGCATAAAATCAATAAATGCTAAATTGGACAAAGATTCTAAAATTTTTATACATGTTTTTATAAATACATCAAAGTCTACTAAATAAAATTGGTTTATAGTTAAAATATCAAAGTATTTATTGATTTCTAAAAGAGAAAAATTATTCGTATAATCAAATAATTTTGCAAAAAATGAATAGTTAAATATTTCTAAAGAAATTACTTGTTTAAAAATAATTTTTGCATTTTCTTGTATTATTATTTGCTCATACAAATCAAATAGCAAAGCCACTAACTCATCATTTTTTATTTTTTTTATAGTTTCTATGTATGGATTAAATAACTCTATTTGTTTATTTTTACTTGTCATACATTTTAAAATTTCAGTAAAAAACTTTTGAGAATCTGTTAGAGAAATTTTTCCAGTAGTGTAATTATTAAAGAGATAAAATAAACTGTCTTGATATTGTTCGATTTTCAAAAAAAACTCGTAGGGATGAAAAGAAATTGCTACATTTAAACTGCAGGTTTTTTCATAAAGCTTTTTGATTAGTGATAAATGTTCTACAGGAAGATTTTTACAAGTGTTAAGTAATTGAAAAACGGGATTGAGTAGTATTGTATCAAAAAAAAAGTTACACTCTATTTCTTTTATTTCATGTATTTTCTTTAAAACTTCAAAAATAATATGAATTTTATTTTTTTCATTAATAAAGTAAATTAAAGTTTTTTTGAACAAATGATTAGAATAAATAGATTGTAAATTAATTAATAAAACTAGATTTAACCATAAACTTCCTTCATTTTTTTTTTAACAGTAATTTGGAAATTTTTTCGAAATTATTTTCAATTTTTTTTATAACTTTCCCGTCGATGGGAGATATATTTGAGATTTTTTTTAAATAAATAATTATCTCTTCATCTGAAGATATGAAGTTATAAAGAGAAAGTGCTAAATCAATATCTCCACAATCTAATTCATGAATGCATAATAAATTATTTTTTTTTATGTAATTCTCATAATAGATTTTATTTTGTTTGAGTTTGGTGTAAAACTTTAAAATCCCAAACTCTTTCTTTAAAAGTTCAAAATATTTTTCAAGTTTTAAAAAAGGTATACTTGAAATTAAAATAAGATCAAATAATTCTACAAAGTCTTTATAACTTACAAGTTGATCTAATAATTTAAGAAATAACTTACTTTTAAATTCTTCGTCATAGATATTTTTTTTTAGTAAATTTTGGCAAAGTAATGTTAAATTACTTACTGATAAATTTGCTTTAAGAAAAAACTTTATTAATGATGTGTAGTTTTCCTTATCTATAATTTCATTATATAAAAAAAATAAATGAACAAATTCTTCATGCGTAAATTCTAAGCTCTTTAATGCTTTATCTAAAAAAACATTTAATTCATAACTTAGAAATTTACTATCTAGAACAGTTGTAAAATCACTTAAATAAATAGCAATGTCCTTTAAAGACTTTTTATTTTCCAGTTGGGTTGAGATAAAACTTTTGATGAAAGATTGATCTTTGGTAAACTTTATAATATGGCTAAAATTAGCTTCTTTATATTTTTTACTAAACCATATGATTAATGAATAAATTCTTCTTTTTAGTTGTTCTGGAAGGTTTAATAGATAAGAACTATTTTTTAATTGTATTTCACAAAGGATTTTTTCAAATAAAATAACATTTAATAAATTATTATTATCTTGTTTTTTTAGTTGAATAGTGGTTATTTCTAAAATATTAATCAAAGAAAAATTTTCAAAAAACAAATCATTCTTTTCCTTCATACGATTGCTTTTGAAAATATTAAAAATATTTTTTGTAAGGATAAATAAAAAACTTGTTAAGCTTACATTCTCTATGATTTCTACTAATTTTAAAGAAGTATTCCATTGGAATGAAACATTTGCCAAAAGTACATTTAAAGCATCGATAGATTTGTTCGCCTTATTCTTATTTTCCAAATATTCATTATATAAGAAAAAAAATAAGGAAGGATTTTGTAAATTTTGCCACAACGATCCATTAATAGTTATTTCAAATTTTTGTTCTAAAGTTGTGAAGACTTCAATTTTATAATAGTATTTAAATTTGTTTAAGTAGAGGTTTTGAAGAATGTTAGTTAAATCACCAAAATAAATAGATTTTTCTAAGGAAAGTTTATTATTTTTCCATAAATGAAAAACTTTATCTAATTGTTCAGGCGCAATATGAATCAAAGATTTTACGATAACGTCGACAGGAAACTTTTTAAATTCACATTCATATATTATATATTTAGAAATAGATTTTTGTTTCGTTTCATGAAGTGAAAAAAATAATTGTTTAGTAAGGCATGTATTGACAATACTTTGAAAAAAAGTTTTTAATAATATTGATAGATCAAACAAATTGTAATTAGAAATAAATGCAGAAAAAAATGAAACAAGGGATGGAAGTAGTAAATTATTGTTTTCACAAAGAAGTATCATTTTTTTTATAAAAAAATGATCTATGGGAAATTGTTTAGCTTGGTATAAGGATAAGAGTACTTCTAAACTTAATTCTTGCAATTCCTTAATAGAACTATTAAATAGTTGAAAAATGCATTTTAAAAGGGAATTATAAAAAGGAATTTCTACTGTTATTTCTTCAATTTCTGTAGATATTGGCTCTTGAAATAAAATCTTAAAAAAATCTTTATTAAGAATTTCTTTTTTATTAGTTAATAGATGTTTAACTTTACCTAAGATTATTTCAGGATTACAGGGAAAATAGTAACAATAATTATTTTGCTTTACTTGAATATACTCTTCTTCACAATGTAATGTAATTTTGCTTTTTGAAATTAGTAAACTAATCAAAGCTGAAAATTCTAAAAGAGTAAAATAATCTTCTAATTCGAACATCCATTTTTTTAAATGGTAGTAATGGGAATTAAGCGAATCCGTGTCAGGTAATTTTTGTAAAATTATTTTTAAGTTTTCTTCTGATAGCAAATTAGTATAATACAACGATACGTATATAGCATGAATACTTTCTATGGAATGATCAAAATGAGTAGACAACTCCAAAATCATATGTATGCATTTAAGGTTGCTATCTTTTACTGATAAGGAATTAGTTGCTAATGAAAAAAAATCATTTTTATTTGTAAATCGGTAGCCTTTTACCATATAAAGAATGATTTTCCAAAATCCTTTCCAGTTTGTGTTAGCTAAGTCTATTAATTGGAGACTTTTACTTAAAATATCAAAAGCTATTTGGCTAATTGGCACAGTGTTTTCAATGGTGACATCGATTGGATTTAATTGAGAAAACTTAATGCAAGTATTATCAATTGTAAATAAGGTCGTGGTATTTCGTTTAAAGGTAAGAGAAAAATCAATTTTATTATTTTCCGTTTCCCCATTAATATGTAAATATCCAAATTCATCTTGACTGTAATTAATGATGAAATCGACTTTTTTTGAAAGCTCCTCTACTAGATTTTTAGGTGTATTTTGGGGAAGATAAATATCATTTTTTTTAGGAGAATAAGCAAATAATTCACATAAAAAAAAATAATAATGAAGAACTTCTAAATTTATGTTTTCAAAAGATATACGAAAATCAACATCCGAATAACAATGTTGATCCATAACTTTTATGAATTGTTCTAATTCGATTTCTTTTAGGAATTCAACACCTATTAAATTGATTAAATAGGTAGCGTAACCACCTATTAAGCTTATAGATGGCGAAGTAGTAAAAAACTTACTCATCTCATTAAAACAATCCATTAACGATAATGAGGAAGTTTTAATCTTTTCGTGAACCAAACTAGTGATTTTTTTTTGGATTAAACTTTTATTTTTTTCTATCAAAGATTTAAAAAATAATTCTATGTAATCACTATTGATGTATTTTTCATTTAATCTTTTTTTTATGAGAAAAACTATAAATTCATAATTTTTTTTTTTTATTTCGGCAAAAGAGCATTTTTTGGAAATTTCGCTTTTGTCATTTTGCTCTAAACAAAAATTTTGAAGAGGTTGAAAAAGATTATTTACAGGTTTCATTCGATTAATTAAATGGTCGAATTGTTATTAGCGTTGAAAAGATACCAGACATTATCTGTATATTCTTAATTAGTAATATTGAATCGTCTTGGGGATTGTAATGCAACCTTATTATTTTAAGCGATTAAAAAGGCGAGATCTTTTAAAAAAAAATACTTATAAATTTATTTTCGATAGTATTTATTTTTTAACAACTTCAATAAACTTCATATTTTTTTCATATTTTTTACAAGCTAAAGCTATTTTATCTAAATTGAGGTTACTCATAAATTTATCGGATTTCTCTAATAGGCAAATGGTGTCAGCAAAAGAATAAAACTTTTCCTTTAAAAGATTATAGTGCTCCTTTAATAAAACAATATTTATTTGGGGCAAAGACAAAAGAATAACTGAAAAAGCTAAACTAATTTCTTTTTTATGCTCTAAAGTTCCCTGTTCAAATATTAAATATCCCTTTGATATGTAATTTTCAAGTATGGAATAGATCGGATATTTATTGTTGAATACTATTAAATAGCCCCAAAAAGATCTATAAAGGGAAACAAAATTTTCGTCTTTATCCTTTATTTTTACCATGCCATTTTTAAAAACTATATGAAGAGTTTTATGTAAGTAGAGGTGTACAAATTTTTTCGGTAAAACTTTTTTTTTATCTAAGAATAATGTCGAAATTATTTCTACTAAAAAAATGGGTCGAAAATCATCTATTTGTGTATTGAAGGTAATTTTTTCAAAAAATAAAAAAAGTTGTTCTAAGATCATTTTATAAACTTTAGGATCGTTTTCACTTACTAGATGTTTTCCATTAAATAAAAGAGAAAACATAATCAATACTTGATCATTTAAATACATTTCTTTTTCAAGCTTTTGCAATTGAATTATCTGTATTGTTTTCTTTAATAAGGAATTGCAAAACTTTAGATTATAATTCCAAATAGAGTAGTTAGAAATGGCTAAATGATGAAAACTTGTTGCAACATTTAATCCAAGTATTTTTGAATTTAAAGGAAAATGATTAACCAATAGCTCAATATGATAATGGATGAAATGAAGAATAGGAATTGAATTTGATGTAGGGTTAAGGGAATTTAATAAAGCTTCAACCATAACTTGAATATAGTCCCTAAGGTCGTTTGAGTTATCAAGATAGAAGTTTGCAATTTCAATTTTTGTTTCTGGCAGTATGCTTTCATTTTGAAAAAGAAGAGCGTGTTTTTCTTCCTCATAAAATGATTTAAATGTTTTAAAGTTATCAAAAATAGATTTTATAATTGATTCTATATTTATTTTTAATGGATAAAAAATAGTTAATAAATTGAAACATTCTGTGATAAAAAATTTAAAATTATTATGATAATGTTTTTTTAGAATAATTACGCCATAATAATATAATGACTTTTTTTCAAGATCAGGCAGATCTTTATGGGATAAGAAAAGTTCATGCAGGCGATTTAAAATGGATTTTTCTTCACATTTATCTAATTCTTCAAAGATTTTTTTATTTTTGTATAAATAAGCAACGTACAAAAAGTCATCTTTATATTTAGCTTTAAAAAAAGAAGAGAATTCTTTTAAATTTTTTAACAAATCTTCTTGATAGAAATCTATGAAGATTTCTCTGAAGTTTAAGAAAAAACTATGGCAGTCAGATTGATACTTTTCGAATTCAAGTTTTGCTTTTTCGTCTGATTTTAAATGCTGTACAGAATAATCTAATCCTTTAATTAATTCTTCTATAAGGATATAAGGAGCATCAAGCGTATAGTCTTTTAAAAGTTCGTAAAATTTATTATATTTATGAAGATTTAAAATTTGTACTAATTCAGTAATCCTATTTAAATTAATGGCTCCTTTTTCTAAATATAATGTAAATCCATATTTTATCACTTTACAAACAGTTTGAAGGAATAAAGAAATATTTTCACTACTATCAATTTTTAAGTTGCACAAAAGCTCTTGGCAAAATTCAAAAGATTTTTTAGTGTCTTTTATCTTTATTAGAGCTTCAATTAAAAGGTTTTGAATATTGAGGATAATAGACATATTAGGTTTCAAAAAAACTGCAATCTCTAAAAAGCCACCTGTTATGTTTTTAAGATTATCTCTTAAGATTTTTCCATCAAATAACTGTAATTTTGAAAATGTTGAAATAATTGCAACTTCTATAATTTTTTTAGTATTTTTAAAATCTCTTAAGGACAGAGATAAATTTATAAAGACGTTAAAAAAATCTATAGGACAACTACATTGATCCAAATATCTTAAGTAAGCTGGTATAATTTCTAATGATAAATGGTTGATTTTATTCTCATGACAAAGATTGAAAACATAAGGAAAAAATTTTTTTGCTAGATTTTCTTTTTTTAAAAGAAAATGTAAAAGGGGTACTGTTAATTTCCTTGAAGTTTTCAAAACCATTAAAGCGCAATCTTCACTTTTATTTAACAAGGTAAAAATTAAATCATTATAGATGGAGTCTTTTAGAAAACGAAGATAGGGAATAATGTTTGAAAATATTTTTATTAATTCACTCATGCTTGTGGGTTTACTGATAAAATATCTACAAATCTTTTCTAAATCATCCACTTCTTTGTTGGATAGAGGCGTGTCTTTTTTTAGTGGAATACAAAAAAAGCAAAAAGCACTTTCTGGATAATCAAACTGTAAAAACAAATCTATTGGTGAAAAAGTAAAAACTATTTTAGCCTGAAACTGTAAAATGCACGTTGTAGTAAAAAGTTTTGCAATAAGGGGCACATTAATAGTTAAATGATTAGCTATGAAATTATTAAATTTTTGTGAAAATTCGTTTGTAACGACTAATAAATGTTTACTGACATCTTGAGTATTTAGAAGATTCTTTATCAATACATAAATAAAAGAGTCATCAGAAACCTTGCTTTGTTGCATAGCGTCGATAAATAAGGCAGTATATTTTCCTTTTTTTTCGAAAAAAATTGAAACATCTAATATCGTCGCAACTTGCGACCAAATATCTAAAGCATTTATTTTTTTTAGATTATATCCAATAGAGAGAAAATCTTTTTCTAGATTTTTTTTTAATAAATCACATTGTGTAGGATATATCTCATATAATTTTATAAAAATTTGTAAAAAACTTTTTAAAACATGGCTTGAAACATTTGTTTTAAAAGATGATTTAATTATTTTCAGAGTAGTTTCATCATTTTTTTCAAAAAAATGATTTACATCATATAAGATAATCTCAACTTTCTCAAATTTGACATATAAATTGAACAGTTCATCTGATAAAAATTCTTTATAGTATTTTTCAAGGCTTAATTTAGATTTAACTTTTTTTAGAAGATTAAATTTAGCTTTTTGGGAAAGCTCTAATAGAATTTTTTTTATTTCATCAAATTGATCATTATCTAGATTTTTTTCAATGCATTTATTTTTTAAATCTTTCAGATACGGAAAATCTTTTAAAATAATTAAAACTATTTCTGTAATTAGAGCAAAATTCATTGATTGGGTAAAATTCTCTAGAGTAGATCGAATAATGTCTTGATCAACTAAATAACTTTTTAGTTTTTTAAAAAGTGTATAGAGTTTTTCTTCCTCTATAGTTCTTTTATTTTGAAGAACTTGTTTAAAAAAACGTTGGATTGTTTTTTGCGAGGTTTGATTAATTTCTACGTTAAATTCTATTAATAAATCATAACAATCCCAATCTAAATAAGATAAAACATTATAGGTAGCAATACTTAAATTAATATCTTTTAAAAATTTTTTAAATAATTTAACCTTAAGGGTTGTTGGTTTATCTTTGCTTATAAAAATGAGAAAATTTGTGATTATTTGAAGGTTTTGTAAGTCAATAGAAGGAATTTTTTCTAAACATTTTTGAATTAGAATCATTTCTAATTGTGGTCGATCTTTATTTTTTTTTATGTCGCGTATAGATTGTAGAACACATTCTTCATGCAGCACTAGTTTACTATTATTTAACACTTCTAATAGACTGTACACTGAACCTTGAGAGTGTGAAGAATAGTTTTTAAAAGAAATATGATTTTTTTGAATAATTTCAATGATCTGATTTATTTCTTCCGTAGAAAGAGCAAAATTTTCAATGATTCTATAAGAAAGAAATTCATATAAATCTTTTATGTAATAATCCTCTGACCATAGTTTATTGGTTATCGATTCAAGTACTTTTTCTAAAACGCCTTCATATCTGTCTGTCTCCTTAAGGATATTATAGCAATAATCTAAGAAAGCTTTTTGAAGTTGTTGAAGTGTGTTTTTATAAATTAAAGCAGAACAGATAAACCCATCTCTATTTAAAATATTTTTCCATAAAGTATAAGCTTTAGAAAAATCTTTTTTTATATAGTGTAATACACATTCACAATAAAGAGACGAGTTATCAATAGAAATTTTTTTCTTATCAATATGACTTGTTAAAAAATGGATGAATGCTTTTTTTGTTATTTTTTTTGGTAAGGAAAATTGTTTATATAATTCAATTGTGCTTGTAAATGAGAATGTTGACAATTTTATTTCTTCAATAAAAAATAACTCAACCCTATCTTGATAAGTTGGTAGTAAGTGGAAAAGTAATTTCTGTAATACCTGAGTATAGTTTTTAAGGGATGCTTGTATTCTTAAAGAAGAGGAAAGTAGATTAAGTTCTCGTAAAACTAGTACCCAGCCAATCAAAAATAAAGACGTGTTATTTTCTTCAAGCAAGTAAATAAACCAATGCTTTTGACAAAGATTGAAGAGTTTGCAGATGAGGGGTATGTAAGCATTTCTTTCTTCATTAGATAAATGTAACAAAATAAAGGGTAGTTTTTCTAAAAAACGATGGTCAAATGTGTCTTTGTTACTTAGGTAGAATTGCATCAGCATTCTGCTTCCTAATTTATTAACAAAAGAAGAAGTAGATTCCATCATTTCAATTGCGATAGATTCAAAAGTAGAGGGAATTTTTGTTTCTATATTATCTATTTTATTTAATGGGACTAACCTTTCGAATAAAAAACAAAGTGTATAAGCGACGAATTGAATGCTGTCTGTTTTAATAAGGTTTCTGACGCAATTAACAATTTTTTCTTCATCATATTTTAATAAGCAAGAATATGTATCTGTAATTTGCAAGTAAGTTTCATTTAGGTGGGTTATTAAAAAAGCTTTTGCATCTTTACGAGGAATATATAAACCCCATAGAGCTGCAAATTGAATTAAAGAAAAGTAAAGATATAAGTTGCCATTCCATATTAATAGTTGTGTATAAATTGTTTCATTTCGTTTTTCACCTTTAATCTTACATTTAATTTCTTCAAGTTGTTCTTCATTTAAATTAAAGGTTTGGGCGAGATAAGTAAAAATGCAACAAGCAAAAGATAAATCGTTCTCACCATGTTTCAGGCAAAATTCGTGAATCAGAGAAGCAGCATTATTTGTAAGGTCTTTGGCTTCTTCTAATTTTTTTAAGGATTTATTTACAATTATTAGATACTTATCTTTTTGTATACATCTATAACCTTTCAAAAAATATAGCCAAGTTTTCCAGCAAGCTTTTGGATTAGCTCCTAAGGGATCATTAATGACTAAAACTTTGCATGCTATATCTTTATAGGTTTGAATAATATTTCCATTAGTATTGATAAAAGCAGATCGATTTAAGCTGAGCTCAGTTTGATTAATGGAAAAAAGGGGAATTTCTTTTTTTGAGGAGAAGTTAAACGTGATATCAAATTTTCCTTCAATGTTTAAATGCAAATATTCTTTTTGAGCATTTAGGTTATATTGAATTTTAAACGGACACTTTATCCCTAATAGATTAAAGAATAAAACCTCAAATTGATTGATAAGATCTTGGTTTGCAAAAGAAAGGCTAATATCTGAAGTTATTGGGATGTAAGAGCATAATTTGCATAAGGAAAGATATTCAAGAATAATATCTTGATTGATTTTTTCACAATCTACTCTAAAATCATAATCGGCATAAGTATGTCTCGATGCATAATTGCAGACTAATTCGTTTAATGAAAAGTTGTCTTTATTCTCCAAAAAAAAATATTCGATTAAATAAATCGCGTATCCACCATATATATAACTTGGGTAAGAAGAAAAAATTTTTTTAAGGGGATCTTTATAATTTGACGGAAATAATTGATAGCAAAATTTTTCCAAAAAAGTTTCGTTAAGTTCTATTCTATTTTCAGTAGTTCTTTCTACATTTTCATCTTGAGAATAGAAAAATTGGTAAATTTTTTCAGCATCAGCTAAAAGGTTTTCCTCTTTTGCAGCATTTGTAGTGATAATTTCAGAAAACGGATATAGAGTTTGTCTTGGTTGGTCGTCTAAATGGTGATTTGAGATATTCATAAAAGAGTAAAAGATTAAATATAATTTAATGAAAATTTTTAAGGATTATATGGCAATAAACGTTGTTTTCCTATCCTATTTTTTAAGAACTTAATAGTGGAATAATCTTTTAATCTATCTTCAACTATAATTTATGGATTTGTTAAAAACGCTTTAATTTATTTAAAAAATTTAATATAATTTCTTCGTTTATATGCAGTAATATTAATAAATGAGTTATTTTAATTTATCAAAGTCTATACATTCTCCTTTAAAACGTTATGCTTACGAATTGAGCGATATTCACAATACCTCTAAAAGCTTACAATTCGTAAAAAAAGAGTGTTTTTCCCGTTTTATAAATCTATCGAGCATACCGATTGGGCTAATTACTTCTTTATTTGACACAATTATAGGAATGCTATTTAGCGTAATTAGTATCTCTTTGCTTAGTTTGAATAAAAGAGTATATAAGTTGTCGATCAATCATTTAAGATCACAAAAAGTTATTTTACGCATAATTTATGTGCATGTATTAAGAATTTTCCAACCCACAATAAAATTTAAAAAAGAAAAACATAATAATAGTCCATATGTTGTTAGACAAACCATTCCTCAGCAAAAAGATTTAAAGATTAGTGCAAGTGGAAATGGCTATTTATCAGAATATATAGTTGAACCGCTAAAAAATATAGCCCGGAGTAACATAAAATCAAATAGTCTTATAAAAAGACATATTTCTTCAAGATTGATTTTTTCTTGTATTCTCTTAAGCTCTATAATATCTAGAATAGGTGATGCTATTCTCAGTACAATTTGTATTTTTCCAGTTTTATTATCTGTTGGCAAATTTCAATCGTTAAATAATTTAGTGTATAGAGCAATACAGTTTCCAGGTGTTGTAGAAGATGTATTTTACTCTATAACTAAAATTGGAAATCCATTTTTAACACTTACGAATTTTTAAGATAAGTAGTGACGAGCTGTACGGCCATTTTACAAGCTGGTGTATTTGCAAGTGGATTTAACATCATAAAATCATGTATAGTGCCTAATACCCTAACGCTTTGTACTGTGTTTCCAGCTTCCATCAGCTTGTGAGCGTAAGCTTCCCCCTCATCTCTTAATACATCATTTTCGTCCGTGATTACTAAAGCTTCTGGTAAATTTTTGAGCTGTTCAATGCTTGCATTTAAAGGGGATAACAAATAGTTAGCTCTTTGATTAACATCTGGTGAATAAGCTTCCCAAAACCATTCCATAGCTTTTTTGGTTAGCCAAGGACCTTCCATAAAGGTACTATAAGAAGACGTTTTAAAAGAAGCGTCAGTTACAGGGTAAAGTAAAATTTGTCTTTCGATTTTAGGACCTTTGCGTTCTTTAGCAAGTAAAGTGACGGCAATGGCCATATTTCCTCCCACACTGTCTCCGATAACGCTAAAATTATCTATTTCCACATTTAGCTCTAAAGCGTGTTCTGCCACCCATTTTGTGGCAGCGTATGCTTCTTCAATAGATTGAGGAAATTTAGCTTCAGGAGATGGTGTATAATTAACAAATGCAATGGCTATATGAGCTTTATCTACTAACTCACTTACTAATCTTTCATGAGTTGAAAAGCTTCCTAATATCCAACCGCCTCCATGAAAATACATAGCTACGGGCAATTTTTTGTTTTCTTTTTTAGGACGAACAAAAGTTATAATTAAATCTTTATTGTCATGCTGTATTGTTTTTTGTTCAATACAAACAGAAGGTTTTTCAACATATTCGCTTTGAATATCTTCTAAAACTTTGCGAGCAGCTTGGGGAGAAAGAGTATAAAGTGGTGGTGGATTTTTTGCTTCCAATTGTTCTATGAAAGCTTTAGTTGTATTTTCTAACTTAACATCTTTTTTCATATAAACCTTCCAATATTCTGTTTTTGAAATAGAATAACGGAAGGTTTATTGCAAGTTTATTCTTTACTAAAAGATCCAAATGAGGGAGCTACGATAGAAATTAAATCATCAGACTTCATTATGATAGATTCCGTTTGCATTCCACAATTAAAAGCCGATATTTTTTCTTTTGCTATTTTTTCATCATAAAAGGTTTCTAAATTTAACAGGTTTCCAAATGGAGGAACACCCCCTGGAATTAAACCAAAACGCTCTTTAATCACATCGGCATTTTCAAATTCACATTTTTCACCCACTTTTTCAGCTACTGCTTTCATATCTAGTTTTAAATGGGAAGGTATATTGAATTGATAATTTTTCTTAGATGTTTTTCCCTTTAAAAGGATTGATTTTACACCTTCTTCTAATTTGGTGTTTCTGGTTTTAGCAGAATCCTCAGAGGTTGGTGTCGGGGAATGTGTAATATGTTGAAATTCAACCCCTTGTTTTTTAAGAAGTCTTATGATTTCATTACGTATGTTTTCTTCTCCAAAAAATACTTTGCCTTTGATCTTATTTCCTGCAATTCTTTTGGGATCAGATGGAAACAAAGAAGCTTCTCTAATATTTTTTAATTGCAAAATTGTCATTGTAAGTCTTTCTAAGCCCATTCCAAAACCGCCGTGTGGAGGCATCCCATATTTAAAAATATTTAGATAATCCTCAAAATTTACAGGGTTCATATCTTTAGCTAAAATTCCCTCTACCATCGATTCATAAGAGTGTCTACGTTGTCCACCTGAAGTAATTTCTGTTCCAGCACAAAGAAGATCAAACGTATTTGTCAATTGAGGGTTTGTTTCATTTGGAAAAGAGTAAAAAGGTCTTTTTGAAGTTTTCCAATGAGTGATAAAAATTAAATCAGTTCCATACTTTTCTTTAGCAAAACGACATAGTTCTTTTTCAGCAGCTGGGCTTAAGTCAGGTTCATTTCTTTCATCAATTCCAGTTCTTTGGTAATAAATTTCTTGTGCTTCAGCAAATGTAACTCTAGGGAAAGGGATATCAATAGGAGCGTCAATGAGTTTCGTATCCAAAACTTTTAAATCATCGCTATAATTTTCTTTTACATAGTTTACGATAAATTTAAGGCAGTTTTCTTGAATATTCAAAATTTCTTCCCAATGATCAAAAAAACCAAATTCAAATTCAAACTGCTTGCCTTCTGTTAAATGACGGGTGGTATTAGAGTTTTCTGCACGAAAAAAAGGCATTAATGCAAAAACTCTTTCATTAACCCCAACCATAATCTGCTTATAAAGTTGGCTACTTTGGGCTAAAGTAGCTGTTTGGCCAAAGTAATCTACACTAAAAAAATCAGCCCCCCCTTCAGATGAGGCGCCTATTAAATTAGGAGCAAAATATTCAGTGGCTTTGATTTCATTATACATAAATAAGCGGTAAGCGTGGGCAATAGCGCCTTGGATTTTAAAAATAGCTTGTATTTGTCTATTTCGAAGGGCTATGGAGCGATTATCTAATATAAATTCTAAATCGCTTGGAATTTTAGGTTTATAATATTCTATTGGAGGAGATTCATGAATTGGAACTTCTACGGTTATTAGTGGATTTGTCATTTCTACTTTGAGATCTGACTGAGACGGGATAACAGTACCTTCAATTGTTAATACAGAACCGATTTGGAGTGAAGCAATTTTATTATATTCTAGCTTATCTTCGATGACAATTTGGATAAGACCCGTTCTATCCCTAATAATTAAAAAATTAACCTTTCCAAAGGCACGTACATTATTGATCCATCCTCTGACTTTTTTTCTTTCATGGGGGAAGTTTATTAATTCTTTTGCTAAAGTTCGCTTCATAGTTAATTTTGCTCCAAATAATACGAATTATAAAGAGAAATTAGAATAAAAAAAACAGGTTATTTTTTTAAATCGCTTATTGTTTTATCTAATTGCTGCGTCATTTTTTTTGTTTCTAAATCTGTATTTATATTAAGTTTGTCCATCTTAATTATAAATTCTTTTAAGATAGACAAATTGCATTTTTCTTTTATAACTTTTTTATATTCTGGTTTTTCGATTTTATTAATAAAATTAATAAACACGGTAAAATGGGCACCAAAGTTTTGCAAAGAGGTAATTTTAAAAAAATTTGGGCAATACGCATTTATGATAAATTGATAAAGAGCCTGTATTGCAAGAAGAGGAAATTTTTCAAAAAGAATTTTTATGTAATTGAAATAACCCATACATTCATTGTTTACTTCGCCAAATTTGTTATCTAGTTCTTTTAGCACTAAAATGGGCATTAATAGATCTTTATCTCCATAAAGAGAGTGTTTTGGCTGATTACGTTTGAAAAAGAAAACTCTAATAGCATAAAAAAAATAATTTTTATAGAAAGTTAAGTTTTCAGTTAACTCACTTTTTTTAAGGATGAATATAAGCATTTGCAAAGGCAACATGTTTCTACAATCATAAGGAACCACTGTTCCCAACTTTTCATTTAGAAAAGTTGAACAAAACAATAAAAAGTTTATGTCATTGTTTTCATTTAAGGGATTGATATTTGAGAAATAGGTGTAAATTACTTGGAATTGAAAACTGTACTCTGATCGTGATATGTACAAAGGAAAGCCTGCATTTTGTGATAAAAAAAGATTATAATGATGCTTTCCAAATTTTGTCCCTAAATCCCAAGTTTTTTCATCTGAGGCTAATAAATGGGTAAAACTGAGGTCTACTAACAATTTTAAAGTCGACTGGTCAGCTTTAAAAGCAATAAGAAAATATAAAAAGATAAACGCCAAAAGAAAACTATTCCTTTGGGGTTGTTTTGAAAGTGGCTTTATTAAAAGTAAACCTTCAATGATAGATTCTAAAAATAATTGTTTTTTTGCTAACGGATTTCCCTCTTTCTCTAAAATAACAAAACCAATTTGAACATTAAGTTCGGTCTCAATATTCTTTATTTGATCTTTCGTATCTATTTTTGTAGATAAGATATCTAAAAAATTTAAGATTTTATCAAGATCAGACTCCCTTATGCCAATTTGGCACAAGTTACATAAAGTTTTATTAATCACATGAAGAAATTCTTTAGGATTAACTTCACAATCTATCGTATTACTTAAATTTTCTATATAGTATTTAGCTGCAATTTTTGTTTGATCTAATGGATTTACAAGAATTTCGGTTTGAATATTTGGTAAATTACTATTTGGAGTAAAAAATTTATTTACCAATTCTTCTCTTTGTTGTTGATTGAATACATCAAACCAAGATGGATCTACCGATAATGTATTTACATTATTTTTTATAAACCCAAATATGTTTTGTTTAATGGAATAATCATCGGACGTTTTAAAAAATTCTAATTTTTTTAAAAGTATTTCTTTAAAATCCAATGAATAATTATCTAAAAACGGCAAAAACTGGATTAAGTTAGTTGGTAAGTTTTCATTCAAACCGATTAAACCCAATAAATAATCTGTGTTAATAGGCTCGCCTCGAGCTGTAAGAGAGAAACCTAAAAAAATAATTTCATCTAATAATTGATAGATAATCTTTTTATCAATCAAATTGCAGTTATTGTTTAGTTCTATAAATCTAGTATAGCAAATTTGGAATTCATCATCATTTTTGGCTGTATGAACGATTAGTTTTAAATAAAATATGTTTATAAGTTGATAATTTTTTAATGAGTATTGGCAAATTTCAGAGCTTACTGAAGCAATACCTGAATTTAAATTGTAATTTTGGCAAGTAAACTTATCATATATTTTACTTATAGACATTTCTCTAATAAAACATCTGTTTTTGTATATTGAAAAATCAAGTTTTTGTACTATTATTTCTAATAAATTTTGCCATAATTTGGATAGATGTTTCATTTTTTTTGCTTTTCTATCATCTAATTGTATGTCTAATAAATAGTCTTTGATCATTAGCAGAAAAGCTTTTAATTCTGTTTCTGTATTAATTTTTACTAAGGTTAAATGTAAAAGTTTTATACAATAAAGTTCTGAACTACTTATATAAGGTTTTTTAAAGATAATTTTGAGGATATTTAATGATTGTTTACAATTAAGCTCTTTAAATGTGTGATAGACTTTTTTTTGTAAGATTGGATTAATGGGTAAAGAGCGTTCAATCCATACGATCAATAATGAATAATCAAAAGCAAAATTATGAGTTACAAAAGTATTTTCAATTTTGTCTATCAGGTTAGTTTTTATGGATCCTTCTAAAAGAGTAATACATTGAAATAAAAAAGATTTATTTGAAAAACTACTAGTGAAAGTCTCAATCGCTTTTTCTAATAATTCTTGAAACTTACTTTGCTTAATAAAATTGATTCTTTTTGCATAAAATAGAATCGAAAAAAAATCTTTCTCCAATTTTAAATCTAATAAAATCTTAAATAAATTAGAATGGAATTTGAAATTTTGTTCAGTTATATTTTTTACCAAACACTTGATTAAGTTAGTTTGGGTTTCATTAGTTAAAGAAAAGTTTTTAGTAATATAATCGATTATATTTATCACTATATCATTATTTAAAAAGTTTTCTTTTGTTTCTAATATTGTAGCTTGATAAATTAAAAAGTATATAGTTTCACTTTTTAAATTTGAAAAAAGAAAATAAACATGATTTTTTAGCCAAGTAGTTAGATTCTCATTGATAGGTATACGAACAATAAAGAATTCAAGAAGAGAAATTTGCTTATTTTCTATAAGCTTTTTGGCAAAAGTTTCCCATTCTTCGATGAGAAATTGAGTATGAACGACGTTATCTATATTATTTTTTAGATTTAAAGCGAATTTTTCAAAAAACTTTCCATCGGCAAATTGATTAATTATTTTTAAAAGTTTCAAATTTGGGTAATTTTTTAAGTCATTGGTAATATCATCGGGATAAGTTTCTATAAAAAGACGAAATAAAAAACTATTTTCAGAAATCTTTTTATAAAAAAAAGTTAAATTATTTTGATAAAAATTTTTAATTTCTAATAGGTAATTTACATGTAGTAAAGTAGAAGCACTTAATGAAACTAACTTGTTTAGTAAAAAATCAGTATTAGAAATTTTTTTTAATACTTCGTTAAAAATCGTTATACTATCTTCTTGTTCTAATTTATTTTTTTGTAGTAAGTCTTCGTAAATAGCCTCATGTATACCTAATTTGTCCAAGTTAAGTAAAGATAGATACAGTTTTTTACAATTGTCATCATCGATTAAATCTCTAAATTCTAGATAATATAAATCCAAATTTTCAGAATCTATCTCTTTTTTTAATAAACGATCGGCTAAAAGATTTACGTTAGTAAAGTCCAAAATCTTTAGTGTTTGTTTCCCATGAAATAGTATTTCTACGAGCTGTTTATTATCAGATTTTGTTAAGGGTATAAATTTATCTAAAACTTTGAAATAATGATCTGACGTCGCAAATTCTTTAAAAATATCCAAAAATACTTTTGAAAAATTGTATCTACTATAGTTGAGAATAGTAGCTATTAGTAAATCTATAGTTGAATTTTGAAAGGTAATTCTTTTTCTTTTTATTTTTACAAGAAGAATAGCCAATAAATTTTCCAATAAATGCTTTTCTAAAGAAAATCTTTCTTTTGATTTTTTTAAATGTTTTAAAACAATTTGGAATATCCCTTCAAAAGAGGAGGGTAAATTATTTTGGATCGAAACTATTAAAGAATTCAATACAAATACTACACTTTTTGCCTTAATATTTTTTTCTACATCTTCAACTGTTATATTTAAGGATGAATGACTAAAAAAAACTTTATTGAGTTTTTTTTCATCGTTATCTAATTGAACCTCAAATACAAAATTGATAATAGAATAATATTTTTGTAAATCATAAATATTAACCCATAAGCCCTCGCAAAAAGTTTTTTCCAAAACTTTTTTTATAGATAAATAATTTTCTGATAGCAATTCCCTTTCAAAACATTCGTAGAAATGTTTTTGCAAACACTTCAATACTTCTTCATTTTCTTTATCATTAAAGAGGGTTTTACATTTTTTCCAAAATTCATAAGTTAATTTTAATTGTTTTTTTGCTGAATAGAAAATAGATTCATAATAAATAGAAGAAAAGCGTTTTTCAAACTTCTTAAGGTGCGCTATTAGATGGCTGGCAAAAAATTGTTTTGCTTCCCTGGAAAGGTTTACTTTTAATCTTATGAATAAAAGATCTTCAATAGACAAAAGCGTTATTTTTTTACAAAATTCGATAAAATAGTGAGTTAAAGTTTTATTTTGATCAATTTCAGATAAAAAATGAAAAAGATCAATAATACCTTTTCTTAGATCTGTTTCTTTAAGATTTAATAAAATGGATAAATCGTTTAAGTGTTCTTTTAAAAATAAACCATAACCTAATTTTATAGCTTCTTTAGAATTATTAGACTTAAATAAGAGCGAGAGCCAATTGTCATTAGAAGTTCTATAAAAATGAGTTTTCTCAAAAATTTGAAAAAATAGTGGTGTATAAATTTCCTTTTCCACATGAGTACATCTGGAAAAAAAATCAGGGGCAAATTCTTTAAATCGATAATCCCACCTAGTTTCAATTGAGCTGTAGACTAATAAAAGAATGCGAAATCCAATTGTTTGGATTTTATGCGATTTATTTTCTAATAAGGCAATCGCAATTGAATTGATAGTATCAAAATGTGGATCTTTAACTTTTGTTAATTCTCTACTTTTGTAAAAGACAAGTTGATTTAGGGCTTCTTCAAAAACAGTAGAGATATTTTCGATATTATTATCTAAGGAATTTTTTAATTCCTTCAAACAAGTTTTAATATTAATTGGTACTAAACAATAGAGTGAATTTTCATAAATTTGAAAAAAATCTTCATCTAAATGTTTAATAATTTTTACCTTATGATCTTTTGCAAAATAAATATTAAGATAACAACAAAATGTTAAAATGGAAAAAAAATCTTTTAAAGGAATAGTATTTCTCATTAATGTATGGAAAAGATTGTTACTATCCCATGTATTTATCGAGGTTAAGTTTGTTTTTATATCCTCTAGGTCATCTTTATTTAGGAATTTTGAGGTATATAAGTTGATAAAAAGAGCAATTGACAAATCTTTGTTATTGCTATGCTTTTCACTAAGCTCGATAAGAATTTTTTTGGATTTATTCCTAAATCCTTGGGTTATTAAAAAATCAAAAGCTTTCTTTTGCACAATAAGGAAATCTTGGCTTTGAAGACACCGATAACCTTTAGTGATGTATAACAATACCTTCCAAAATGCTTTATAGTTAACATCATGAGGATTAATAAATCGAAGAATTTTTCCTTTTATATCCGTACATATTTGAATTAAATTAGTTTTGGGATGAATCTTTAGTTGTATTTTATTATCTGATAAATAAATTAAAGCGGAATCTAGTGTAAAAAGTGGGGAAAAATTAGAAGTTGTTGTTATAGAAAAATCAATAACTTGTTTAGTTTTTGTTATCCCTACAAAATGTAAGTATTCAATATCTTTTTCTATTTTATTTCTTTCAGAAAAAAAAATAAATTCATTGCGTAAATTCTTGTCTTGAATACAAATATCTGTAAATGTTGGAGAGTAATTTGTATATTTGCAACAAGCTTTATAGCTATTTATAAGTTCTTGATTAATCAATTTTACTAAAATTGAAAAATCAATATCGAAGTAGGGATGTAGATCAAATTTAAAAATGTTTGCATCAGAAAAGATAGATTCCTTTGATAATAAATCCATTTGATCGATTAAATAAGTAACAAATCCTCCTCTCAAATTTATTTCACTATGAGGTATAGCTTTTAGAATGTCTTCGATTGTAGCATTTGAAGTTAGCAATTTGTCTTTAAAGAGATTTAATTGACAACCAATAACAGCGTCATGTTCGTGAGAAATAGCTTTCTTTAAATAGAGGTAGGGAGAGTTAACTACAAGTCCGGATTCATCTAACAGGTTTTCATTCCCATAAGTTATTTTTTTTGCATTTATTAAAAATAGATCAGCTTCCGATATAAGGTAAAATTCGACTTTTTCTTGCGTTTTTTGTGTTTCTAAAACCTCATACTCAATGTTAGGAAGTTGTGTAAATGAAGGAAGAATGATAGGATCAGATTGCATAATTATTGTTAGGATTTACTAGATATGGTGAATGAATTTATTTCATAAAGTTGTCTAATTTTTTAATAATAGCATTATAAACATGTTTATTGTTTTTATTTTTACTATTTGCAACATAATGTAAAATTTTTTCTTTTAATTTTTTATGATTACAGTAGGTATTAATAAATTTAGTTTCTTTTGTTTTATATTCTAATAATAAACTAAGGTAATTATCTAATATTTCAGTTAATGGAAATTCAACGTGAAAATTTATTCTTACATCTAATAAAGAGGATACAAAATCGTAAAATAGTATAATTGTAATTCGTGAATTTTTTGATTTATTATTGTAAAGCAAATCTCCATAGGAGGAAGTAAGGGAGGTAACATCTAAACCTAACCTCACTGAATTTTGTAGAATTAAATGACAGGAACAAAAATCATCTAATATTTCATCCAGTATAAGCTTTTGATAGTTTAATTTTAAAAGTAGATGACAAGCTTTAAGATAATATCGTTCAACTATATTAAGCGATATTTGACCTTGAACTATTAAAAAATTTAAGATTTTGATAGGTAATGATAGTCGGTAATCTCTATGTTTAAGTTCTACATATTTACTTTCTATCAGTAAAAAAAAGTAATGAGCAAAATTCTCATAACTTTTTTCATGACAAATAAGTGTGTAATAAGTGTAAGTTAATTGAATATGAAAAGGATTTTCTTTTTGTTTTGCAAATAGGGGGATAACTTTTCCTTTTTTTTCATATGCCAAAACAAATTCTAAAAATAAATCTGAACAGTAATTGGTATTCAAATCCCATAAGTTTTTATTTGTCGTCGAAAAAGTATTAAATGTTAAATCTACTAAAAATTTTAAAGTCTTTTTTGAAGGAAAATATTTAACTAAAACCCTTAAATAGCAATGTAATAATATAAAAACATCAAGAGCATTAGATTCATTCTCTATATCTAATTTTAAAAAAGTACTTACAATCGTTTCAAATAGTTGTCTAACTTTGATTTGATCGATAGCTAACAAATTTTCAAGTTTAAGATCAAAATCAATAACTTCATTTGTTGGTTTAATAATGTAGTTTTTAATATTTTTTTTTGCTACTTCCAACAGAAGTTGTAAGCTATTAGCTTCTAGAGGAATTACATTGATATGATAAATTTGAGATAAGACTTTGTATGTCATATCAAAAAAAGTTTTTAAATTACTGTCATTTTTGAAACTTTTATATAATATATTGATACAATATTCAGCTGCAGCATCTTTAATTGTATTAATATCTAGACTTGAATTATTTGATTTATCTAAAAGCAAAAGAATATCGTTTAGACTAATTTCTTTACTGAAAAGTGTATTAGCGACCTTTAATTGTTTTTGATGTTCAATATATTTTTTTTGGCTCGACAAAAATTTAATTTGCTTTAAAAAGGGTTCGTTTAAATTTAAGATTGAAACGTATTTATTGATAAATAAGAAAATTACGTCTATTTCATCCTTTGTTAATGGACGAGAAATTGAATTTAGTTTGTTAAAAAGAACGGTTACCAATTCATGGGAATATATATCAAGATTGAGTAAATAGCCCATTAGACGAAGAGGGAAGTATTCTATACAATTTAACAAATACAACAATGAAGATTCGGAAACGTTTAAGCCTAAATTGTTTATTTCAAAACCACTGTAAATCATTTCTTCGATAAGTTTAAGATAATTCTGGCTTTTAAAACTTACATTTATTTGGTTGATTATTCTTAAAGTGTCTGAAAAAGATTTAAAATTTTTAAAGGAAAAGTTTTGTCTACAATTGAAAATTTTAAGTTCATTTTTGAGTTCTATTTGATTAGAACCATCGATAAAAGCAAATAAGCATTTTAAATTATTGTTTTTTGCTGGGTTTAATGAGGTTGCATCTAATACTTCATTATTTAATTTCACAAAAAAAATTCTTAGTATATCAAAAATTTTATCTTGGTAGGATTTTTTTATTCTTAGATCTAAAACTTTATAATAAGGCGTAGCTGTAGAGAGAAATTTATTTAAATTAAAAATTGGTACACTATTTATGTAATTATACATAGTAGTAATGAAAAAAAATTCATCGATTTTCCAATAACTTTGACTATGCAACCAATCCAAAAACTTTTCTAAAACTTCTTTATTTAACTTATATATCTGATTTAAAACAGCTGAAGTCAATTCATTAAAGCTTAATTTATTTCTAACTATTAAATAGAAAATTTTTTCTAAATGAAATTCGTTAAGAGTTAAAACAGATTTAACAATTTTATTGATGATTTTATCTAATAATATTTTAGAACATTGGTTTAAGATTGATTCAAGACATTCAATATCATTCATTAAAGAGGAGTTTTCTTTTAAAACATTGTAAATGTATTGTTCAAATATATCTTTTTGAATTATCCGTTTCTTATCGATTTCAAAAAGATAATTTATATAATCTTTTTGCAAATTAGAGTTTTGAAAAAATAATAGTATTTTGTTTACTAAGTTTTTATCTGTAATTTTATTGATAAGATAAACAAAAACTTCTCTACTTTTATTACATAATAAATCAGGACCTAAGATAGTGTATATTTGAGAACTCGTTTCAGAGTCAAAAAAACGAGTTAAATTAGTTTTATTAGAAAAAATTTTTTCTAATAAGCTCAAGAATAATTCACGACTAATATCTATCAAAACTTTTAGATTTTTCTTTAAAAATGGAATTACTTTTTGAATAGAGATATTAGGATAGGTAGTTATTTCTAACCAACGATATTGATATTGGCAATTATAAGATTCAAGATATAACTTTTCTAAGTTTTCTTCAAAAAAAGAGATAAGGTCATTATTAATAATTGGATCGATGAATAATATTTGTTTTAAGAATTGGGAAGAAAGATTCTTTTTTAAAAATATAGAAAGTAAATCGTTAAAGAGTTCATAGATTTTTTCATCTATAGCATTTTTCAAAACTATTTCATAGTTAGTATCTAAAAAGTAAAAATAAGCTACTTTATTTTTTTTTAGTTGGTTGTAAAAGAATTCTGGCAATAAATCCTTTTTTGCTTTTAAAAAAAATGTGATTTCAAGAGGTGTACAGTTTTTTTGATCTATTAAATATTGTAAAAGTTCGAATTTGGAGCTTTTTGATAAATTTTTGTAAATTTCTTTTTTTATGAGTGCAATAGTTTCGTTTGTAAAAGAAGAATTTTCAACTTTTGCCTCTAATTCATTAATTTGTTTTAAATCAAAATTTTTAATGACAACTCTTAATAACAAAATTTTATTTTCAACGTCCAAATCTTCGTAAAGATTATTATATATAAAAAGAAGGTCAATATTTTTATTGTGTATAAGATAATGAACTATCTGATTAAAGTTTTGTGGTAAAAACTTCTTTTGAAAACATGTTTTTACTATAAAAAAAATGAGATTTTCATCTTTATCTACAAATTTAAAAAGTTGAGATAGTAAATTATTCAAATTTTTACTAGTCGCGTAATTTAAAATAATTGTTTTAATAATGGGAGGGAATTTTTTTTGATAAAATTTGAATATAGATAAAAAGATTAGATCTATTGTAAAACAATTAAATGGTAAAATTTTTTTGCTTTGAAAAAGGTTATGCAATAATTGCTCAAATATTTCCTTATCGAGATCTGTTTTATTTTTTTTAGAGCTATGAACCATTAGTATTTTTTTAATAATTTCGTCTAGATGGGAAAGAGCTATTAGATTTTTTTTTAGATTAATATTTAGCAAGTGGATTGTGTAAAAAGATCCGTATTTTTTTATAAATTTCTCTAAATCTATTGCTTTGAAATCAATCTCTTTAGAGTAAAGGAGATATTTTTGATTTAAATTTAAGTCTTTGCGTAAACGTAATAGATCATTTATATAAAGCATTGTATCAAAATATGTTTTGATATCTATTATTTCAATCCAAAGACCATTTTGGTAGGTATCGTCTAGTAAATCCAAGATTAAATTTAGGTCATTAATCTCATTTCTAAAAAAAACGAAGATTTTTTCTTGCAAAACCTTTATACAATCTTTGTAAAAGTCTTGATTTTTTTGATCTGCATGAAGTTTTTTTGTTTTTTTCCAAAAAAGATAGGCATGTAAAACATTTTTTTTAGCTAATAGTTTTATTACATCACAAAGGGCAAAAAGAGATTTTTTTTCAGTTATTTCTTGTGTAAATAAATAATTTGCAAAAACTTCCTGAGCTTCAGGTGAGATTTCAAATTGGGAATATAGAAAAAGTATATCTTCTGCTTGCAAAAAATTTTCATGACAAAATAGGGAAAAGCAAAAGGAAACTATATTTTTTTGTTTATTTTGCAAAAAAAGATCGAGAAAATTCTGACAAATTTCTCTTTTATCATTCTCAATTCCTTTCTTTAAAGTAATTTTTGAAGAATAATATTTAGAATTTTCTCTTAACGTTAAAATCCATCCCAAACTTAAAACGTTTACATCATTTGTTAAAAAACAAACTTGTTTAAAAATATTTTTTTTAGAAGATATCCCAATCTTATGTAAGAGCAAATTTAAAAGTATATTTTTATTTTTTAAATGAAACGAAAAAAGTAAAGGGATATTTTCAATAAATAATGAATCACAAATTAATTCTGAGACAATGTAAATAAGTAAAAGAATTTTTAAACCAATCATTTTTACATTTTCGTTGTCATGAATAATTAAATGTAAGGCAATTTTTTCTAATTTATTAATTTGATAAATTTGTATTGGTACCTTGATTAAGTTCTCAAAATTAATCAATTTATCAAATAAAGAGAGAATTTGTTTGCTAAAATAAACAATTTTATCGCTTTGGACAATCTTTTCTATGTGTTGTAAAGTGTTATCTATGTCTACTGGAATCAAACAAAATAGATTTTCATCGTTTATATAATAATGTTTTTTCTCAAAATGTTCTATTATAGAAACTTTTGAAACTTCTTTTTTGTTTAATAATGAAAGATAAGCTATAAAATTAAAAATACAAAAATAGTCTTCTAACTCATATTCCCAATGCAATAATCCATTATAAATAGAAGATGATTCGAACTGATATTTATCTTTTAATTTTTTATGAATCAATTTTAAATCTATAAATTTTAATAAATTGCTGTAATAAATATTTATAAAAAATGGGGCAATAAAATCTAAGGATTTACTATGATTTTTTACAAAATCATTTATGATTTGAAAGGTCCCTTCAGCAAAGCCTTTAGGAATCAACCATTGAAAAGCAATTTGGGCGGTTAATTCGAAAGACTTAATGTCCAAACTACGATACCCTTTTGTTATATAAAGGATAATCTTCCAAAAAGATTTATGGGAAATCTGTTCTGATTTTGCTAAGCGTAAAATTCTAAGTCTTATATCTAATCCAATTTGTATAATGGGACGTTTTTTTGTGGTGAGATAAATATTCCCGTTTTCTGAGATAACTATTTTCCCTTCATCGACACTAAATAAATTCGTTTCCTTTTGATTCGCTGAAAAAGAAAAATCATAATCATGCTTAACACTCTTGCCAGCTAAGTGTAAATATTGCACATCATCGTTTACTTGATTATTAGTATTTAAACGTATATCCAAAAATGTGGGCTTATAATGAAATAGGGAACAAAGTTCTTTATAAACCTGCTGGACAGTAGGGTTTAATTTTTCTAGATTTATGTGGATATCAATATCAGTGTAATTATGAAAACAATATTTAGGTAGTTGCAGATGATTTAATTCAGATTCTTTTAATAATCCTTCAAAAGATACATCAATTAAATAAATAACAAATCCACCTGCAAAGTTAATGGAACCTTTTGTGTTAGTTAATAGATCAAATAATTTATCAAAACAATCTTTTAATATTTGATCCGATTTATTTAAAGGATCATTAAAAAGTTCTTTTATTGATGCTTGGATAAAAGGAAAGCTATGAGTGTTTTTTTTGGAGAAAAATAATAATCTTGGGTGTATGACTAAGCCATTTGCATCAATAATATCTTTATCTTCTATCTTAGTTTTTTTTAATTCATCTAAAAATAAATCGGGCTCAGCTTTATAAAATTCTAAAAAAACCTTCAAATCGTCTTCATCGTTAGGAATGTTGCTTGATACAATCAAAGCATTTGATGGTTTAGTTTGAAAAAAAGAGATGATTGAGGAGATGGGAAACATAGAAAAAAAAATAAATAAAGCGATGAGTTTATCTTATAAACATTTAAAATTCCTTAAATTTCTATTCAATATTTAAAATCCATCTTTAGTAACGAGTAAAAACTACTTTTTTAAAAATATATACAAAAGAAGTGATAAATTCGTCATACTAGTTTAATCTTTATATTTAAGATGAATGAATTAATAAAAAAATAAATTTATGGAAATTCAATTACCCGAAATTCATGATGGTGAAGATAAATCTTCACCTTTCATCAATTGTATTAGAAAAAATTATAAACATGTAAAAAAATGGGCTAAACGAACTAATACAAATTGTTTTAGAATTTATGACCGTGAAATTCACCATTATCCTTTTGCTATAGATTACTATGATGGCAATTTTTGCATACATTTTTTTGCATCTAAAAATAATCCTGAATTAAGAGATGAACAAGCTCAAGAAATTATTTTAAGCCTACAGAAAATTTTTAATATTTCTGAAAAATCGATATATTGGAGAATACGTTCAAAGGCAAAAGAGACGAGACAATATGAAAAACAAGCAAATAGTAAAGATTTTTTTACCGTCTTAGAATACGGAGTAAAATTTAAGGTTAATTTGAAGGATTATTTAGATACTGGGCTTTTTTTAGATCACAGAGGATAGGGAAGAGAAATGATTTTTTTTCTTTTCCCTTTCTAATTTCTTCCAACATTCCAATGTAACTTGATTCAAAAAAATCTAATTAATTAAAATCTACCCGCATTGTAGAGACCGAGGTCGCATTAGTGCTTTTAGCCTGGCACAGAGAATGGTCCGCGAAAAGTCACGCAAGCATCATTAGTGAAATCTTTTAAGATTATCCTGCTTAGGAGAATGTTGGCGTTAATACTTTTCGTACTTTGCATTTTATTAATTCAAGAGTTTTTTTTATGAACCGATCCTCAATTAAAATAATAAATCCAGATTCTGCAGGAATAGATATTGGCGCTTCTTCACATTTTGTAGCTATACCAGAAGGGCGAGATAATGAAATAGTAAGAGAATTTGAGTGTTATACACCTGATATTCAAAGAATGATCTCTTGGCTTAAGAAGTGTAGTATAAAAACTATTGTAATGGAGTCTACAGGGTCGTATTGGATTCCGGTTTTCGAAATGCTTGAGCAAGCGGGTTTCGAAGTAAATCTAGTAGATGCGCATCATGTTAAAAATATTAGAGGTCGTAAATCGGATGTTATCGACTGTCAGTGGTTACAACAGCTTCATGCCCATGGCCTGTTAGCAGCAGCATTTCGCCCAGAAGATAAAATTGTAGAATTAAGAAGTTATCTTAGGCAAAGATCAATGCTTATAGAATCTGCAGCTACACATGTCAATAGAATGCAAAAAGCGCTAGTACAAATGAATATACATCTTCAAAATGCGATCAGTGATATCACCGGTGTTACTGGCATGGCAATAATCAGGGCTATCTTAAGAGGAAAAACAAACCCCAAAGAATTAGCTAAAATGAGAGACCCTAGATGTAAACAACCGATAGAAGTTATTGAAAGCTCCTTGCAAGGCAATTACAGGGAAGAACATTTATTTGCTTTGCAGCAAGCAGTTAATGCATACGATTTTTATCAAAACCAAATTCGAGAATGCGATGAAGCCGTAAAAAAAAACTCGAAATGTTAACATCAATTAAAGAAGAGCCATCAAAAAAAGCAAAAACTGTTAGATCTAAAAAATATCAATATACTTTTAACGTATCAGATCATCTCAAATCGCTTATAGGTATCGATTTAACAGCAATCCCCGGGATTGACGTAAGTACAGCATTAAAACTCATTTCAGAAATAGGAACAGATATCAAACGATGGCCAACTGTAAAGCATTTCTGTGCATGGCTTGGGCTTTGCCCAGGAACTCGAATTTCTGGAGGAAGAAGATTAAGTAGTCATACATCACATAGTACTAATAAAGCGGCTACAATTTTGCGAATGTCAGCAAGTGGACTTTATAAAAACAATAGTGTTTTTGGAGCGCATCTAAGAAAGATGAAGGCGAGAATGGGACCTGTGGAAGCGATAACAGCAACAGCGCATAAAATGGCTAGAGCAATTTATTTTATGATGTTGAATAAGACAGAATATGTTGAGGTAGGGTGCGATTATTATGATAAAATGAATGGAGAAAAAACACTTAAATTTTTGAAGAAAAGGGCAGCGGCATTTGGATACAAATTAGAGAAATACATATAGCACTTATAATTAGCAACTTAAAATAAAGTTACTTAGGAGAAACAAGAAAATATGTGTCTTCAATTGCAAAAGATAAAAAAATCCTTAATCTATTTGCTTATACGTGTTCTTTTAGTGTTCATGCAGCCGTTGCTGGTGCCACTTTTACTAAGAGTGTAGATATGTCAAATACATACACTTCATGGGGTAAAGATAATTTTTTATTAAATAAATTATCACTTCATAATAATGAAATCGTAAGAGCTGATTGCTTAAAATTTTTGGAAGAAGAAGTATTATTTGGAGTTAGATATGATATTATAGTTATCGATCCTCCGACCATTTCTCGTTCAAAAAAAATGGATCAGCTATTTGACATTCACTATGATTATATCTATTTAATCAACCAAGCTATAAGGTTGTTAAATCAAAATGGCACTATAATATTTAGCACAAATTCAAGAAAATTTCTCTTCGATTACAATTTATTTCCAAACTGTACCATTCGAGATGTTTCTGATAAAACGATTCCAATCGATTTTCACGATCCAAAGATTCACCGTTGCTGGAATATTCAATTAAAAAAAAGTTAATGTAATAAGTTAGTGTTTATACAATGAACCAATCCTATAAAAACAATTTTATTCAAGCAGGTCTAATTGCCAAGCAGATAAGAAGCTATGGTAAGTCTTTGATAAAACCTGGTGCCTCATACAATGAAGTAATCAATAAAATTAATCAAAAAATTGTGGAATTAGATGCTATTGCTGCGTTTCCACCTCAAATTGCTCTAAATGAAATAGCAGCTCATTTTTTACCAGATCCTGACGAAGATATTATTTTTTCCGATGAAGTTGTAAAACTAGATGTAGGCATTTGTTATCAAGGAGCTATTGGTGATTGTGCAGTCACAATAGATTTATCAGGTAAATACCAACATTTGCTAAATGCGGTAGAAAATGCCTTACAAGAAGCGCAGAATATTATAAAAGTCGGCCTAGAATTAAAAGAAATAGGAAAGGTTATTTATCAAACCATTAGTAAATTCAACTGTAGTACCATAAAAACTTTATCTGGTCATGGGCTTGGTAAATACAAAATACACACATCTCCTGTTATTCCAAATTATGACAACAAATCCACTGCTATCATAAAGCCTGGAATGACCTTTGCTATTGAACCTTTTGCTTCAACAGGTAGTGGGCATATTGATGAAGTAGGCTTTCCTTATATTTTTTCTCAAAAAAGATTGGTTTCCCAAAAGAAAGAAAAAGAGAAAATGGTTTATGAAAAAATAAAAGCTTACAATGGTTTACCTTTTGCTATGCATGATTTAAGAATTGATGGCATTTCTTTAGCGGAATTAAAAAAGATTATTCATGAATTCCAAAAAGTTGGGATGATAGAAGGTTACGCTGCCTTAGTTGAAACAAGTTCAGGAATGGTAGCTCAAGCTGAAAATTCTGTTTTAGTTGATGAGGATGGAAAGGTTTTTATAACTACACAATAGTAAAACTTTTTCAAGAGTTATGATTTAGTTTTTAGAACAATTAAACCACAGAGTAGAACAAGAGTTCAAAGAGATTAATTTTGATAAATTAATGATACTTTTATATCTGTAGAAAAAGTTAACCAAAATCTTTTTGAAATAATAAATTTCGAAACATTAAAGCTTTTTCATTCCTCTCAAATCTCATGTTCTTCTCTGTGGTTTAATTGTTAAAATTTTGCAAATAGATAAAGTTACTTAAAAATTCTTCGCAAGTTGATTTAAATCCAAAATATTCGTCCGGATTATGATCTAACCACAAAAATAAATTATTGCAAAATTTCTTTTGTAACTGCAAATTGTAGTTAAATAGCATCATAAAAATAGAAGGATTTAAGTATGACAACAATCACTACAACCGATCATATGTGTCAAATTTTAGCGGATAACCAAAGAGACTCTCAAATTAAGGGGAAGACAAAAACAAAAGAAAAGAATCCCGATTATGAATGGAATGGAAAAAGCGTTACTAAGATAGAAAATCCTAAACAAGAGGCTAAGAAAGCTCACAAGTGCAAATGTGTAATACAATAAACTTAAAAATTAAGTAATTTATAAAACGCGGTTGCTATTTTTAGGTCCTGTATTCCAAGTCCTGTTAAGTCTGCAACAGTTATTTCGTCATTGTCTCTTACTGGTTTTGCACTTGATAATATTTTGCCAATTTCTTGAGTTTGATCAATTGTTATTTTTTTACTTTTTATAGCATGATATGTTTCTCCATAAAGAGAACATTGAGCTTTACTATCAACATAAATTTTATCAGCAATTTTAAATATTTGCACATCTAACTCTTGTTTGTTAGGAGTGTCTGAACCAACTGCTGTAATATGAGTACCTTTCCTTATATTGTGGGAGAATAGAAGCGGAGATGTAGATGGTGTCGAAGTTATAATCAAATTAGAAGTCGCAGCAACTTCCTCTGGAGTTTGTGCTAAAGTTATATGAAACTCGTGTAAACCTTTTCGTTCTCTAAATTTTTTTCCATTTTCTAGATTTCTAGACCACATAACTACATTTTTGCAATTGACAACGTGTCTTAAGAGTAATAATTGATAGTAAGCCTGTATTCCAGATCCGATAATTCCAATCGAATTAATTGTTTTAGGAGCAAAAAGCTTTGCACAAATAGCACCAGCCATTGCTGTACGTAAATGCGTTAAAAATCCTTGGTCTAAAAAAATGGCTACAAGAGATCCGGTTTTCACCTCATAAAGATGAACAGAACTTTGTAGGTTTGAAATTCCATTTTTTATGTTATTAGAAAAATAAGAAGCTATTTTAACTGAATAATAGGGATCATCAATACAAGAAGCACATTTAATATGTAAATCCCCATAAATAGGGGCATTAAAATGCATATGAGTAACAGGGGGGGTTATTGTTTTTCCTGCAGAATAAGCTTTAAAAGCATCTTCAATAATTGGAATAAAAACTTCTAAGTTTAGTTCTTTTTGTAGATCTTCTATTGTGATAATTTTCATTAATTATTCTCATATTGCATTTAAATATTCAATCAACTCCTTGACCAATTATTATCTAAGTCAATTTTTCATAGCTTACAAAATTATTTGGTAAGAAAAATATGTCATGAACTGACTGAAAGTGTAGAATAGAAAACGGAAAACGCTTGTGCATGAAGTTTTACTTTCCAAGGATTTTGGCTTATAACTTCTAATTTTACATAGCCAGGTCTTTGAATAAAATGTCCTTGTTCAACTTTAATATAGGAAGAGTTTTTGTTAACTAAATCATTTTCTATAGCATAAGCAGCAAGGCCTCCTTGCATGGACCCTGTAAATGGATCTTCAGGAACACCAACGAGAGGAGCAAAACCTCTTGTATGAATGTTAAAAGACGGATCAAACGTTTCATTTGTCATGATGCAAAAAATAACTATTTTATCATTATTAGCAAACTTAATCATTTGTTGCATATTAGGTTCAATTTTTTCTAAAGCTTTCAAGTTTTTTGCTGTAAAATAAAGGTAATTATTTGTTTTTTCTAACATCAATGGTTTAGATAAATCAATCAAATCAGGGTTTATCTCAAGGCTTCTTAGCATTTCTCTTAAGTCATAATTAGCTGGTTTTAAATCAATGATAGGAGAATCAAAAATAAACTTTATATTGTTTAGATTACTATCATCAATAGTTACCTGCAAAATTCCAGCATTAGTTTCAATTGTTAATTCTCTGTTTTTAAACATTTGCTCCCGATACAACGTTTGTAAAGCTCCAACTGTTGCATGACCGCAAAATTTTATTTCATCGCCGGGAGGTGTAAAAAAGCGTAAACGAAAGTCTGCCAATGAGCTTTTTAATACAAAGCCTGTTTCTGACATATTCATTTCACGTGCAATCTTTTTCATAGTTTTATCGCTTAAAGTATCAGCTTCAAGAACTGTAACCGTTGGATTGCCACCGAAAAGTTCATTTGTAAATGCATCAGTATGGTAAATCTTATAGGTATGCATCATTTGTTAATCTCCAATTGATTTTATGTGATTGTAAATAGAACCCCTCGAAATCTTCAGATAATTTGCTACAAAGGGGGCCGCATTTTTAAAATTAAAAATTCCTTTGTAGTAAAGGAACTGCACTAATTCTTTTTTTTGATCCCTGTTAAGGTGATTTATAGAAAGGTTATTCTCTTGCAAATAATGTTCAATAGACTGGGCAATTTGCTCATCAAATTTCCCTCCAAACATTTCCACGGGATTTTCTGCGTCTTGCTCAATACTTAGAAATGAATTAAAAACTTTTTGCGCTTCTTGGAAAAAGCTTGTATCGACATTAATGCAGATTAAAGCAATAGGATGCTTTTTATCATCCCTAACAGTTATTGATGTACACTTCAAATCTCGTCCATCCCAGTTTTTTTTATAATAAGGGTTAAAGAAATCTGGAAACTGTTTAGTTTCAACATTTAATTCGTGTAAAGGGGATATGTCACCTACTTTTCTTTTTGAAATATTATGGTATAAAGCAACAATTTTCCCTTCGTTTAAATCATGCACAGCTATTTCTACAAAAGGGTGAAAGAGTTGAATACTGGCTTCAATCATGGGAATGTATGGTAAGATATATTTGTTTAAATTATTCATAATGACCTAAGTTTTGTATAAATTATAAGATTTTTTGAAATAATTGTCAAATTTAAACAAAATGTCTAAAATTATATAAAATTTTTTACGAAAAGAAATTTTTTTTAGTTTATTCTACAGGCCACCAAATAATGGCGATTTTCTCCACAGAAATATCGCTTTTTCTAGGCCTTATTTCTAATTTCTCAATATTTAAACTTTGAGGGTCGATGATGACAGGAATTCTAGAAATTTCATCTTGCATTTGAGTCTGAAGATCGTTTAGTTGTTGTCTTAGATTGTTGTATTCCTCTTCGGCTTGAGAAGCACTTTGACTATCTTTTGTCATTCTTCCGATTTTTCTAATAGAAGTATTTGCTTCACTAATTGTTCCTTTAGTGATTTTCTTTTTAAAAAACGCTCCTAGCATAGTTGAAATGGCAGCTAAAATCGTTTGTATTTTTTGCCATCCAGCTTGTTGTTGTTTTTGTGACATCTTATCTTGCGCACGTTTAATTTTGTCACCTATAATGGCAATTTTTTGGTTGTATTTTTCTTGAATTTTCTTAACGTTAATTTCTCTATTTTGATAGATTGTTCTTGTAACTAAGGATCTGAAATCAGCTTCTGATTGATTTTGTTCAGAAGTTAACCCAAGTTCAGGAAATTGGAATAGTGGGTAAATTTGGGTTTGATAAAGCCAAGAAATGAAAGTTTTGCTAAAACTTTTATAAGTTTTTTCTTGCATGAGACCAGCTGGTAGCTCTTCGTAGCGACTATCTGGTAAAGGTTGATTTTGTATGATCTGTTTAACATTTGCTTGAATGTCTTCTATTTGCCAATCGACATTTTTGCCATCATCGGCTGGATGAGAGATAAGATCAACAACTTTCCATAAATCTAATTTTGCCTTGGTATCGACAAAATGAAGCTTAGCGGAGCCTAAAATTAGTGGGCGATAAATGGGTGACGAGAGATTATCTTTTTTTACGTAATATTCTTCAATACCAGAGGGGACATTAGGCTTAAAATTACTGTAAGGATTAGGGCTTGACTCTATTTTATTCGTTTTAACTGATTTATCTAGATGATCTGTTAGTTTTTCAATTTGTGTTAACGTTAAAGGCCCTCGTAAATAAGACAAAGTCCATCGTGTTTCAAAAAGAAGAGGTTGTTTTTCATGAATACTTCTCATGATAAAAATACGTGTATTTGTAGCTGCTATCATTTCATCAATTTCTTTGCTATTAATATCGCCATTAGAAGCTACATTTAATCCTTCAATCATACGAGCTTTATCTCGTTCTGTTTGTAACCTACCAATAAACCATGTGCCACAGTTTGCTAAGCCTTTATAATCTAAATCCACAGGGTTTTGGGTAGCTAAAACAATACCTAAACCAAATGCTCTTGCTTGTTTTAGCATGGTAAGCATGGGTAACTTTGAGGGGGGCGAGGCAGTAGGTGGGAAAAAACCAAAGATTTCATCCATGTAAAAAATGGCTCGTAAATTAGATGTGCCAGGTTGTTTGCGCATCCACATAATCATTTGATTTAAAAGTAAGGTAACAAAAAACATTCTTTCCGTATCTGAAAGATGGGCAATTGAAATGATCGATAATTTTGGTTTTCCTTGCTCGTTATTCAGTAATTTCTGGATATCTAGACTTTCCCCTTCCATCCATGCTTGAAATCCAGGAGATGCTAAAAGATTATTTAAGTTAACAGCTAAATTGGTTCGCTCTTTACTGGAAAAAAATGTATCTAGTGCCATTGCGCCTATTTTATCAAACGAGGGGCGTTGTATCTGCTGAATTAGCATTTCAATGGTCACTTCTTTTCCCTCGGACCATGCATCTTCGATTATTTTTGAAAGAAGGATATGTTCTCGACTTTTAATCGGATCTGCATCGATTCCTAGCATTCCAAGTAAACTTGATGTTATAGAGCTTACTCTTTCTCTAACAGCGCTAGTATTGAGAGCTTGTTCTTTAGTAGGGGGAGAGAAAGAACCTAAAATGGAAAGGGGAATACCCGCTTTACTAGCAGGCGTGTAAATGGCCATTTCTACACTTTCTTTTAAACGCTCAATTCTTTTCCCATCTTCTTGCCATTTGGCAAGTCCATTTTTCCATTGCTCAGCTATAGTTTTTGCATATTCATCTACAGATTCCCCTTTTCTTCCAGCTTCTGCCGCATCAACCCAAGGGCGAAATTCTTCTGCTGATAATTCAGGGAATTGTAATAAAAGGTTACCCATATCACCTTTAGGATCGATAATAATAGCTGGAATTTTATTTAAAGCTGCTTCTTCAAGTAGTGTGATTCCAAGTCCGGTTTTACCACTTCCTGTCATTCCAACACAAACCGCGTGAGTTGTTAAAAACTTGGAATCATAATTAAAGACCTCTTTTGTCGTTTTTTTAAGTTTAGGGTCAAAAAACTTTCCTAAATAAAAAAAATTAGGTTTTTCAAATTCTTCCATATTTGATTCCAATAATGTTATTTTTACCTATAGCAAATTAACTTAAGCTTTTTGTTTTTATGATACATTATTTTGCTTTATATTTGATTTAAAACGAATAGAGCAATAATTATTAAGCTATAGCCGAAAACTTTTCTTAAAATGGATGTTTGCAAACGTTTTGCAAGATTTGCTCCCATTTGTGCGGAAAAGATAGAAATAATCCCAATGACAAAAAAAGCTGGTAAATAAAGATAGCCAAAATGAGTAGGGGAATCTTCTTTACTCATCCCGAGTAAAAAAAATGAAATTGAGCCAATTATGGCTGTTAGTAAAACAATAAAAGAAGATGTGCCAACTGCTTTTTTTAAGGGGATTTTAAATTTTAAAAGTACAGGTATAATTAGAATCCCACCTCCAATGCCAAGTAAAGTAGAAACTATTCCTATAAAAACTCCAGCAATAGTTAATGCATAAGAAGATTTGATTGTTGTTTCTTCAGAATGTGGCTTAATGGGTAAGATGAAATAAATCCCCATACAAATTTGAAAGAAAGCAAAAAAAACTTTTAATTGAGAACTTGGCAAAAAATCAGCGATTAATGAGCCAATAATTGACCCAACAGCTATTCCTGGAGCAAATAAAGTAAACACCTTCCATACAATATTTCCATTTTTATAGTGAAAATAAGAGGCAGAGGCTGCGGTAAATACCATAATGCCAAGAGATGTTCCAATAGCTGTTTTCATAACAAGATCATTTGGCATATGATGATATTGAAAAGAAAATAAAAGGGCTGGCACTGTAATGATTCCACCCCCAATTCCTATCAAGCCTGCAATTAATCCAGCAATAAGTCCAATAATGGCAAAAAGAATCCATTCTGTTACGTCCAACTGTACCCTCTTTTTTATTTCAACTAAATTTTAAGGTTTATAAGTTTTTATCAACTTTTTCCATAAAATAGATTTTTATTCCATAAATGTTTAAAATAGACTAAGTTGCATAAAAAATAAAATTTTTTCTTGTAAAGCTTTTGCAGTCCGTTTAAAAATAACTAAAGAAAAACTGTTAGAGGAAAAATATGCACGCAAATCGGGAAATTGTTTTAGTTTCAAGACCTACTGGAATGGCAAATGCAGAAAATTTTGCAATTGTTGACGCGCCTATGCCAACGATTCATGAAGGGGAAGTGTTGTTAGAAACTCAATATTTATCAGTAGATCCTTATATGCGAGGACGGATGAATGATCGTCCATCTTATATTCTTCCTTTCCAGTTAAATAAACCGATCACTGGAGGAATAGTTGGAAAAGTAGTGGAGTCTAAAGTACCTTCCATAAAGGTAGGAGACTATTATTCTGGTTTTCTTAATTGGGCAGATTATAATGTGGCAAAGCAAAATGAAATACAAAAAGTTGACCCTAATTTAGCCCCTCTTTCAACATTTCTTGGGACTTTAGGAATGCCAGGTTTGACAGCTTACTTTGGTTTATTAGAAATTGGCAAACCACAGGATGGAGAAACGGTAGTCATATCTGGAGCGGCCGGTGCTGTTGGATTAACTGTTGGACAAATTGCAAAGATAAAAGGATGTAGGGTTGTTGGTATTGCAGGAAGTGATGACAAAATCAAGACTTTACTAGATTTTGGATTTGATGCCGCCGTTAATTACAAAAGCCCTCATTTTAAAGAAGAACTAAAAAAAGCCTGTCCCAATGGAGTAGATATTTATTTTGATAATGTTGGCGGCAGCATTACTGATCTTGTATTACAAATGATTAATAAATTTGCAAGAATCGTGATTTGTGGCCAAATTTCCATGTATAATCAAGAAAAAATAGATACCGGCCCGAGAAACTTTAGTATTCTTTTAACTCGCAGTGCTTTAGCTCAAGGATTTATAATAGCAGACTATGCGAAGAGATTTACAGAAGGTCAGAAGTTTTTGAGCGAATGGGTAAAAAATGAAAAACTCAAATCAAAAGAGACAGTTACGACTGGCTTAGAAAATGCACCAAAAGCTTTTATTGGACTTTTCAAGGGGGAAAATACCGGGAAACAAATCGTAAAAGTTAAATAGTAATGATCAACTCTAAAAAAGAGTATTTGCTCAAAAAAAGTTTTTGGGATGAGTTTTTATCCTCAGGTTGTTTATTGCAAAATACTAAAAATCAGTTGTTGCTAGGTTGTGGTTCTTTTCAAATTTTGGAAAAACACGACCCTTGCAAAATCAGTTTTTATTTTCCTGATTTTTTTTTGGAGGAAAAAAAACCATGGTTTCTGTTTGAGAAAACATTTCTTGTAGAAAAGCAAGTTTTTCTTGAATGTTTACCAAAAAAGTTGAAGTCTTCGCAGGCTTTAACATGGAATTTGAATGGGAAGCAAAATTATCAAAAAGCTTTTAATGATGGTAAAAAAGCATTTGAAACAAATCTGTTAAAAAAAATTGTTCTTTATGTTTATGAAATGTGTTCATCCTTTTCAAGCAATAAATTGCCATTTTTAATTGAAAAGGCTTTAAATAAACAGAATTCTTTTAGCTATGGTTTGTGGGATAAAACAAGCGGAATGATCGGGGCAACACCTGAACTTCTTTTTTATTATTCTTCTCTTAAAAAAAGTGTAGAGACTGTAGCTTGCGCTGGTACTAAATCTGTTGAAATAAACGAATCAGATTTTTTAACTCATGCTAAGGATCGAATTGAACATGATTTTGTGGTCAAAGGCATTGTGGATGCATTTAAAGATTATGCAACTATTAAGCAAAATCCACTTGAGATAAAAAAATGTGGGAGTATTCAACATTTATTTACAAAATTTTCTTTAACCTTACAAAAAGGGCTTTCGTTTGAAAAAATTGTTAAGCTGTTGCATCCAACACCGGCGCTTGGTACTTATCCGAAAGAGATTGGTTTTGACTTATTGAAAAAATATAATAAAGAAATGCCAAGATATAGATATGGAGCACCATGCGGTTACTATGATCCTTTATCTGGAGATGGACTATGTTACGTTGCAATAAGAAATACACAATGGTTTAAAGAGAAAGCCTACATTTTTGCTGGAGGGGGAATCGTTGAAAATAGTGAGTTTGAAGAAGAATGGCAAGAAATCCTTTTGAAATTAGAAACGATTAAAACAAATTTATCTTTATGAACCTTCTCGTCGAAGAAAACCAATTAATTGTTAAGCATGTTTTGCAAAATCTATGTGATAGTGGCATAGAAGAAATAGTAATTTGTCCAGGTGGGAGAAATGCTCCTTTTGTAAGTGCTTTAGATCAAACTAGTTTTTTTAAAGTTTGGTATTGGTCCGAAGAAAGATCGGCAGCATTTTTTGCCATTGGCAGAATTAAAGCTACCAATAAACCGGTTGCTATCATTACAACTTCAGGATCTGCAGTAGCTGAATTATTCCCAGCTGTAATGGAAAGCTTTTACTCTAATTTACCCCTTCTTTGCCTCACTGCTGATAGACCAAAAGAGATGAGAGGTACAGGGGCACCTCAAACTGTTAATCAATACAATATTTTTGGCGTGTATACACCATTTTTTAAAGATGTTGAAGAAGAGGAATTTACACTGAAAGATTGGGATTTAACAAAACCTGCGCATCTTAATATTTGCTTAAGTGAACCGTTAGAGCTGGACTTTGAGCCTTTTAAAATTAATATTGCAAAGGTTGAAAAACCGAAAAAAAAATATTTGTATTCTTTGGAAATAGAAAAATTTTTTGAAAGAAATTCTTATCCTTTTGTCATTGTAAGTCATATTCCGTTTTCGGCTATTCATTCTGTATGCCAATTTCTAAAAAACTTAAAGGCTCCCCTATATTTAGAGGCTAGTTCACAACTTAGGGAGCACCCTGACTTACAACAATTTCGAATCCATTTTTCTGAAAACTTGTTGGAAGAAGCTTTAGCAAACCAATATCCGATTGACTCAATTTTGCGAATAGGGGGAGTTCCAACCCTTAAATTTTGGAGGGTTTTAAATAAGCTAAAAGGAAAATTTGATCTTTTGTCAATAGATGTAAAGGAGTTTCCAGGAATTACTTGGGGAAACCATATACAATATGCCTTAGATCGTTTGCATGAGATCCAAATTTCTACATTTTTTGATTTTACTAATTGGAGTAAAAGAAATTTAGAAAATGTTAATTTTTTATATCAATTAATGAAGGAAGAACCATTAGCTGAGCCAAGCCTTATTCATTCCTTATCAAAAAAAATTGCCGAGCAATCGATTGTTTATTTAGGCAATAGTTTACCCATAAGAGAATGGGATGGCTTTGCGAATAGTTTGTATAAAAATAGCACCTATTATTCTTCAAGAGGTGTCAATGGAATTGATGGGCAATTGTCTACTTTTTTAGGTCTTACAAACCCTTTAAAAAACAATTGGGGAATATTTGGAGATCTTACAGTACTATATGATATGGCAGCGCCCTGGATTATAAAACAGTTGCCAGAAACCATTTTTAGTTTGGCGATTATTAATAATGGTGGAGGTAAAATTTTTGAAAGGATGCATGCTAGCAAAAGTATGCTAAATTCCCATGATTATCAATTTGAACAATTTGCCAAAATGTGGAATTTATCTTATGAAAAGTGCAACTGTTTACCTAACACACTTGCCTGCGGGAAACCACATGTTTTAGAAATAATACCTGATAATGACTCAACAACTATATTTTGGAAAAAATGGTTAGCTTTCATCAAACAAAACTAAATCTTCATGTTATTCATGGTTTTTTAGGACAACCAACAGACTTTGACTTTGTTGAATGTGAGAATGTTACAGTTATCAAACACTCTATTTGGGATAACATGAAAGATACTTGCGATTTTTCTAGCTGGTCTCAAAACTTTATTCAAAAAATAGAGCCTGGGTTTAATCTATTAATGGGGTATTCACTCGGAGGTAGACTTAGCTTACACTTACTTGAAATGTTTCCTTCTTACTGGAAAGGGGCTATTTTTATTTCTACCCATCCTGGAATAGATTGTGAAAAAGAAAAAAAAGATCGCTACATTAATGATAAAAAATGGGCAGATATATGGCTAAAAGAAGATTGGACTCATGCCTTAAATCAATGGAATGCCCAAAAAGTTTTTAAAACGACTTCTAAAGAACAAAAAAAATATGAAAAAACATTTAATAGAGAATGGCTAGCTAAAGCTTTAGTTAATTTTTCTTTAAGTCGTCAAAAAAACTTTAAGTTTTTTCTTGAATCAATAAATATACCTTTACTCTGGCTTGTGGGGCAAAACGATGAAAAATTTGTCTCGTTAAGTGAACATTTATTATTTCGCAACCAGCATTCATCAAAGATAGTGGTCAAAGATGCAGGTCACAGAATACATTTAGATCAACAGTCATTATTTACTAAGATACTTAAAAATTTTATACAGGAAATAGAGTATGTCAGTCACACTTGAACATCAATGGATGTCAGTAAAAAGTTATCAAGATATTAAGTTAGAGAAAAATGAAGAAGGAATTGCCAAAATTACGATCAATCGTCCTGAAGTGCGCAATGCTTTTCGACCTTTAACTGTTATGGAGTTACAAAACGCTTTTGATATCTGCCGAAATGATTCATCTGTTGGAGTTATTATTTTAACAGGAGAAGGTGAAAAAGCTTTTTGTTCTGGTGGTGATCAAAAAATAAGGGGCGATGAAGGGTATTTAGGGGATGATGGAATACCACGTCTTAATGTTTTAGATTTACAAAAACAAATTCGCTCTTTACCAAAACCAGTCATTGCTATGGTAGCGGGTTACGCAATAGGGGGAGGCCATGTTTTACATTTGGTTTGCGATTTAACAATTGCTGCCGATAATGCAAGATTTGGACAAACAGGGCCAAAAGTTGGATCATTCGATGGGGGGCTTGGAAGTAGTTATCTCGCTCGAATTGTTGGACAAAAAAAGGCTCGTGAAATTTGGTTTTTATGCCGTCAATATGATGCAAAACAAGCCTTAGAAATGGGACTTGTCAACCATGTTGTTCCTTTATCAGACTTGGAAAAAGAAACTTTACAGTGGTGTCGAGAAATTTTACAGCATTCTCCTTTATCTCTTCGTTGTTTAAAGGCTGCTATGAATGCTGATTGCGATGGACAAATTGGTTTACTCGATTTAGCTGGCAACGCAACTTTAATGTATTATATGACTGAAGAAGCGCAAGAAGGCAAAAATGCGTTTTTAGAAAAAAGAAAACCTGATTTTTCCCAATTTGAAAGATTACCATGAATACAGCAGAATTATCACAACCGAATAAATTTAAAGCCTGGCTACTTGCAGCTAGGCCTAAAACATTAGCAACAGGCTTTATTCCTGTATGGACGGCTACATGGACAGCGTATGTACAAGGATTTGCTATTAATTGGTTTTTAGCTTTTTGTGCAGCTATGGTTGGTGTTTGGATAACAATCGGTACAAATCTTTTTAACGATGCAATCGATTTTAAAAAAGGCTCTGATACCAATGAACGTTTAGGGCCTGATCGAGTTACGCAAAAAGGGTGGCTGTCTTTTAATGAAGTGATGTTAGGAGGACTAATTAGCTTTGTAATAGCTGAATTTTTCGGTGCACCATTAATACTTGCTGCAGGCTTGCCTTTACTTTTTTTAATGATAGCTTCTCCCATTTGTGGTTTTTGTTATACGGGGGGGCCTTTTCCCTTAGCCTATTATGGTTTTGGTGAACTATTCGTAATGATGTTTTATGGTTTTGCAGCCACGTTGTCGAGCTATTATGTTCAGACCGGACAAGTCAATACGCTTATTTTTGTAGAAGCCTTACAGTTCGGATGTCTTGCTTGCAATGTTATAACAACAAATAATTTAAGAGATATTGAAGGGGATCAAAAAAGTGAAAAAAAAACCTTAGTTGCTCGCTTTGGTAAAACCTTTGCAAGAATTGTAATTACAGTCAACGCGATTATACCTTTCATCCTTATGAGCTATTGGTATAAAGAAGGGTATTCTTTAAGCGCATTCATGAGTGCAATACTAATCCCAGCTGTGGCTATTTATCTTTATAAAATTTGGACAACAAGTCCAAGTCGTATTTATAACAAATTTTTAGCATTAGCTGCAGCCATTCAACTGTTATTTGGAATTATTTTATGGATCAGTCTTCTTATTTAACTTGTGCTTACGCTCCTTATGAACTTGTAAGTAATGGTGTTATCAAAAGTTATCAAAATTATTCTGTAAGAAAAGGGGCGCTTTTGCGTTTTACTTTTGCACCTGATTGTATAGGGTATGCTGATTGTCATCCTTGGCAAGAACTTAACGATCTTTGTTTAGATGATCAATTGACAAACTTAAAACAAAAAAAAATAACCCTTTTATTAGCTCAATCTATCCAGTTTGCAAAACTCGATGCAATGGCAAGGCAGAATAAAACCAATCTATTAGAGGGATTGCCTTTACCAAAAGGTCATTTTCTTCTAACTGTTTTGAACGAAAAGAGCTATTTGATTATTCAAGATAAACTTCAAGAGGGGTTTACCGATTTTAAAATAAAGCTTGGCAAAGATATTGAACATGAAACCAATTGGTTAATAAGAATACTTCTAGATTATGATATTAAAGTAGCTCTTGATTTCAATTGCCATCTAACAAAAGAGCAATTTTTGGTTTTTCTTAAAAAAATTAGTTCTGTTAGGGAAAAGATCTATTTTTTTGAAGATCCATTTGAAGGTTGTGAAAGGGAAGATCAAACAGATTATGGAATTGATAAATGTGTTTTACAAACCATAAATAAGCATAAAAATAGTGTGGCCGTTTTCAAACCAGCTATTCAACCCTTGCAAACCTTTCAAAAAGAGATCTCTAATCGCAATATTATGGTCACATCTTATCTGGACCATCCTTTTGGTCAAGTTTGCGCTGCTTATTACACGGCTTTACTTTTTAAACAAAATCCAAAACATTGTTTAAAACACGGCCTTTTAACCCATTATTGCTATTTAGAAAATGACTTTAGCCGCCATTTAGTCCAAAAAGGACCTAATTTTACTCCACCAAAAGGGACGGGTTTTGGTTTTGATGAAGAACTGCAAAAGCTTTCCTGGCAACTATTATGACAATAAATATTGACTGGACATCTGAAGAAACACATGTCTTATTTAATCCCCGTTTACCTCATAAAGAACTTGAGATTATCAGACGTTATGAACTTAAGCTTAACTCTTATAAAGGAATGATATGGGTTATGACTTCGGGAGTAACCCAAACACAAAAAAGTTTAAAATTTGTCGGTTTGACTAAACGGGCTTTTTTATGTTCAGCACAAGGTGTAGTCAAGCATTTATCGATTAATAGTCATGATCGGATCTTAAATCCATTGCCATTATTTCATGTAGGTGGGCTTGGAACAATGGCTAGAGCCTATATTTCAGGTTGTCAAATTTTTCATCAAGAAGAATGGAGGTTAGAGGAATTTGTAAGGCAACTTACTGAAAAGCAAATTACAATCACTTCTTTAGTGCCAACTCATGTATATGACATTGTTGAAAGGCAAATTTCTTCTCCCTCAAGTTTAAGAATAGCGGTGGTTGGTGGTGGTGCCATTTCATCGCAATTGGTGGAAGCTGCTAAACAGTTAGGATGGCCAATTTGTCCAAGTTATGGCTTAACAGAGGCAAGTTCTCAAGTAGCAACGGCAATCCCTAATAAAAATGAGTTAATTCTTTTGCCTCATATGCAAGCAAAAGTTAATGAAGAGGGTTTTATCAGTTTAAAAAGCACAAGCTTGTTAGATCTGTATGCTTATCTTAGTGAAACAGATGTAAATTTTATGGATCCTAAACAGGAAGGGTGGCTAATTACTGAAGATCGAGGAATTATTGAAGGAAGTATCGTCAAAATAAAAGGGAGAAATAGTGATTTTGTAAAGATTGGAGGGGAAAATGTCATTCTTCCCATTTTGCAAAGTAAATTTAACGATGTCAGAATGCGACTTGGCTATTTACAAGAAGGGGTAATTATTGCTGTTCCAAACCAACGCATAGGTCATGAGATACAACTAATAGTGGAAGGGGAAAAATCGGATCAACTTGAAAAAGTTTTAAAAAAATTTCATGATCTGGTTAGCCCTTATGAAAAAATAAGAGCCATTCATTTTGTTCCAAATCTTCCAAAATCGCCGCTTGGTAAAGTATTACTTGGTCAATTAAAACAACTTATTGGTTAAATTATATTTTATAATCTCTAAGGAGCATTGAATAGAACAGCATCTCTATGGATTGTCTTGACATTCGCAATGTGAAAGATCCAATTCTTATTTAAAAAAAGTATATCGTTTACTCAAAAAAAGGGAACATTTAATATATTAGAGATTAGCAGAATCAGATAATAAATTTTTGCGATTTGGCCATAACATCTGTTTAAAACCTGCCTCCCAATTTTAAGTAAATTAATTACCAAGTCTATCAATCTTTCCTAAATCATCCAAAATTTCACTAAACCATCTCAGCTAATTTCTTCTTACAAAAGGTGGATTTAGCTCTATTGAAAAACCACCTTTAACAGGTGTCATTGCTACAATCATAATGCAAAAAAATTTTAAGCATATTTTGTCATCACTTTTTTGTCTGTTACAAAAATAGGAGGAATAACAAAAAATATGTCTTTTTTGATGCGCCTAACATCATCTCTAAAAAGTCTTCATTCTTTTGCTTGTAAAATTCATAAAACAAACTAACTTTCCAACCTGTTTTTTAAGCATATATTAGAAAGTTAAAAAGCAGAAAAATTTTTAAAGTATTACTCTGCAATCATATAAATTAAATTTATAGATGCCAGATTATTAAATATTACATCTAAGCTTTACATTTGAGTTAGTTATCAGAAAAATTAAAAATAGTACCTGATGCTAATTTATACAAAACGTTTAATTTTTGTTCTATTCTTGTTAAAAAGTTTTTTAAGATTTTTGGTGAATACCCTTTTGTCTTTTCACTTGAAACGAATCCTTCTCCAGCTACATTTGCTGCAACGCTTGCACTATACATTTCTTCCAAGTTTAAAAGATGGGTATGATTTCTAAAAGGGTGCCTTGCTACATCTCCATAAAAATATTCAATAGACTTATGGAAATTTAGAGAAATCAGTTCCTCTATTTCCTTTGAAGTAAGGATTTCACGCCAATTTAACCAATCGCAGAAATTTTCTAAGTCGTGTGTAAATAATTCAACACCTTTAAGTTGCGTCTGGATTAATCCAATATGTTCGGCTATATATTGCAAACTAAACGAAATATTTCTTTCATGGCTACTCCAAAACTTTTGTTGAGGATAGGTAGTCAATAAATCAATACTCTCTTCTAACCTAGCAAGATGTACTTGTAGATCAGCCTTTAATTGGTGAAGTTCACTCACCTCTTCCATCACATGAAAAAACTGTCTTAATTGAACAATTACATTTTTTATGCTTTGTATGGTAGAACTAGAATGAAGTAATTCATTAGAAAAGTCTTTATTCACTTCTGTAGTGGTAATTATATTTTTTTCAAAGTCGCTTAGTTTTTTTAAACATTGCTCATAAATCAACAGTAAAGCTTTTTCTTCAAGCTTCTGCTCTATTTTTTCTTGTATCCGCTTTAGCAAAAGTTCTTTTAATAAAAAGAGAGTTTCGTTAACAGATGGGTGAAGCATAAGTCTTAAACCTACTGGCGTGATTTGCTCCTCTTTTACTTTTTTATTAGAAGTATTGGGATACCGATGCCAAATGGTAGCCATTTCAATTTTAGCCAAAATAACATCTTTTTTTCCGGTAATCGTTTGCAACCCATGGTTAAGTTCATAATTGGAAAATTTCCGAGAGTAAAATTGCTCAAGGCAATGATACATGTGACTTAAGAGACTACAAAGAAGAACATTTTGTTTTCTATCATTTGGAGTTTGTAAAGCAAGTAAATCTATTTCCCATAGTAAATGTCTTGCATGCAACTGTTCATCTAATTGTAATAGTTGAAAAAAGGGAATTTTGTAATGCGATCTAATGGAAGAAACAAAATGATCAAAATGCCATTCAGGAGTGTTTTTAATTTCGATGCCTAAATCAACAATTTGCATGCTTTTTTCAAACTCTTCTTCATCATTTCCTTTGGGCAAAACAACATTGGATGAAACTTTGTTTCTATTAGGAGCATTATTAGGAGTTTTTTGTTTTATGATTTTAGTTGTTTCACGATCGATCTGTTCAAGCCATTCTAAACCAGGATCCGACAGTTGCGTTGTACTATTTTCAAACGTTGTCGGAATTATATTCACAATGCAGTTAATAAAAACTAAATAGTTATTTTTTATGCAGTTTGTTATATTTTGTAAAGATGTGTGAAATTCTTTTGCATTGATTAAATTATCACTTACTTCAAAAGGTTGACTTCTAAGTTTATTCTGATGCTCTTGAAATATTTTGTTATATAAATATCTATCGGTTATTAAGTTAGTAGATTGTAAAAAAAAGTTTAAGAAACCAGATAAATGGACGTTGTCTGAATCCGTTTTATAATCCTCATACCTAGCTTGATATAAATCACATTCATTTTCGCGCACATTAGTAATTTCTTTAATGAATGATTTCCCATCTAAAAATTCATTTTGTATACTATATTGAAGCTTTTCACATTCAATAATTGAGGCATTTGTTAATTGATAAAAAGTCCAATAAATCTCATAAATTGCATCACTATAGCCCATTTTTTTTACATAAGTTTTAAGTTGGTCACCTTCATCCTTTGGATTATTTTTTAATAGTTTAAGCAAAAATTTAAAATCGGTAGAAAAATTATCATTCATTTTTTGCATTTCAGAGGAATTAATACCTTTGGTTTCTATATATTCTATGAGATCTGATAAGAATATTTTTCTCATATCTAACTTTATTTTTGCGTTTTCAAAAATTTTATCGTAGAACAACTCAGGCACTTGACCATTTATATAAACATTAAGCGTAAATAGAGTTTTCTCCAATTGTTTATGAAACTTGTCTATTGAGGTGCAAATTTGAGTTGAGAATTTTTCTGATCTTCTCAAATAGTATAGAATTTGTTTTTGCTCATATGTTCGATGATCCAAAAGTACGGCAAGAGGAAGGATGAATTCTTTCTTTGCCGTCCGTAACATAATTAAATATTGTGCTATGATAGATATATATTTTTGAGTTTGTTCTCCTACACTTGATGCTAAACTTCCACTGCCATAGTCTTTTAACAGTTTTTTATTTTTTTTTAAGTTATTTTGATGAAACTGTAATTTTTGAGAAACTTTTTCGTTAATAGTTCCAAAATGCACGAGAAGGGATTGCAGTAAGGTCTTGCAAAAACTAAATAACTGATCTTGAGATTCTGGTGTGCTCTTTAATTGGTAAATATCTTTAAAATGATTAGAAAATACAGCTTTTTGCCTAAGTAGTAGCAAAATATATTTAGTTTCAGGTTTATCTTTTCCAAGAAAGGCTATTAAAGCGGCAGGATTGTCTAAGCTTTTTTCTTGGTTTTTATTAGGGTCAAATTGTGTTAATTTTGACAAATCGGCTAACACATTTTCAACAACTTCTAACGATTTGTTTTTATCATCTTTAACTTTTGCATTTATTAAAATTAAAATGATCAGGTTTGCAACTTGCCCAATTGTTTGATTAGACAAGGTTTTTGGATCCAAGGTAAAAAGCTTAGAATCTTTTAATAACTTAAACATTTCTTCTAAAACTTTTTTTACAAGATTTCGTTGAGTTTCATCCGATAAGGAAATTTTTTTATCAGTTAATGTGGCAGTTGTTGAAGTTTTAGTTTCTTGAATCGTTTTTTGGTAATTATTTTGTTCAATTGAAGGAGAAGGGTTATGAGGTGGGGTAACATCATTCCCTGTTTTAACATTTATATTATTAGAAATCATAAAATTCTTTTTTAATTTTTATGATTTATAATAGATTAATTGTTTAAAGATTTAGTAAATATAAAGGAATTAAAGTATCTGTAAGTGACAGCAACGACACAAAGTTTTGTCTAAAGGAATTTTTGAGCATTAGCACAAATGTAATCTTACAAAATTGCAATTCGGTAAAACGTTAATTGGACAACTAAAACAACTAATTAATTATATCTTATAATCTCTACAGAAGCATTAAACTAAATTATTTTCAATGGACTTTTATAGAGAATCTTTTAAATTTATTTTTCGGCTAAATTAGGGATAGTTTGATAAGAGAATAAACTAACTTTATCTAGATCTATCGTTTTTATCAACGATAAATGGTAAGAAACGTTTGTATTCCAATCATTTATGCAAATTTCTGCAGGTGTCCTTTTACCGGCTAAATTAGGGATAGTTTGAACCTTTTGATAAGAGAATAAACTAACTTTATCTAGATCTATCGTTTTTATCAACGATAAATGATAAGAAATATTTGTATTCCAATCACTTATGCAAATTTCTGCAGGTGTCCTTTTACCTTTATAAAAATTGGGTCTTCTTAAATTAAAATATAAACGATAAGACTCTACTTGGCTTAAGAAATTCTCTCTATTTGCAAATTTCGCTAAATCATAAAATTCTGTTTCTATCAACTCATGGGAACTTTCTACATCTGCCTGAGCGTTACAATGACCTGGTCTTATGTACACGTGCTTAGCTTTGTGTATTTTTTCAATCATCTGTCTAAAAGGAGCTGTTTCTATTTTTCTAGCTAATCCACTAAATTCCGAACCATTATCTGTTTGTATAATAATTTGTTGATGTTCAAGTTTTATAAATGGAGTTATTTTAGATAATACATAATCTACCATTGTTCGTGCGTTTAATTCTGAGAGCTCATTAGAAAATCCTAGGTATAACATTCCAGATTTAGTGTCTCGAATAGTATATTGGTATTTTGGTAAGTTCAAAACATCCATTTGTTCCCAATAATTAGGAATATCCCTTAAATGCTTTACATCCATTTGTAAATGTGTCATAGAAGCTCGTTTTGCCTTAACTTCCCTCAAATCTCTTCTCTTTTGGTACACTCTTTTTCTTTTCTTAGTTAACCCGTGAGAACGTATTACTCTTTGAATTGCTCCTAAAGAACATCTAATGAACGGATAAAAATGTTTTATTCTTAAAGGACCAAAACAAGGTGATCGCTTACGAATACTTATAATTTGCTCTTCTTCTTCTTTAGAAATCTTATTAGGGATAAAATTAGGTCCTTTTCTACAGTCTTCAAGTCCCTTTTTTCCATGGGCTTTAAACTTTCTTAACCAAGCTCTCACGGTATTTGGCGCCACTTTAAATTTTCTTGAAGTCGGTTTTATGCCAATTTCTTGAGCTGCAAATACAGCATCGAGTTTAAATTCAAAAGAATATTCTTTTCCTTTTCCAATAAAATACGTAGAATATGAAGTGCGCTCCATTGTTATCTCCTGTAGTTTTTTAGAATGAACATCAGAGATAACAATCTGGGGCGTTTTTTCATATCTATTTTTTTAATCAAAAATAAATTTCTTATTAGCCTCAAAATAAATCTTAAGAAGGTTTGATAGCTGACCACATATTCTTCAGGGTTCGAATTATATTTGGACAACACATAGGACTTGAAACATGGTATAACCTCCAAATTGGGAGGTTCAAACTTTCCCTATTCAGTTCGTAAATTTATTTTTTATTTACTAAATCTTTAAACAATTAATTTATTATGGGTCATAAAAATTAAAAAAAGAATTTTATGATTTCTAATAATATAAACGTTAAAACAGGGGATAATGTTACTCAACCTCGTAACCCTTCTCCTTCAATTGAACAAAATAATTACCAAAAAAAGATTCAAGAAACTAAAACATCAACAACTGCCACATTAACTGATAAAAAAATTTCCTTATCGGATGAAACTCAACGAAATCTTGTAAAAAAAGTTTTAGAAGAAATTTTTAAGTTATTAAAAGATTCTAAGCTTTTTACCTTGGATCCAAAAACCTTGTCTAATCAAACAATTGGGCAAGTAATAAACTTAATTATTTTAATTTTAATAAATGAAAAAGTAAAAGACGATAAAAACAAATCGTTAGAAGTTGTTGAAAATGTATTAACCGATTTGGCAAAATTGATACAATTTGACCCTAACAAAAACGAAGAAAAAAGATTAGACAATCCTGCCGCTTTAATAGCCTTTCTTGGAAAAGATAAACCTGAAACTAAATATATTTTGCTACTTCTTAGGCAAAAAGCTGTATTTTCAAATTCTTTTAAAGATATTTACCAATTAAAAAGCATATCTGAATCTCAAGATCAGTTATTTAGTTTTTGCAAGAACTTACTACAATCCCTTCTCGTACATTTTGGAACTATTAACGAAAAAGTTTCTCAAAAATTACAGTTACATCAGAATAACTTAAAAAAAAATAAAAAACTGTTAAAAGACTATTGCAGTGGAAGTTTAGCATCAAGTGTTGAGGCACAAGCTCAAAAATATATTTCTATCCTAAACCACTACTTGATTATGTTACGGACGGCAAAGAAAGAGTTTATTTTTCCTCTGTCCGCACTTTTGGGTAATCCACACACATATGGTGAGCAAAAACAAATTCAGTACTTTCTTAAGCGATCCGAGACCTTCTCAGATCAAATTTCCACCTCAATCGACAAGTTCCATAAACAATTGGATAAAACTTTATTAACGATTGATGTTTATACTGAAGGTCAAGTCCCTGCTATATACTACAATAAGTCTTTGGAGAATTCTAAATCTATTTTAGAATTTAGAAAAAAAATCTTAGCTGGAGTCATAGAATTTATAGAAAATAGAGATATTAACTCTTCTGAAATGCAAAAAATAAATGACAATTTTTCAGATGATTTTAAGTTTTTACTTAAACTTCTAAAGTATAATCCTAAAGATATAGAAGACCAACTTAAAACTTATTGTAAAAAAAGAGAGTACAGTGACGTAATTTATCGGATCTACTGGACTTTTTATATCGGAGCAAATGCAATAATTATTGAATCAGAAAAGGTTCAATATAGTTTAGAGAATGATTTTTTAGACTGTGAAACATTTTTTATTAAAGAAAGAACTGATTTGCGCGAAAGCGAATGTGCTTTATACCAAGTTATGTATGAAAATTTTCAAACAGATTTGGAAGGTTTTCATCTATCCAGTTTCTTAACTTTTTATTTAGAATCCTCTAATCTAATAACTGATAAAGATTTATTGAATAATTCATTTCAGCAACATCAAAATACATTAAAAAATCTCTCTATTGAAGTATCTGATCAATTAATAAATGCTAAAAAATTTTACACATCCTTAAAAAATATAACAAACTGTTTAAAAAATAATTATTTAGTTTTTATTAATTCTTTCATGCATATGATTCCCACAACGTTTGAAAATAGTACAACGCAACTGTCGGATCCTGGTTTAGAATGGCTTGAACAGATCGATCGTGAAACAACTAAAATCATAAAACAAAAAACTCCTAATAATGCTCCTAATAGAAACAAAGTTTCATCCAATGTTGTTTTGCCCAAAGGAAATGATGAAGAAGAGTTTGAAAAAAGCATGCAAATTGTTGATTTAGGCATCGAAATTAAAAACACTCCTGAATGGCATTTTGATCATTTTGTTTCTTCCATTAGATCGCATTACAAAATTCCCTTTTTTCAACTATTACAATTAGATGAACAGTTGCATGCAAGACATTTACTATGGGAAATAGATTTACTTGCTTTACAAACTCCAAATGATAGAAAACAAAATGTTCTTCTTTGTAGTCTCTTAAGTCACATGTATCATTGCCTTGAGCAATTTTACTCTCGGAAATTTTCCAATTATGAACTTAACCATGGGTTGCAAACGATTACCGGAAAAAAAGATGTTATTTTGGCTAAAATTGAAATGGCTACCATTTGGCATCGGTATCCCAATACTTCTAATAAAAAAGTAAAAGAGGAGCAAATCACGCCAGTAGGTTTAAGACTTATGCTTCACCCATCTGTTAACGAAACTCTCGTTTTATTAAAAGAACTTTTGCTAAAGCGGATACAAGAAAAAATAGAGCAGAAGCTTGAAGAAAAAGCTTTACTGTTGATTTATGAGCAATGCTTAAAAAAACTAAGTGACTTTGAAAAAAATATAATTACCACTACAGAAGTGAATAAAGACTTTTCTAATGAATTACTTCATTCTAGTTCTACCATACAAAGCATAAAAAATGTAATTGTTCAATTAAGACAGTTTTTTCATGTGATGGAAGAGGTGAGTGAACTTCACCAATTAAAGGCTGATCTACAAGTACATCTTGCTAGGTTAGAAGAGAGTATTGATTTATTGACTACCTATCCTCAACAAAAGTTTTGGAGTAGCCATGAAAGAAATATTTCGTTTAGTTTGCAATATATAGCAGAACATATTGGATTAATCCAGACGCAACTTAAAGGTGTTGAATTATTTACACATGACTTAGAAAATTTCTGCGATTGGTTAAATTGGCGTGAAATCCTTACTTCAAAGGAAATAGATGAACTGATTTCTCTAAATTTCCATAAGTCTATTGAATATTTTTATGGAGATGTAGCAAGGCACCCTTTAAGAAATCATACCCATCTTTTAAACTTGGAAGAAATGTATAGTGCAAGCGTTGCAGCAAATGTAGCTGGAGAAGGATTCGTCTCAAGTGAAAAAACAAAAGGGTATTCACCAAAAATCTTAAAAAACTTTTTAACACGAATAGAACAAAAATTAAACGTTTTGTATAAATTAGCTTTAAGCTCTACACCTAAGCCTTCTGAGAAATAAACAAACGCAATTATAAAAGTTAGTAGATGTAAGATTTGTGATCTTACATCTATTAAACCGAAAAATTATCAATTGTTTTTATGATTACTAAATCAATAGTTTTCAAAAAAACATTTCTCTTTTCTAAAAATAATATCTCTATTAAATCTTAACTATCAATATAAAGGTAATTCTTTATGTCATAAATTTTAAAAAGATTATGGGGGTTAGATGTTACTCAATAAAAATAAAATGCTTTATTGTTTTTTATTTATGACCTTAATTTTATTCACAAAAGTTGAATCACAAACAATACCAGCTGTAACTGACTTTAGAGCCATTACTGGTATCGAAAGATTTGCTAATTTTACTATCCCAGCTTATCTTTTAAGTTGGAAATATACAATACCTCCTAATGCTGATCTTTCAAGAAGTTATTTTGTTATAAGTATTGGAAACGCAGCCAGAACAAATAGACTTTTTGTAAACAGAATAAAAATTACTAAAAAATCTTTTTTGGTACCGACAAATAATTGGAATGATGTTGTAAGACCTGGAGACACAGCAGTATTTTTAATCACGCCTTTTATAGCAGAAAATGGAGGCGCGCCAGTTCGGGGGCCAACGACTCAAACAACTGTTTTTCGTCCTAGAAACTTTTAATTTATGCAAAAAAAAGTTCTACATTTTTTTTGCAATTATAAGTGTAGCAATGCCACCTGTTAAAGGTACTTTTTCAATAGAGCTAAATCCAGCTTTTTGTAAAAGAGAAATTAGCTGAGATGGTTTAGTGAAATTTTGAATACTTTGGCAAAGATATTGATAGGCTTCTTGATTTTGGGTAATTAATTTACCTAAAATTGGGAGGCAGGTTTTTAAATAGATATTATGGCCAAATCGCAAAAATTTATTATCTGGCTCAGTTAATTCTAATATACTAAATGTTCCATTTTTTTTGAGTAAGCGATGCACTTCTTTAAAACAAAGAATGGGATCTTTCACATTGCGAATACCATAGGCAATTGTGACAGCATCGACACAACTTTTGTCTAAAGGAATTTTTTGAGCATCAGCACAAATATACTCAAAATTGTTAGTAATATTTGCCTTTGCCTTTTCCTTAGCGCAGTCCAGCATTTCTTGGCAAAAATCGAGTAAAATGGCTCTTTTTAAAGATTGATTTAAACTGGCCACGGTAAAAGCTATTTCACCAGTCCCAGAACATATATCTAATAGAATTTCAGGCTTGTTTAAACTTTTAGCGAGTTGTTTGTTCCAATATTTATGAAGTTTAAAGGATAAGATGGAATTTGTTCGATCGTACTGAGTGGCAATTGAACCGAACATATTTTGGATGCTTTTTGGATTATTCTTATTGTATTTAATCATTTGCACTGTTTTTCATCATGTTTGCATAAGGTGCAGGAAAAATTATCATTACAATCTTCTTTTAATTTTGTAGGGTCTCTACCACAAGCACCGGGTTTTATAGTGCTTTTGCCTTTAACTAATAAACTAAATCCAAGCAAAGCGAGTGCAATAGATACCATAATAAAAGCTACGGCTGCTGTAACTAGTATAGTAGACATGAAACATTCTCCTAAAGTAAGCCAACAATACCATTATACCATTTTATACAATAGATTAATTTAAAAAATCTTTATAAGCTTCTTCTTGTAGTTCTTCCAAAGTAAATTCTTCTTCCATAAAAACTAAATTTTCACTTTTATGGGTAAGTTTAAACTTGATAGATTCACTAGAATATTGTGTGATGGTAAGTATGATGTCATAAAAAAGGGGAACATCTAAATAAGATATTTCCTTTTTTATAGAATCAGCAGCTTTCTTAATTACACCACTTGGTTCAAAAGTTGAAAGATTAAGGGTTAAACCTCGTTCAAAAAGTTCGTTTAAGTTTGAAAATCCCTTTTTTAATTCAGTGACAACTAAATGATAGCATTCATTTAAAAAAAGTTTTTCTTCTTCTTCGTTTAAAAAATCGCAATTATTATTTTGGATTAAATAGTTTTGGGTAAATTTGTAAGAGGCAGAAATGCTCATTTCTCTTAAATTTTTTAACGAATCATCGATCTTTTGTAATAGTAAATTAACTTGAAGAACGCCCACCTTTCCAATGTATTGGTAAAGAGAAATAGTAATTTTACGTCCAAGGATTTTATATTGATAATCTTTAAGTGTTATGTGTGTGTTGTTATTAAACTCTATAAGAGGTGTAAAAACTGGTGAATTGGATGAAATTTGCAAAACATCTCCTTAACTAACTTTTATATTAGAGATAAAAAAAAAGCCTCAAAACTTATAGCTTTGAGGCAAGATTTTTTTTAAGTTTAATCTAGATAATCATCATCTTCATCTTCATCTACATCAAACTCATCTTCCTCTTCAGGAATTTCTATTTTTTTAGGAGCGACTTTAGGTATAGGTTTAGCAGTGGTTGGCTTTTTTGGAGCACTTGGGACAAAATCCACCCATATTGGTGAACTCCAAGCCATATGGCCATCTTCTTGTGTTACTCTTATATAGTAATAAACAAAAGGAGGCTTTTTATCTTTAGCATTAATTGTAACTTGATCTAGTGGAACTAAGTCATCGTAAGCAAAATCAAAATTGTAACCTTCTGGTTCATAGGTATGAATTACTTTACCATTGCGAATGATTTCAACTAATTTAATTTTTTTAGTTCCTGCAACGTAACCCGCTAGATGTCGATTAATTAAAAGACCATGTTTTTGAGCTGTAGAAACTTCACCACCCATTGGAACGCCAGCTAATTGTAGGCCGACTATAATTTTTTCCCCAGTCGTTGCATAACAAGCTCTTCTGTAGATTGAGTCAAATAAAGCGCTTCTTGTTTGCTCTTCACAAATGATAGCTGTAAGGCCAGGTGTATATTGTACTTGATCACCTTCATAAAAGGAGCTGTAAAAACCCCGATCGTCAAGTCCTCCGCCAACAAAGCCAAATCTTAAATTTTTATTCAAAGCTTTTTGAATAGAGCCTTCAGCGGCTTCTTGCATTCCTTTTTTTCCTTTTGTTGAAATCGGTAAAGGATTGCCATCTTTTTTAGAGCATTCAGAAGATCCCCAAGCATTATAGATTTCAACAACTCTTTCAAACTCAGGGTCAAAATTTTCAAAATTATATTCGACCCCTTTACCCATTGTAAAAGTTGGTATAGAAATAATTTCTTTGGGAGAAAAACTTTTATAGATTTTTTGCAAAGTGCTATTTTTAGATTCTTTTTTTCTCAAAATCTGCTTTTGATCTTTAGCATAGATTATTTGTCTTGCCCCTTCTTCACCGGGTTCTCCTTGCCATTGAAAGCCAACAAACGTATTAAAACGGTCTGCTTCATCAAATTCTAAAATGCTTTGAACGATTGTTTTCCATACATCGTTAGATGTTTCTTCGCTGCTTTCAAAAGGTGAGCATGCAAAAAAGTTAAATGCTTTTTCATCGCGAATGTGTCTTAAGCAGCTTTCGATATTTTCTGTTGAATCAATCCTTTCTGATTCCCCATGTAAAACACCCCAAAATAAATGCTCGTTGTTGTCTGCAAAACATTTAATAGGTGATGATTGGAAAATTTCTTTTGTATGAGTGTTACGAAGGCGGATGGTATAAACACCTGGCTCATTGAAATAAAGATTTGGCAAAGTGATAAAACCAGTCTCTGGAACAAATATTTTCCAATTTAAATTTTCTCTTAAATATTCATGGGATAATTCAATTAAAGTTTCGTCAGGTGCATAGCTTGTTAAATTGCCATATTGATCTTCAAAACGCACAACAACATCAAAACGTTTGTTTCTCGATACAAAAGAGGGAGTTAATATTTTAATTGTTTTTAAAGTATTGCCCCTAATATCCATAGTAAACAATTCTGGTTCACCATAGTTTCCTTTGCCTGTCGGATCTACTTGTAAAGCAAATGTGCGACGTCTTTGTGATTGAGTTTGCGCTCTTGTACCATTTTCTTTATCTTCAACTCCTTTAGGAGAGCCAACATAAATGGTGAAATTATTACCAGCTTCTAAAGCTGTAGGTAAAACAAATTCAAAATGTGGGCAAATGTTGTCAGCAACTTCTATTTCTTTTGCTTGTAAGGGTTTACTATCATTGACTTGAGCATAAATAACGTTAGATGTTTTTTTTAAATTAGCAGAAGGGATTTCCCAATCTATGTCTCGTCCTTTACTCATTAAATCAAAAGAAATTTTTGTTCCTTTAGGAAGGGATGTTGCTGGTGTATAAATAAATTTCCAAGTGTTAATTTCGCCAGCTCGGGTATGGGATGGCTCGCAGAAGCAAATTGATCTACGCATGTGATGCAAACTCCATCAGTTTAGGATTAGTGTTGTATTTTGCCCTAATGGTTATTCTTTTTCAAGTTGCAAATATGTATTCATTCTTAGCTTTATAATTTATGTTTACAATGTTTGTATCAACTTAATTTGCTTTATTAAAGTCATTTTAAATTTCTCTATTCATTTTTGTGTGTAAGATCAGTTATAAAGAATTTTTTGATGAAGGACAATCGATAATGGCGACTCTTTGTACACTTTGTGAAAGTGAGATTACATTTAATGAAGTTTTTGACCAAAGTTTGAGTTTTTGTTGTCATGGTTGCCAAGCTGTTTATCAAATTATCTCTTTAAAAAATGAACTTGAACTAAAAAAAAATCATCCTATCTTTAAGCAAGCGATTGAATTTGGATTAATATCTAATCCTACCTTATTGCAGGAAATCGCAAACAAGCAAAATACGAACAATTTTTCAAATATAGAAAAGATTTATTTACAAGTACAAGATATGTGGTGTCAGTCTTGTGCTAAAATTATAGAATATGTGCTACAAAAGCAAGAGGGGATAAAAAGCTGTCTAGTAGATTATGCAACTGATGTTGCCATAATTGAATTTTCTCCGATGTATTTATCAAAAGATGATTGTATTACGTTAATTAAAAAAATTGGTTATGAAGCAAGCTCATTTGAACAATTAACAACTAATCAATCTAAACAATCCTTTTACCGTTTAAGTGTTAGCGCTTTTTGTGCTTTAAATGTGATGATGTTCACATCGCCTATATATGCAGCCTATTTTTTTGATGATGTTGAAATGTGGACCTTTTATTTTGCTCTTCTTAGCGGCTTCTTAAGTATTCCATCTATTTTTTATTGTGCTATACCTATCTATAAAAGATTTTGGAATTGTTTAAAAATTAAGATTTTAGGGATGGAGAGTTTAGTAGTTATTGGAATTGTTAGTGGATCAATTCTCTCTTTTAAAAATTTATTTAATTTTAACCCTCATGTTTATTTTGATTCAATTTCAGTAATTATTGCTTTCTTACTTTGGGGTAAAGCGATTGAATCAAAAGCTAAGTTTTCAGCAAAAGCAGCTTTTTTGAGAATTACAAAAATGTTGCCCAAAAAACTCAGAAAAAAAATTGATAATGAGTTTAAAGAAGTTGCTTTAAAGGAAGTAAAGGCTAATGACGAGATAATGCTTTCTATTGGGGAAAAAGTTGGTGTGGATGCTCAGGTGTTAGAAGGAGAAATGTTATGTGATGAAGCTCATTTAACAGGTGAACCTCATTTTGTTTATAAGCAAAAAGGAGATTTTGTAAAAAGTGGCTCTACCATAAAAGAGGGGTGGGGAATTTGTAAAGTAGTGGCTGGAGAAAAAGAATCTAATTTTACAAAGATCTTTGAGAGCATTGAGCATACTTTAAATCTCAAACGTCGGATAGAGAGTGTAACAGATTCTTTTAGCAAGATACTCGTTCCCATTATTATTTTTTTGACTTTTGGGGTAGGGTTTTATTGGTTTTCTATTGGAAGTAAAGATCCAATTTCCATCATGATGGCTGTATTGTTTATATCTTGCCCTTGTGCAATTGGAATAGCTATACCATTAGTCGAAGCTCATTTGTTACAAGATTTAGCGCAAAAAGGTATTATCATTCGAAATAAAGATGTTTTACAAATTTTAGGTAAAGAAACTATTTGGATATGGGATAAAACTGGTACTTTAACAGAAGGCACATTATCAGTTGGTAAAGGTCTTGCTAATTTAACAAATTGCCAAAAAAGGATTTTAAAAAGTTTAACAGAAAAATCTAAACATAATATTTCTAAAGCTATTTATCAATCCATAGAAGAACCAGCTTATGCTTTAAACAACATCAAAGAACAAATTGGGAAAGGTATTTTTGGTGAGCTTGATGGAACCCATTACTATTTAGGTTCCCTATCTTTTCTTGAACAATTATTTCCAAAATTAGAAGTTGAGAAAAATTTTTCCTGTCAAACAAATGTATATTTCTTTACGGATAAGGAAATTATAACCACTTTAGAGTTGCATGATGTCTTAAGAAAAGATGTTGAAAACTTGCTCCATTCAAGTTCCATACAAAAGGTGTTACTCTCAGGCGATAATGAAAATGTCGTTTCTCATTTTGCAAAAGATCTTTTTGAAGAATATTATGCACAACAAACTCCTTTTCAAAAAAAAACTATAGTCGAAAATTACCAAAAACTTGGTCATACAGTATGTATGTTTGGCGATGGGGTCAACGATGCTTTAGCAATGGTTCAAGCAAACGTTGGTATATCCTTAACCAATGGAGCCGAAATTACTATTCAAGTCTCAGATGTATTAGTCGATCCAAGTACCATTAAAACATGGAAAAAAGTCGTGGATCGTGTAATTTTAGCAAGAAGGATTTTCAAGCAAAATTTATTTTGGGCTTTTATCTATAATAGTTTAGGGATTGCTTTAGCGTCATTTGGTTTATTAACCCCTTTATTTGCAAGTATTGCAATGGCTTTAAGCAGTATTTTTGTCATCCTTAATTCTAAAAGGGTTTGTGAAAGGTATAATTGGGGGCTTTGAAACAAAAAATATATGTTTTTTAGAAAAGATATCTTAGTGTTTGCTTTTCTTATTTTCATTAAAATATTTATTTATTCCGAAAGCTACCATGAACTAGCTGTGTGTGCCATTTTTCAAAATGAAGCCCCTTATTTAAAAGAATGGATAGAGTTTCATAAATTAGTAGGTGTTTCAAAATTTTATCTTTATAACAACTTAAGTCAAGATAATTATCAGACGGTTTTACAGCCTTATATAGAGACTGAAGAAGTGACATTAACTGAATGGAGCTTCAATACAAATTACGATGGGAGCAATTGGCCTACGATTCAAACTATGGCATATAACCATGCGATCAATAACTCAAAAGGTAAAGTAAAATGGTTAGCTATCATTGACACAGATGAATTTCTTTTTCCGGTAGAAAAATATTCTCTGATTGAATTTTTACAAGATTTTGAAGATTTTGCTTCCATTGCAGTTAATTGGCAATTATTTGGCACATCTTTTGTAAAAAAAATAAATGAGAATGAATTGATGATTGAAAAGTTAATTTATAAAGCAAATACAAACTATTTGGAAAACACTCATATTAAATCTATTGTAAGACCTGAATTTGTTGAACATTGCCTAAATCCCCATTTTTGCATTTTGAAAAAAGGATATTGCCAGGTAGATACAAATAAACAACCTTGCTATGGCCCTTTCAACAATATTTTAATTGATAAGTTAAGGATTAATCATTACTGGACAAGGGATGAATATTTTTTCTATCATGTAAAATTTCAAAGACGAGCACTTTGGCAAGATCAATATATATTTGAAAAAGCTAGAATTTTGAATAAAGAAGGGGATTTATCAATTTACAAATACCTTCCTGAACTTAAAAAAAGGATAATAGCGGTAAATTAATTACCCAAAATGAGTTGTTTATAATATTTAAGTTTAAGTTTTATTATTCTAAGCTTTAAAGATTTAACTAATTTTTTAAATTCAGATGTGTATTTAAAAGATAACAATTTGTCATAAATAGGGATTAAATCTAAAAGTTGATAGATATTGTCTATGGGCTTTTTGGATGACCAAACTCCTGTTGAATGAATGCGATATGCTGTCATTTGAAGAGGAATGCATCCTATTGGACCAAACTGCGCACAAGCCATATTAAACATCCAGTCAACAGTAAAAGTTTCAAAAATAGAAGGCGGAAGTTGCTCAACAATGTTTTTTCTGTACATGCAAGTAGAGAAATTTCCAATCACATTGGTTTTTATTAAATCTTGTGTCGTATAAGTTTTTTTCTCTAAAGGTACGGAATGTTGAAAAATGTCTTTATCATTTAAATATAAAAGTAAGCCATTAAAACACATGCTATAAGTTGGATGATTATCTAAAAAATCAACTTGTTTTTGTAATTTGTCTTTTGCGATCCAATAGTCGTCTCCTTCTAAAATCGCAATATATTCTCCTTGGCATGCTTTTAAACTTCTTTGCAAGTTTTTTGTAATTCCAAAATTTTCTTTATTTGGTAATAAATAAATCAAATGAGGATGTTTTTGTTGATACTGTTCTAAGATTTTTTTGGTGCCATCAGTCGAGCAATCATCCGAGATAACTATTTCAAAAGGAAAAGATACATTTTGTTCTAAAATACTATTAATAGCTTGAGCAATATATTTTTCATGGTTGTAACTTGTGACTAAAATACTAACTTTCACCATGATTTTTCCTTTAATTTATAAATTAGCTATTATTAAAATCGTTTTTACTATTTCAATCAAGTTCTTGTTAATTAAGATTGTTCAAAATATTTTCTAATTGATTGAGTTTGCTTTGATTGTTTTCTTTCCACGCAACTCTTTCTTCGTAAAATTCTTGAATCTGTTGATCAACAGTTTCTTTTGTTAAAAGTTTACCAAAGGGCAATGATGAACCTTTAAACATTTTTTCAAAAATAAGATTTCCAACTGTAGATGTAAAATGGCTACAATCGGAATACAAATTTTTTACACCTTCTATTTCTTGTCTTGTCACTAAATTAAAGCCAGAAAAATCCCATATAGGGAAAATTTGGGCAAGCTCTCTTTTTAATAAATCTAGATGAGAAGAGTAGCCCCTTTGACATAAAGCTTCCCAATAAATATCTTGAGAGGGATTGATATAAACTTTAAGGTCTATGTTTTTTTCTTCGCAAGTTTTAACGATTTGTTTAAATAAATCGATTCTTTCTTTTGAAAATGAAAAATTCTTATAAAATACAGGTGACTGAAAAAAAAGACGTAGTAAATCTTTATCCGACATAGCTATATCTTCTTTACATTGAGGGTTAGAAAAGCCATTTTCTAAAAAAACAGATTGTGCCTTATGATTAAAATTTGAGTAGAATGTTTTTAAGCTTGCCATAAACGTTTGCTTATTGAACAAAGAAAAACAAAGATCAGTAAAAGTAATATTTTGTTGTAAACGCTCTTTGCAAAAGTCCTCTCTTGGCGGTTTTTTTTCATTAAATGCAAAAAGATCTATTCCGATAATGACTGACTTAAGTTTAGAGGATTGATTTAAAGCATATTGAAAGTAAGCATAAATTTCATCAAACCTAGCGCCTGCAAAACCCGCATTAAAACCGTTTTTAGTTTGTGTATATTTTTGCAATTGTTTTGGATCTAAACCTGTCATAACTCGTGACGACCCAATAATTATGGAGTCTGGTTTTGTGAAATGAATCTGTCTTGCTTTAAAAAGACATTGTTGAGAACCTAATTCACTTTTGAATGTATTTAATCCAGATATTTTTGGAGTCTGAAAAAAATTCCAGGGATCAATCAAAAAATTGATAGAGGTGATAAGTGAGATAGCTACCACTATGGTAGTTAAAAACTGTATAGTAAAGCCATAGTAAGGGTCTACTAACACTTGAGCTCTTTCGTCTAAATCTTTTGCAATACTTTCCATCACAAGCTTTTCATTAAAATTGATAATATAAGAATTCAGCTAAATCGCCAATATACATGAAGGATAAAATAAATAATCCAGCGCAAGGTATACACCATTTTACAGGTGTTTTTTCAAATCTATCCTTTAGTTCATTAGAGTTTGGTAAATTTAAGACGAAAGCAAATAATAGGGCTAATACAATAAAGTGATAAAAACGAAAATTTCCGTAAGGAATAGTGCCAAAGGAGAGGTAATTGCTTAAAAAGGATAGCTTTTCTAAATAAGCCTCGGGCAGAATAATACCATTTAAACCAATCATTCCTTTAAAAATAGCTATAGCTGTTGCCATATCAGGCGATCTAAAAATAACCCATGCAAAAATGACCGAAAGCATTGTAAGTAATTTGCATAATCGATTTGGTAATTGTATATTTGTCTCTTTCCATAAATGATTTATCACTAAAAAGATTCCATGACAGGCTCCCCAAACAATAAAGGTCCAACCAGCACCGTGCCATAAACCTCCGATTAACATTGTGAGGCCTAAATTCTTAAGTTTTGACACTTTTCCATTTCTATTCCCTCCAAAGGGGATATATAAATAATCTCTTAAGAAGATAGATAAGGTAATATGCCATCTGCGCCAAAAATCTATTATGGAATTTGCTTGGTAGGGAGAATTGAAATTTAAAGGCAAATGGAGATTAAATAAAAGACCAAGTCCCACTGCCATGTCAGAATATCCTGAAAAATCAAAATATAATTGTAAAGTGTAGCTTAACGCTCCAAACCAAGCCTGTAAAAAGGAAATATCTGGAATAGAATTATCGAAAATAGGTTTTACAAAAACGGCAAGATAATCTGCTATAACGACTTTCTTAGATAAACTATCGTAAATAAAAAGATACCTTGGGCGATATTTCTCCAATTAACTCGGAACATTTCATTACTATTAAATTGCTTAAGCATTTCTTTGTGATGTAAGATTGGTCCAGCTATTAAGTGGGGAAAAATAGTGACAAAGAGTCCATAAGATACAATGTCAGATTTTTCAGCTTTTCCTTGATAGGTATCTATTAAAAAGGCTACTTGTGTGAACGTAAAAAAGGAAATTCCGATTGGCAAAATCAATTCTGAAACTAAATATTTTTCACTCAAGACATTTGTCGCAAAAAAATTGTAGTATTTATAGTAAAAGAGCAAAGCAAGATCGGTAAAAATACCAAAAAACAAAAGGTTTTTTCTCGTTCGACTACATTGATACTTTATAATTTCATTACCCACAAGGTAATTAAATCCGATTGAACCGAGCAGTAGGGGAAGGTAGCGTATATCCCAATACCCATAAAAAAATAGGGAAGAAATTAAAAGCCAAAGCTTTGCATGCCGAAATAAATTAAATGTTGTGAATACAAAGAAAAAACAAATAACTGTTGGCAAATAAATTAAAAGAAAAGGATACGAGTTAAATAGCATAAATCTTGTAAAAATTTTTTTGTGAAAAATAGGCAAAAATCATAATATTGTCAAATAGTACTGATTTTATTGATTAAATTTTTATAGGTTTGTTAATTTCTTAACTTTATCATTCTTAAACTTAAAGAATGATTTTTACAAGTAAATGTTGCCTTTAGGGATAAAATGAAAAGAGTAGACGTTATACTTGCCACTTACAACGGCGAAAAATTTTTAAAAGCGCAACTAGATTCTCTTTTAAATCAAAGCTATCCTCTGCACAGAATTTTCTTAAGAGACGATCTGTCCGCAGATCAAACGCGAGACATTATCTTAGAATATAAAAAAAAACATAACGATAAGATTATTGTTGTGCCAAGTTCTACACGCCTTGGGGTGATAGCCAATTTTTCTTCCTTAATGCAACAGATTGATCATCAAACTGATTATCTTATGTTTTGCGATCAAGATGATATTTGGTTAAGTGATAAAGTTGAAAGCACTTTAAATAAGATGTTACAAGAAGAAAAGATTAGTAAACCGAATACACCAATCCTGCTCCATACAGATCTTAAATTAGTAGATGGGCAGCTAAAAGAGATTTCAACTTCTTATATACATTACTCAGGTTTAAATCCTGAAAGTGGCAGTACTTTTTCTCGCTTACTCACGCAAAACTGTGTGACTGGCTGTACAATGATGCTTAATAAACCATTAATTGAACTGACTGATCATGTTCCTAATGGTATTGTTATGCATGACTGGTGGATTGCATTAGTGGCCGCTTGTTTTGGTAAAGTCGTTTTTTTAAATAAACCAACCATTTTATACCGACAACATGGAAATAATACTGTAGGTGCCAAAAAAAACTTTTCACTCCAAACTTTTTTAAGAAGCTGGAAAAGAAAAAAAACACCATCGACTCAGCAGGCTCAAATATTTTATCAAAAATATCATAATCAAATGTCTTTAGAGCAAATAACGACAATTACGGCTTACATTCAACTTTCAAGCCAAAATTTTTGGAAAAGAAGATATCAAATGATACGTCACAAATTCTATAAGCATGGCATTTTAAGAAATGCGGTCGCTTTTGTTTTCGCAAAAAAATATGTATGAAAAGCTATTTCTTCCTAATTCCTTTTTACATCTTAGTTTTTTTAGGTGTTACATTACCCTCTGACGGAAATCACGGTATTTTAAGCCCGAAAACCTTGTTTTTTTGTTTAAGTTTTGTCTCTATTTTCACTTTATTTATTTTTAGGGGGAAGGTTACTGAAAAAACGGTAAAACTTTTAGCTAGCTTTTTGGGAGCAATATGCTTTTTAATCATGTGGTTTTATATCGGCAGTATAAATGAAGTCCCATACGAAAGTACATTCGATCAATTTAAAATATTTCTTATCACTTTATTTGTTGTTTTTTTTGCCATTTATTTAGTCCAAGAAAAGATAATGACTTCAAAGACTTTCATAAAATTTATTATCTATAGCAATTTTTTTTATTGTTTAACGAAAGTATTACTCGTTATCGCTCACCTAATAGGAATTATAAACCTTTTTGATGCCCTGGAAAAATTAGGATTTAGGTTTATGAGCATGGCAATTATCAAAGATTTAGGACGTTTGCAAACTTCAGTCGATATAATCACCCCTTACCTATTATTTTTTGTATTAAATAGTGACGCTAATCACTTAAATTTTTCTAAGCGTTTTAAAGTAATTTTTCAAATTGTTGCTATATTATCTATTCTTTTAAGTTTTTCCAGGTTTTTGCTAGGGATTGCCTTTTTTTGCTATCTTCTTCATTGGTTTTGCTTGAACAAAGATCGGCTATTAAAAGCTATTTGTTTAGGTTTATTTGTAGCATTTTGTGCAGTTATGGCAATAGGTCCAGATGTTGTTTATGAAGTAATCGAGCAACGTTTTTTTAGCAATGCAAATTATCATTCCGATTTAACACGCAAAGACCAAATCGACGCTTTAATGGAAACATATAGTTTATACCCATATTTTGGGTTAGGTTTAGGTGGATTTACTAAAAACTACTTAAGGGATGACGTGTTGACCCATTCTTATGAAGTGCAATGGGTTGGATTTTTAATGCAGTTTGGTTTTTTTGGTATTATCTTGCTATGTATACCTATATTTTTTTTAGGACTTAGATTTTTCTCAAATGGACAAACAAGACAAAGCTGGGCCTATTTTTTTCTTTATATCTGTTGGATAAGCTCTGGGTTTACAAACCCTTATTTGATTTCTTTAACAAGTGGCATTGTATATTCTATTTTTTATTTAATAGTGAACGTTATAGACAACGCTAATAGACAAAAATTCATTCAAATCTAATTTTTTGGAATAAAAAGCACAAAAACAAAAAGATGTAAAAAACTAACAAACATGATACGATTTCCATTTTATGTAAACCTATAAACAAAATTTTGCTTTAGTGGTAAATATCATTTAAGTTTTTTAATTTTAAGAACGAAGAATACTTATGCATTTCCGCCCCTTTGAAAATCCAATATATGTCACTCGTCCAATGCTTCCCGATTTAGAAAGTATCTATCAGGGGCTAAATGAAGTTTGGGATTCTAAGACGTTAACAAATGGTGGTCCGAAACATCAAAAGCTTGAAAAAGAAATTAGTAACTATTTAAAAGTTCCTTACAATTGTCTTTTCAATAATGGAACCATAGCTTTAATAACTGCATGTCAAGCTCTTCGTTTAACTGGAGAAGTTATTACAACTCCGTTTACATTTCCTGCAACGCCTCATGTACTCGCTTGGAATAATATACAACCCGTGTTTTGTGATATTGATCCTAAAACTATGAATATTGATCATCGAAAAATTGAATCACTCATAACGAATAAAACTTCTGCTATTTTAGGTGTTCATGTTTATGGTACCCCTTGTGAAGTTGACGAGATAGAAGAAATTGCAAATAGACATGGCTTGCGAGTAATTTACGACGCCGCCCATGCTTTTGGACTTGAGATTAATGGCCGCGGCATTGGTACTTACGGCGATATTTCGATGTTTAGTTTTCATGCGACAAAGCTTTTTCATACAGTGGAAGGTGGGTGCTTGACATTTAACGATCCCTATTTAAAGCCACGCATTGATTTATTGAAAAACTTTGGTATAAAAAATGAGAATGAAGTGATTTTGCCTGGCATTAATGGAAAACTCAATGAAGTGCAAGCTTCCATTGGATTGACAAACTTAACATTAATAGAAGACGAGCGAAAAAAAAGAGCTGCGATTATCCAAACTTATCAAGAAGAACTCTTTGATGTAGAAGGGATCAGCTACTTAAAAACTCAACAGCATGTAAGGCCAAGTCTTCAATATTTCATCATTCGTATTAACAAAGATAAATTTGGCATTAGTCGCGATGAACTTCACGCTAAATTAAAAGAATACAATGTTGTGACTAGAAAATATTTCTATCCATTATGTAGCGATTATACTTGTTATAATTCCCTTCCATCTTCTTCTCCTGCAAATCTTGTAATCGCAAACCAAGTCGTGCATGAAGTATTAGCTCTTCCCTTATATGGCGATTTAGAGCTTGAAGATGTAAAGACAATTTGTAAAATGATAAAATCCTTATCACCAAACAAGAATACAATCGTAAAAGAGTTAGTAGAGGCGGCTTCATGAAAAAAATTTCAGTAGCTATGTCTTCTTACAATCACGCCCCTTATGTATCCTATGCTATTGAAAGCGTTTTGTCGCAAGATGTAGACCTTGAATTTACAATTGTTGATGATGGTTCTAAAGACGAAACAGCAGCCATTATTTCTAAATATAAAGATCCCCGCATCTCTTTTCAACCTTTGCCAAAAAATGAAGGGGCTTGTGTTGCTTTACGAAAAGCAATTGAGATGGGAAGTGGCGAATATGTAGCCATTATAAATTCTGACGATGCTTTTTTACCGGGTAAATTAAAGGAACAACAAGATTTTTTAGACCAAAATCCAAATATTGCCGCAGTTTTTGGATTTGCTGAATTTATCGATGAAAAAGGAAACATAATCCAAAATGATAAATTAAGTTTTGGTTCAATTTTTGAAAAAAATAATCGCTCTAGATTTGAGTGGTTGAATTTCTTTTTTTTTAATGGTAATGCTCTTTGCCATCCATCTGTTATGATCAGGCGTTCTTGTTATAAGGAGCTTGGTTACTATGACCCTAGATTAATGCAATTGCCAGATTACGATTTTTGGATAAAGCTTTTACTAAAGCATGAAATTCACGTTATGCAAAAAAAAATTATCCAATTTCGTATGCTTCCTCACGAGAGAAACACAAGCGCTCCAAGTTTTGCTGTTATTCAAAGACAACAGTGGGAAACTTTACAAATATTAAATAATTATTTGACAATTTCTACGTTAGATGAGTATTTTTCGATTTTTCCAGAAGATAGAAAAATATATAGCACAGTAACAGAGAAAGAAATGCCCTATATTATTCCTTTTGCCTTAGCGAATAAAGCTCTTAATAATTCGTTCCACTCATCTATTCAACCTTCCTATAAACTATTTGCTCTTCAAAAGCTCTATGATCTGATGCAGATAAAAGAAGTTTATAGCAATCTAGCCCCCAAATTTGGTATTACTCTTGCAAACTTTTGCAAATTGCCAAGTCAGCACAGAATTTTTAAATACCCTTGGCATTTCGCAATTACGCAATATTTAAAAAAATATGCAGTGATGCGAGCTGCTAATCATGCCATAAAAAAAACAATTCATTTAATAAAAAGAAAATAATTTAAGGTTTTACGTATGTCACCAAACTATTCTCATGAAGAATTAGAAACTTTACTAGGATCTGTAGGTTTAAATGTACATATTCATCGGTCAGTTGTTTTCTTCAATCCTAAAAAAATCTTTATAGGATCTAATGTTAGAATCGATTGTTTTTGTTTATTGAGTGCCGGAGAAGAAGGAATTTTTATTAATAATTATATTCATATAGCTTCTAGCACGCATCTTTTTGGTAGCGGCGGAAAAATTGTTTTAGAAGATTATTGCAATCTCTCTTCCAGAGTGTCTTTATTTACAGCAAGCGATGATTATACAGATGGGCATATGACCAATCCGATGATTCCAGATGAATATAAAAAAGTAGATCAAGGGTCGATAATAATAAAAAAGCACGCTATTATTGGTTGTGGCTCCATTATTCTTCCAAATGTAGAAGTAAATATTGGAGCGGCTGTTGGAGCTTTAACTTTAGTCAAAAAAGACATCGAACCGTTTCTCATAATGGGTGGAATACCAGCTAAGCATATTGGTGAAAGAAACAATCGCGTTTTAGAAGTTGAGTATGCTTTTGCCCAAACTGTCGGCGTTTAACTTTCCCCACAGCCTCATAGTCCTATACCCCATAGTTTCCTTTCAGGTCCTGTCTAGTACCCACATCTTTTTATTGACTTAAAATTTCCTCGTAAACTTTCCTGTTAAACAAAAATACTTAACAGGAAGCTGCAAATGACAAAAAATCAAGCACCAGGATTTGGAAAAACTAATTTTAATGATAAACGACTTGACGACAGATTTGTAAAAATTTACGAAGAATTTAAAAAAAATCCCTCGGCTATCTTATCACACGTTTTTTTTAACTCACATCAATGTAAAGCAGCTTATAGATTTTTTCAAAATCCAAAAATAACTGAAGAGGAAATGCTTAGATCTCATCATGATACTCTTTTTGATTTCTTAATTTCGGATAAGTGTGAAGAAATCCTTGAAATTCAAGACACAACTGAATGCGATTATACAAATCACCCAAAAACAGCGAATTTGGGAAAACTTGGATCATCTAAGGATTATAGAAATGGAATTAAGTGTCACAGCTCCTTAATTGTTACTGCTAATGGTTTGCCACTTGGTATAGGTTCGTTAAACCTTTGGAATAGAACAGAATTTAAATATAATGGTAGCAAAAACATTCGGAAAATTCCTATTAAAGAAAAAGAAAGTTTTAAGTGGATTAATGGGATAGAAAATTTTGATACTTGTCATTTAAAAAATCTTTCAAGAATCATTATTTGCGATAGAGAAGCAGATTTTTATGAATTTCAGGATTACATTTGCAATAATAATAAGGGAATGGTAATCCGCCTTAGATGGGATCGTAAAACAGAAGATGGATTAATGATTAAAGAGTCATTGAAGCAAACTCCTATACAAGGTTATGAAACAATCAAGATAAAATCTAAGGGCGGTTTAGGGACGAGTAGGGAGGAAAAAGAGGTAAAATTAGCTGTCCGTTATACAACATTATCTATGAAAGCTCCAAAAAACATCGACAAAAGCACGATCAATAGTAAAAAGTTGAAATTAACAATTGTACATGCAATAGAAGTTAATCCAGAAAATAATGAAGAACCGGTTGAATGGAATTTAATTACCAATGTAGAGGTTAATGGTTTAGAGGATGCTCTAAAGATAATACGTTGGTACAGCTATAGATGGCTCGTAGAGGAATTTCATAAAATATTGAAGGCCGGAATAAAGGTCGAAGAGGCAAGACTTAGTGAGGCAGGCAGGTTAGAGAAATTGATAACGTTTTTATCTATCATAGCAGTTAGAATTTTGTGGATGAGTCGGATAAATCGTCTTAATCCAGAAGCGCCAATTGAGTTTATGTTAAGTGAACAGGAAACCGTTGTATTAACAGGACATGCAAAAAAGAAAGCTAAAAAAGAATTGAAAAACATAAATGATGCAGTAAGATATATCGCTTCTCTTGGAGGATTTAAAGGAAGAAAAAGCGATGGAAGTCCAGGTCTCTTAACATTATGGAGAGGACTTATAAAATTTTATGACATGCTAGAAGGCTATGACATAACATGATTTGTCAATAAAAAGATGTGGGTACTAGACAGTTCCTTTCAGGTCACTATGGGTAAAAAATTACGTTAAAAACAATGGGGCTCGGAATTTGCCATGCAAATGGAGAGCGACTCAAATACCTTATCGAATAAAAAAATCGCTGTTTTCTTTTTTGTTTTTATAATTTAAAACCTTGGATTTTTGTAAATGCATCCTGAGCTGCATCTTTTAATGAGGAGATTTTCATGAAACCTTGAAGGGTTTGGAGAATTTTTTCTTTTGTCAAATTTGAAGTGTAACCTTTTTGATAGTTTGTTACATAAGAATCAATTAAGTTTTGATCTCTACCACCAAAATCACCATTTGCAATGGCATCCCAAAATATTTTTTTTAATTCTTCACTAATATTTTCATTAAAAATTCCTTTGTATTGTTTAAGTCTATCTAAAAACAAACTATATTGATTTTCTTTATCTGCTATAAATTGTTGGTTGCCTAAGATTACATCTCGAATGGCTCTAAATTTGATAGATGCACCTTTAAAATTTTTTAAGAGGAAGTTCAAAAATTGTTCTCTATTTTTTGTATCTTCCGTTTTAGCAACTAGTCCACATAAAATGGCAAAGACTTGGGTTGTGTTATGAACCTTAGCTGTTTTATTTTTTTCATTTTTAAAGTTTGGATTAATACCAAAGAGGGTTATGTCACTACCATTTACTTGATGAGAGAGTTCCATATACAGTTCAAAAATATGCATTACTAACATATAGCCTTTAATTTTACTTGGTGGCTTTTGAAAATAACGCTCTAGAGTATTTTGATAATTATAAGTCAGTTCCAATAAAAAATCTGAAGAAATAAATCGCAAAGTTTTAACAATTTCATTAGTTATTGTGATTTTTTTATGTATATTTTTTGTTAAAAAGACTTTATTTAAAAAAAGTTCATATACACTTTTTTTTATACGACCTTCATTTAAAACTTGAAGAGAAAGGAATTTTTGAATTTTAAAAAGATTTTTTTTATTATTTGGATAACTTTCCCAAAGTTTTGTCCAACACTCACACAAAACTTCAAACAATGAAGTTTTGAAATCGTAATCTTTCTTTAAGTAAAATTTTGCCGGATTATTAAAGATATAAATTATAGCATTAACTAATTTTGATTTTTTTCCAATTTCCGATGGATTTACAAGTTTTTTAAATAGTTCTTCATTTAAATAAAGGAAGCTATGTTGAATAAAATGATTATAGCAAAAGTGTTTTTCATCATAAACGGTATAAATAGACGTCTTACCTTTATATATTTTTAAACCTTCTTTAAATTTCTTTATGGGTATATCTGTTTCATTTACAAGAGTACCTGTTAAATTGACTTCTTGCAGATTAAGATGACCCATCATTAAAGAGTATGAACGTAAATTCTCACAATTTGACAAATCTAAATGGGTTAAATTAGGATATCTTTTCAAAAAGATTTCTAGGTCTTTGTTTTCTAATTCATGGGGAGTTGGAAAATTCAAAGTTTTAACAAAATGAGCATATTTATTTGCCAGTTTTTGTTCTTCTTCATTTAAAACGGGCTTACAAATGATCTCCTTAAAAAAAGGTGGAAGTGTCTTATCATTTTTGTGCAAACGAGAAAAAAAGAACTCTTTTGCCATTAAACCAGTTAATTTTGGATAAATTAAAGATTCATAGGGAAGAATCGAAGTTGGTATAGAAGGGTTTTGATTTTTTAGCTCTTTTTTATCTGATTCCTTTGATTTAATAATAAATTTTTTTTTTAAGAGAATTACCTGCTCTTTAAGCAAGTTTACTAATGAATCATTTTGATACACTTGTTTTTTTTTATTAAAACTATTTGCCCAACGTTCTAAATAAAACTCAGCTAATCCCTCTAAACCAATTTTTTTTGCAGCAACAAAGATAAATAGTTTTTTTCGAGCAAAATTATGAACTTGATTTGCTATTTCAGTAAAAGACAAGCTATCAATTTCAGTTGTTAAAGACCAAAGATAAGGCTTTTCGAGCGGTGTTTTATTATTTTGTTTGTATTCTCTATCAATTTCTAATAAGAAATTATTAGCTTGTTCTATGCTTATTCGATTCATGTTTTTGCTTTTTTATTTAAAGGATGTCTAGATACTGTAGCAAATATAAGAGTTTGAGGGTAAAATTATGTTATTTTTTGATAAATTAAAATAATAAATTTACATTTCTAATTATTATCATTAAATAATCATTGTTTTAGCTTTTATTTTTAAATATAATCTTACATACTTTTCTATTATAAATTAATAAAGTGTACTATTTATGAATTTATCACCTGATGTTGTCGATACAATATGTTGTCCCATTACATTAGCTCCTTTTCAGGAAGCGCAAATGGTAAACTGTGAAGGAAATCACAGTTTTAGTTTGGAAGCGATAACTCCTATTTTTGGAAAAATAATAAATGGAAATTGTGAAAAGCAAGCGCCGTGCCCAATTTGTAGAGGAAGCGTAAGTTTATACCGTTATAATCGAAGCTTGCAAGATATTGTCGATGCCATTTTGGGAAAAAGTAAAGGAAATGTACATTTTAATCAAATGTTTGAAACGGTAAAAAAATTAAAATTAGATTTTTCTAAAGGTGAATTGTATCCTTTAGAAAAATCCTTTTTTAAATTAAATAGATCTTATTTCAGCGATAATTATGTAGATATTAATTTTGAAGTTAAATCGTGTGAAAATAAAAAAATCCACATTTTTTCTTGTAGTATCGAGTATATAAATGCAAAGCCTCGCTATCATGTATGTATATTCCTCAATGATAAAGATGAGCAATCAAAAAAAGATTTATTACGCTTTCTACAAAATAATTCTATAGATTTTTTAGAAGTTCATAGTTTCTACACAGCTTTAACTTGTTTTGGAAAAAAAGATATTTTAGAAAAATTGCTTTCTCTTTTGCGTTTAATTATTTTAAATAATGAATTTGATGAAGAAAGTAGTATAGCTATAAAAAAATTTATTAAAAAGTGTGAAACTATTAACCAAGACTGAACCTTTAAATTCTGTTTTGTGGCATTAATGTTTCTAACCTGAATTTTTTGGCTTTTCTCAATTCTATTTCAAAGAGAAAAACCTAAAATTCAGTTAATCTTTCAATATCACTCCTTTTTGATTAGTTTTTGTAAAACAACGTTGGCTTGTTTTTCAAAATCTGTTTGACATTCACCTGCTAAGGAAGTTAGTACTTCTAATACTTTCTCTGTTTTATACATAGTATAGAACTTTTCAAGAGCTGTAATTAAGGATAGTTTTTTTCCTCCAAAATATCCTTGTGCCAATCCATTCCAGTAGGCGTCTTTTAGGTTCGGGTCAATTTTTTCCATAAATACGCTTTCATATTCTTCTAATTGTGACATCAAAAAAGGATTTTCGTTTCGTTCTTCTCTATCAAAACATCCTAATATAATTTGTTGTAAATCTAAATGACCAGGCTGATATTCATAATTTGCAAATGTTTCTAATATAAATTTGTGAAACAGTTCTCTGGTATATTGATTTTCTGTTTTTGCCACATAAGCACAAGCAACTGCATGGTTGGCGAGTTCGTCATAAAAAGGAGCTTTTAGAGGGTTTTCAAAAGGTTTTATTTGAAAAATCATTAAAGATATTCCATCAGATGTTTGATAACTAGCTGCTATTATCAATTCGTAAAATAATTTTCCAAATGTAAGAGCCCGCTGATCGTTACTGATACGGAGAGTATTTTTAACAGTTGGTATGTTATTTTCAAATTTTTTCAATAAGTTATCAATAAAATAAGGGTGTACATTTCTTAATAAATGAATGATGCGATAAATGTGCTCTATGCCTCTATCAGATAAATCTCTATAAAAAAAGCTTTGTTCGTTTTGTTCTAATAAAGGGTATTCATCTATTACTGTAATTAGTAATTTGGATTGATTAGAATCTAAAACTTTTTCAAAAAAACGACCAATAGTGTCTGAAAGTTGTCTATTACTAATCCAAATAGCAAAAAAAACTTCCAATATCTTTTTTTGGTAACCGTAAAAGTCAAAGCATCTGACAATAGGGTGTAACAAATGTTTTGCTTCAAAAAATGTTGAAAAAATTTCAATTTTGTCGAAGGTCGGATATCTAGCGAATTTTTCCAATTCTTGGTTAAAATCTAGAGAATTAGCTGTGAAAAAGACATTATTTTCAATGGATTTTTTATTAAGGTCTTTACTGTAATTGTCAAAATAATAAATTGGCAAAGTGTTTTCTTGCGCTATTTCTTTTAGATTTGGGAATAAGCGTGAAGGAAAATGATGGGAATGTAATGAAGTGCCATCTATTACTACTTTTTCTAAATGGGGGATATTTTCTTTAAATAATTGCGCTGTTATTCTGACACAATGACTCAAATCTAAAGATTGTAAATTTGGAAATTGATAGATAACTTTTTGTATATCTTCATTCGATGTAATTGTTAAGTTAGAACAGTCTAAATGTTTAATCCTTTGCCTATATTTGCAAATAAGATAATCTGCCATCGTATTGGGATTAACTTGGGTAATAACATCTTTCATAAATGAAGGAATCTCTTCTGACTTTGGGTGTAATCGAGAATATATTACCTCTTTACATAACTCATTTTCTAATTGGTTATATATATCCTCTTCATAATTTTCTAAGCCAAAGGGAAGAGGAAATTGACTTACTCGTTTTAATCTATTTTCAATCGTGGCCACTTTTTTTTCTTCATGACTTGGTGAATAGTTGCTATTTGTTATCAAACTTAAAGTACCTTTAACAAAATGGGTAAAAAGAGAGGTTATTTTAAAAATTATGGAATTTTGGCTATTAAAAGCTTGAAAAAGTTTAATTCGAAAGGAGTTACCCCAATTTTTTAAAAAAAAATTTGCTAAGGAATCGAGATTGCTTTTTTTTGCCGCGATGTATAGAAATATTTTTTTTTTGGCATATTTATCTATAAACCTTGAAACCTCTTCAAATGAGATAGTTAGATCAGAATCATTCTTCAATAAATACTTTATTTGTTCATCTAAAGAATAGCCAGAAAGAGTGTATGTAAATTGCACTTCTTCAACAAAGTTGCGAAATTCAGTTCGTGTTATAGATCCCATAATCCTCCAATTTTTTTATGCGAACATAGCACCATACACTAAAATATTGCTACATTTTAATTTGGGTAATTTTCCCAGCCATTAAGCTCTAAAGTGTTGAATCTAGCAGCGGGGTCTAAAAACGTTAAACTGTCCTCATTATTTGGGTTGTTGATTTTTTTCTGAACAAAGGCTTTAAAATGTGCATCAGTACTCTTTTGTTTTAATGAATTTAAAATGTTTAAAACGATTTTTTGAAGTTTGGGATGAGCCTTATTATTTTTATAAAATTTGCACAAGTCAACCACTAAACCTGTATCCTTTCCCCCAAACTGCCTTTGTTCTAAAGCTTTCCAATACAAGTTTTTGATTTCCTCACTAACAGTCTCTAAAAAAATGCCATGAGATCTTTCAATTCTTTCTCGTAAAAGAAAAGGAGTCCATGCGATTGGCTCTAAACCTAAAATACAATCTCTTAAATCGTCTACAAAGAGTGACGTTGTTGTAGTAAACTTGAAATGATCCAAGATATGTTTTAAAAGTACTTCTCTATCCTGACAAGATTTTGGATGAGAAATGAAGGCGCATGCCAAAGCACTGTAAACATATTCCTCATAAAGATTACTTGCTCTATATTCATTATTCTTTAATCTTTCTTTTGCTAGATCAACTGGTAAAATGGAAAAATATTCACTTGTTTTAAGAGGAACGTGATAGGAAAGTTCGGTAAATAGTTGATCCATTATTTCAACAATTGAGAGGCTATTGTTTTGAGAAAAAAGGCGTTTTCTTAAAGTAGGAATTTGTTGTTGATACTCTAAGGCAAGGGCTTCTTTATCGATCCAATCAATGTGACAAAAACATTGACTTAAAAAACAGATATGTTGGTAAAGAGATTTTGAAATTTTTTTGGGTTTAAAATCACCATTAGCATCAATAGTGCATAAAGAAAAAGTGCCCCTAATGGCATTTTCAATACCATCTTTTAAAAGCGGTTCCTCTTTTCTAATTTGTAAAAATGTTTTAAGTACATACATGCTTATTTTTTCATCAAAATGGGATTCTATCCAGGTTTTCCATAAAGCGATTAATTGTTGAATGAGGTGTATTCTAAAATTTGGAAAAAAATAAACCTTATGGGCTAGTGGAAGTAAATCTTTCACCATTTTAAAACAATCTTTTATCGATTGATTGTTGTGAAAGGTAAAGGTTTTGTAAAAGGAAGAGTGTACGACAATTTGTTCACAACTTTGTAAAGATGCAAAAGTAAAGTTATCTGATAAATAGTAAACATTTTTCAAATCATTTTGACGAACCATTTTAAGGGCAGGAAATATTTTCTTATCAATATTTGACTCTAAGATGGAAGTGCCATTTGCAATGAGATATTTGAGTGTTTTATGACCATTTAAAAAGCTCGTGCTTGAGACCTGAAAGCAATACGTTAAGTCTAACACTTCTAAATTGGGATATCTTTTTAAAATAGTGGCTACGTCAATATTTTCTACAACTTTTGGATTTGGAAAATGAATGGTTTTGATGAGGTTTTGATAAGGGCTTAATAGCTCTTTTTCCGTCTGGTCTAAATTGCGTTTTGTTAAAATCTTTTTTATATTTTTAGCAAGAGGGTTTAACTTATCGAAGATCCGATGAGGTTCGACTAAAGTCATTTCTTTTTTTCCAAGCAATTGATCAAAAATGAACTCTATTAATAAATATATGTTTTTAGGAAGTGTACTATTCGATTTATTTGTTATTTTTACCTTTTCAATCCATCGCTCAAGTAAGGTTTCGGCAAGAGATATTAGATTTGCTTCAATTGCAGCTGCTATCAAAAAAAGCTTTTTTTTGCTAAATTGGGATATTTTTTCTACCATTTCCTCAAGTTGTATACTGCCTGGAAGCTTTAGTAAAATATTTCGTACGAAAGGATCTTGTAATTGCTGCGCTTCTTCGCTTTGAGAGAGCGTTAAATCGTTTTGTTCGTAGAGGGTAGAAAGGCGGTAAATGTATTGCGCATATTGAATCTGAGAAAAAGTTGTCATAGTAAGCCTATTTTATCATTGTGATAGTTATTATTTAAGGTTGTAAGTTGAAATCTTTTTACTTTTTTGCCATTTACAACAATTTCTTCTAAAAACATTTCTAAAGATCGAATCCATATATTTTTTTTCTCATAGAGCGCTTGATAAACCACAAATTCTTCTAAAGTTTCACTGTGGCGTGCGATACTTAAAACAATATAAGATAAACCTTTGTAGTGGGTATATTGCTGTCCTTTTTTTACAGACATTGCTAATTCAGATAATTTTGGAAGAGATTCACTTTTCATTTGTCCTCTTTAGAAGCAGTGGCATAAATAGTGTTACTAGTTTTAACAACTTCTAGATTCCTTTAGAAGGAATAAAATAAAAAAAATTAACTCACAATTTTATTCAATTTCACTATTCTTGTCCAAAAGGGGACATTGATTTAAACTTTATAATAGCTCGAATTTTTTCTTCGGGATAATCTTTAGAGAACTTTCGTGCAAATAAGCATAAACTTGCCCCAAAAATCCCATGAGAACTGCATTTAGCCTTAATCAAGGCGTCTTCATTTTCCTCATTATCTTCACAAAATGTATAGGGACTTCCTCTAAACCAATCTACATAAGTGGTTAGCTCGTTTCTAAATTCATCTAAAACACCACACATACTAAAAAAAGTAGCAGGATAGGCTTCATCTGAACAAATATGGTTATTTGCCAAATGAATCCAATAATTATCATTTGCTATTAGCTCTGCATGTTTTCGATTGAGTATAATCCATTGGTGATTGCCTAGATGATGTTCAGGAGGAAATTCTGTTAAAGTTCGTGCTGGATCACCTCTCCACCAAATATCGTTCCAGCACATTTGTGATTCTGGAAAGCTTAACAAAATTTTATGTGTTTCTTTACAAGATCTAAGAGGGATGCAAGATTCCGATAAAAAAATAAATTTTTCATTGAGGGGATTTTTTAATGCTTCTTGAAGCAATGCTTGTTGCGGTAATAAAAGAAAGCCCCATTCATTTGGTTGAATATTTTTGATTCGATATTTTGCAAGCCACGGGTCTATAGGGATGCTCTTTCAGAAATTCTGCAGTGATTAGCTCAATTGTTTCATACAGTCAATACTGTAAGGATAGGCTTTAAAATTGATGGTATCATCCTTACAGGTGAATAAACGTACAAGGCTCTCACAGGATTATTGCTGACTTGCGCAAGGATGAGCCAAGCATATGAAACAACAATTAGAGAAAGCGTTAAACTAGCCGAAGCTCCTTCTTTTGGAAAGTCTATTAAAATTTATGACTCCAAAAGTTCTGGGGCTGTGAATTATCGGAGTTTAGCCAATGAGATTATTAAACATAGAAAAGAGAAGGAGGAAATATGGCAAAAAGACAAACGATTGGAGAGAAACCATTAAATGGGTATTCCAATAACAACAGAGAACAATAAAACTTACTTAGCTGTAATCTAAGAAGGCAGCAGGTTCCTAAGATAAAGCAGAAGTCTTTAAGAAAACAGCGCATTACAGTCCAAATCTTTTGAAGATGTCCTTGAGAGTAATAAAATGCTGTATACTGGACTCCTGGACTTACATTAGCATCTTTAGCTGAAGAATTCTGCTAAAGTTGTAGATGTTTTAGCAGATAAAAGAAAAGCTCCCTTCCCTAAAAGACAAGAGGAGCTTAAGACAGGTCGTCCCATTAAGTAATAGGGTAGATGATTCGCAGTTGAGGATTAAACTAAATAATTTCCTAAATTAATTTTAATCTGCATCTCCCCCATTTCCTCCATCACCTCCGTTTCCATGAATACTTGAACCTCCATGTCCCCCATGTCCTCCATTTTGGCTTTTTTTTCCATGTTCTCCATCTTGTCCGTTCTCTCCATCTTCAAGATATCCTGGAGTACCATGTTCTCCGTCTTTTGCTCTAGAAGGTTCCGAACAACACGACATCCTTCTTTCACTTCTTCCATAAGCTTCTGCAGAAAATGTAATAAGCATACATCCTATTAATATACAAAAAATACTAGAGGCGTTCATTTAATTTCCCTTTGTTATCTTTTTTTACCATTTTGTCCATCTCTTCCATTTCCTGCTGGTCCTCTACCACCAGAACCGCCTCTACCACCACCTTCTAGTCCGTTTCCACCATTCCCTCCATTTCCTCCCTTTCCATTTTGGCTATCACCTCCATTACCGCCATTCCCACCGTATCCAGAATTGCTATTTCCACCGTGGCCTCCATTGCCTCCATCACCATGTTCACTATAGCCTCCATGACCTCCATTGCCTCCGTCTTTAGCATCTAATGCTGAAAAACTTATAAAAGCAATGGAAGATAAGAGAATCTTTAAGATAAAGCTAATCATCCAGCATCTCCTCCGTGGCCCCCATTCCCACCACTAATTCCTCCATGGCCTCCATTTCCGCCGTGTCCACCATTACCAGAGCTACTGTTACCACCATTACCACCACTTCCTGCACTTCCTGGAGAATGACCGCCATGTCCACCATTTCCACCATTAGCAGCATGTACAGCAGGAGCCAATAACAATGTACATAAAGTGATAGTTGTTAAAATTTTTTTTAAATTCATAAGTACCTCAAATTTCTGTTTGTCAAATCAACCAGCCTAAACACTTAAAATGTTTTTTTCTATAATTTTTTTTCACAAAAACGGAAGTATTACATGTATTTTATACTTTTTAATAAAACATATGTTTACTGTATTTATGGTGTTTGATTTATAAAAATCATTTGGGACTGATTCTCAAAGTAAGAATATATTCTTTTTAAGACATTTTTCCGGTACAATCTGGCTTTATTTGCTAAAAGATAGTCTACTAATGGCATGGATGTTGTGGGAATCCTGCGTTATCAACATGTTCTCCAACTTTCCATTTGTACAGACGAGAATTTTCCACTTGATTTTGAAATAACTGAGGAAGCAGAATTGTTAGGCTATTTTACGTGTTTCTTTGATTGGAATTCTGCTTTTGTCTTTGTTTTAGTTTTCTGTATTCCATCAAAATAAAATACTCAGATTGACCAACTCCAGTTTCAAAATCCTATAATTATATTCACTACTCTTTCTATTTCACCAGCTTCACTTATGTAAATAGGACTTAAATCCTCTTCATACGTCACTTGTCTACTAAATTGAGCTGCTTATAAATGAAGATAAGCCAAGTTTTAAGTTGCATATAGTCTATACAAACCAGTCCAACTTATGAATTCTTTTAAAAAATGAATAACTGCTACAAACTCTTGAGCAGTCATTTCAGAGTAAAAATATTTAGTCTACCTGAGTTAATTAAATCTTAAAAAAAGGGATTTTACTTACCTAAAAAAAACTTTTAATTGATTCTTTGTTGTTTTGTTTCTTTTGCTAGATCAACTGGTAAAATAGAAAAATATTCACTTGTTTTAAGAGGAACGTGATAGGTAAGTTCGGTAAATAGTTGATTCATTATTTCAACAATTGAGAGGCTATTGTTTTGAGAAAAAAGGTGCTTTCTTAAAGTAGGAATTTGTTGTTGATACTCTAAGGCAAGGGCTTCTTTTTCGATCCAATCGAAGTGCCAAAAATATCGACTTAAAAAACTGATTTGGTTGTAAAGAGAGTTTGAAATTTTTTTGGGTTTAAAATCACCGAGATGGAAGTGCCATTTGCAATGAGATATTTGAGGGTTTTATGACCATTTAAAAAGCTCGTGCTTGAGACCTGAAAGCAATACGTTAAGTCTAACACTTCTAAATTGGGATATCTTTTTAAAATAGTGGCTACGTCAATATTTTCTACAGCTTTTGAATTTGGAAAATGAATGGTTTTGATGAGGCTTTGATAAGGGCTTAATAGCTCTTTTTCCATTTGATCTAAATTGCGTTTTGTAAAATCTTTTTTATATTTTTAGCAAGAGGGGTTAACCTATCGAAGATCCTATGAGGTTCGACTAAAGTCATTTCTTTTTTTCCAAGCAATTGATCAAAAATGAACTCTATTAATACATGTATGTTTTTAGGAAGTGTACTATTCGATTTATTTGTTATTTTTACCTTTTCAATCCATCGCTCAAGTAAGGTTTCGGCAAGAGATATTAGATTTGCTTCAATTGCAGCTGCTATCAAAAAAAGCTTTTTTTGCTAAATTGGGATATTCTTTCTACCATTTCCTCAAGTTGTATACTGCCTGGAAGCTTTAGTAAAATATTTCGTACCAAAGGTTCTTGTAATTGCTGCGCTTCTTCTTTTTGAAGAAGCGTTAAATCGTTTTGTTCGTAGAGGTTAGAAAGGCAGTAAATATATTGTGCATATTGAGTATGAGAAAAAGTTGTCATGGTAGCCTATTTTATCATCGTTATAGTAAAATTTATACGTAAGCAAAATTAATAACCATTTAAGATGGTACAAAAGAAAATTATTTTATAGATCTTCAATTTTTTGCTATTCTTGTCCAAAAGGGGACATTGATTTAAACTTTATAATAGCTCGAATTTTTTCTTCGGGATAATCTTTAGAGAACTTTCGTGCAAATAAGCATAAACTTGCCCCGAAAATCCCATGAGAACTGCACTTAGCCTGAATCAAGGCGTCTTCATTTTCCTCATTATCTTCACAAAATGTATAGGGACTTCCTCTAAACCAATCTACATAAGTGGTTAGCTCGTTTCTAAATTCATCTAAAACACCACACATACTAAAAAAAGTAGCAGGATAGGCTTCATCTGAACAAATATGGTTATTTGCCAAATGAATCCAATAATTATCATTTGCCATTAGCTCTGCATGTTTTCGATTGAGTATAATCCATTGGTGATTGCCTAGATGATGTTCTGGAGGAAATTCTGTTAAAGTTCGTGCTGGATCACCTCTCCACCAAATATCATTCCAGCACATTTGTGATTCTGGAAAGCTTAACAAAATTTTATGTGTTTCTTTACAAGATCTAAGAGGAATGCAAGATTCCGATAAAAAAATAAATTTTTCATTAAGGGGATTTTTTAATGCTTCTTGAAGCAAAGCTTGTTGGGGTAATAAAAGAAAGCCCCATTCATTGGGTTGAATATTTTTGATTCGATATTTTGCAAGCCAAGGATCTTTGGGAATGCTCTTAGAATGATTGTAAACTGTACACTTGCGAGGGTCAACCCATTTTTTCCAAATTTTAGGTTGATTTAAATCTGATCTTGTTAAAAAAAGTAAGGCAATTTTTTTTTGATTTTTTTCTGCAAAACAAGGAAAACTTGCCAGCAGCAAAATGAATAATAAAAATAGAGATTTTTTCATAAAATATTAGTTATTGAATAGTTAAAGAAGTTGAGTGGGATAGGATCCACTCAACTAAAAAGTTATTACCAATCAAGAATGACTTTGCCAGATTTACCAGATAACATGACTTCAAATCCCTTTTCATAATCATCAATTGGGAAATGATGGGTAATGATTGGTTCTAAATTAAGACCGCTTTCTAAAAGATTGGTCATTTTATACCAGGTTCTAAAGACTTCTCGTCCATATATTCCTTTGACCATTAACATTTTGAAAATGACTAAATCCCAATCTACAGTTGTGTGAGGTGGTAAAATGCCAAGTAAGGCAATTTTTGCGCCATGCTGAGCTGTTTCTAAAAGAGTGCTTAAACCATTTGGGTGGCCAGACATCTCAAGACCGACAGTAAATCCGTGCGTAATCCCAAGCTCTTTCATAACTTCTTTAATGTCTTGTTTTGCCACGTTAACGGTAGTGGTAGCTCCCATTTTTTTAGCTAAATCAAGTCTATATTCATTTACATCCGTAATAACGACGTGTCTAGCTCCAGCTTTTTGAGCAATAGCTGCCGCCATTATACCTATTGGACCAGCACCTGTAATCAAAACATCTTCACCAGTTACTTCAAAAGATAACGTTGTGTGAACTGCATTGCCGTAAGGATCAAATATAGAAGCTACGTTGTCTTTTACACTATCTGGTAAAAGAAAGACGTTTTCAGCTGGAAGGTTAAAGTATTCAGCAAAACAGCCGTGACGGTTAACACCAACACCCAATGTATTCATACATAAATGTTTATTTCCCATTTTACAAGGAGGGCACTGTCCACAAGTTATGTGTCCTTCGCCGCTGACTCTTTGACCTACTTGTAAATGCTTTACGTTTTTGCCAAGCGCTTCAATTGTTCCCATAAATTCGTGACCGACAACCATAGGAACAGGAATTGTTTTTTGCGCCCAAGAGTCCCATTTATAAATATGAACATCTGTACCGCAAATAGACGTTTTTTTTACTTTAATTAAAACTTCATCATCTCCAACTTCAGGGACCGGAACTTCATCCATCCAAAGTCCAGGCTTAGAGTATTTTTTAACTAATGCTTTCATAGCATTCCTTTTTCTTTTAAATAACTTGTAAACTTTTACCAACTTTTTCAAAGGCAGCGATGGCTTTATCTAAATCTTGTTTTGAATGAACAGCAGACATCTGCGTTCTAATACGGGCTTTTCCTTGAGGCACTACAGGATAGAAGAAACCAATTACATAAATTCCCTCTTCTAGCATTTTTGCTGCAAATTCTTGAGCGAGCTTAGCGTCGCCTAGCATTACTGGAATAATGGGATGTTCGCCAGGAGGGAGAGTAAACCCAAGAGCTGTCATTTTCTCTCTAAAATACTCACTATTTTCAATTAGTTTTTGTCTTAAATCATCACTACTTTCAATCAGTTTTAAAGCTTGTAAAGAAGCTCCAGCAATTGATGGCGCTAAAGTATTTGAAAAAAGATATGGTCTTGAACGTTGACGAAGAAGATCTATGACTTCTTTTTTAGCAGAAGTATAACCGCCTGAGGCGCCACCTAACGCTTTTCCAAGAGTACCCGTAATAATGTCTACTCTTCCCATTACATTGCAAAATTCATGAGTACCACGCCCTTTTTTTCCAATGAATCCAACCGCATGAGAATCGTCTACCATGACAAGCGCATTATATTTATCTGCTAAATCACAAATGCCTTGTAAATTGGCTATGGTACCATCCATTGAGAATACGCCATCTGTCGCTATTAATTTAAAGCGGGATCCCTCAGCTTCCTTTAGCTTCTCTTCTAAATCTTTCATATTATTGTTTTCGTAGCGTAACCGTTTTGCCTTACACAAACGGATACCATCTATAATACTGGCGTGATTTAAAGAATCGCTAATTACAGCGTCTTCAGGACCTAAAAGTATTTCAAATAATCCACCATTGGCATCCCAGCAAGAAGAGTACAAGATTGTATCTTCCATTCCTAAAAAAGAGGATAGTTTGTCTTCTAATTCTTTATGAATGGTTTGGGTACCACATATAAATCTAACGGAGGAAAGGCCAAATCCATACTTATCAAGACTTTCTTTTGCAGCCTCTTTTAGTTGCTGGTTATTCGCTAATCCTAAGTAATTATTTGCGCAAAAATTTAATACATGCTGACCATTGGAAATTGCTATTTCAGATTGTTGGGGAGAAGTGATTATCCGTTCCTTCTTATAAAATCCTAAATTTTTAATATTTTCTAATTCTTGATTGATGTGAGTGTAGAACGATTCTTTCATAAGAGTTCCTTTTAAATAGTGGCCAAATTAGGATTTGAGATTATAAAAAGGGGAATTTAATAATTAATCTTTTAATAATTAATTATTTCTACCCACTACTATTTTAAAAAAAACAATCTAATAAATAAAGTACTATTGAATTGTAAAATAATAATTTGAATTTTTAAAATATTAGTTATTAAAATTTAATGTGCTTAAAGCGTGTTCAATATCTTTTTTAAGATCACTGATATGCTCAATTCCAACAGAAAATCGGACTAGGCCTTCAGATAGCCCCATTCGCTCCCTTTCTTTTGGAGGGATTGAAGTATGGGTCATTGTGGCAGGGTGACAGACTAAAGATTCGACCCCACCTAAACTTTCAGCAAGCGCAAAAAGTTGAAAAGAGGAGACAAGTTGCTTGGTTTGTTCTAAAGAAAGATTAAATTCGACTGAAACTATACCTCCATAACCTCTCATTTGTTTAGTAAGAGGAGTATTTACATTAAGGGATGGGTAATGAATTTTTTTGACAATATGTTTATTTTGTAAAAATTCAATCAAATCAAGGGCGTTTTTTTGATGTTGTTCCATACGAAGAGATAATGTCTTAATTCCTCTTGTTGTTAACCAAGTATCAAAAGGACTTGGATTCAAACCTATGGCCATTCGGTAAAAATCTAATTGTTTTTTTATGTCTTCGTTATTTGTAATGGCGACTCCTCCAATGACATCTGAATGCCCACCAATATATTTAGTGCAGCTGTGCCAAACGATATCGGCCTTTAAATCTAAGGGGTTTTGAAAATATGGAGTTGCAAAAGTATTATCAACGATACATAAAGCCTTATGTTGTTTAGCAAAATTGACATACTTTTCAATATCGTAAACTGTCAAAAGGGGATTAGTTGGTGTTTCAAAAAGCAATGCTTTTGGTTTTTTCTCGAAGGCATTTTGCAATGCATTTTCATCATGAGGATTTATTGATATAAAATGGAGATTAAATTTTGAAAAAACCTTATTTAATAACCTAAATGTTCCTCCGTACATTCCATCAAATAAAACGACAGTATCACCACTTGAAAAAAGGGATAAAATAGCAGTTAACGCCCCAAGGCCTGATGAAAAAACTGTGGCAAAACTACCATTTTCAAGGGAAGCTAAGGAGTTTTCTAAAATTGTAAAATTCGGGTTACCAGCTCTTGTATAATCGTAATTGCCAATAGGATTGCCGGGAGAGCTTTGTAAAAATGTAGAAGTCATATAAATCGGAGGCATGATAGATCCGTTTACAGGATCGGAATAGTTGCCGTTGTGAATGGCCTTCGTAGCAAATTTTGTGTCTTTTTTAAACATATACAGAATCTGTTAAGCCGTCAGTTGCAAATTCATGTTCAAGCATCCATTCATCATTATACATTTTGCTTAAATATCTAACACCGCTATCTGGAATAATCGTAACAATAACGCCTTTTGAAATCGTTTCAGCTAATTGTAGGGCTCCCCATACATTCGCGCCAGCTGAACCACCAGCTAAAATACCTTCTTTTTTGGCTAATAATCTGGCTGTATCAAAGGCATCTTGATCTTTTACTTTGATCATTTGATCAACGACTGAAAAATCCATGGCTTCAGTTAAACGATCTTCTCCAATACCTTCAACATAATAGTTACAATTTCCTTCAGTTGGTATTTTTCCAGTATCAAAATATTCTTTATAAATGGAACCAATAGGATCTGGCATTAAAATTTTGATTTTTGAATTTTTGCTCTTTAGATATTTGCCAATTCCGCTAATTGTGCCACCTGTACTGCCACTTGCTACGAAATAGTCAATCTTTCCATTTGTTTGTTCCCAAATTTCAGGCCCTGTGGTTTGAAAATGAGCTTCAGGATTTTTTAAATTATCGTATTGATTAATTCGAAAGCTATTGGGTATTTCTTGAGCTAATCTTTTAGCTACATTTTCATAATGTTCTGGTGAATCGTGAGGAACAGCTGTTGGAGTAACAATAATTTCAGCACCAAATGCTTTTAAAGTGTTTTGTTTCTCTTTACTTACTTTATCAGGCATTACTAAAATGGCTTTATAGCCTCTAACTGCTGCAATCATAGCAACAGCGGCTCCTGTATTGCCTGATGTATTTTCAATGATTGTGCCACCGGGTTTTAATAAACCTTTTTGTTCTGCATGATTAATAATATGTAAAACTATTCGATCTTTGATACTACCACCCGGATTGAAGTATTCAATTTTTGCCAATAAAGTAACATCTGGATTTGGACAAATTTTTTTTAAATGAACTAGTGGTGTTTTTCCGATAGTATCTAAGATCGATAAAAAAGGCATATTTTCTCCCTGATTAGTTTTGTTTAGTTAATATTGTTATTTTTTGGTGCACTCAGCACTAATGTAAGCAATGAAACACCAAAAATTAGTAAATCAATACCAACAAATAAGCCTATAACCCATAGTGCAGAATCTGGCCAGCCTTGCCAAATTAAAAAGCTAAGTAAGATAGATATAACACCACTTGCAATAAGCCAGCCCCAGCCTTGCAAATTTTTAGAACGAAAACCGATTATGATTTTTGCAATTCCAGAGATCAGAAAGTAAGCAATCAATAGAGCCGTTAAAGTGACAGCGCCCAAAACTGGATAGAATATGAGCAAGCCACCAGCGATGATGGTTACGATAGAATTAATTAAAAACCAAAAAAATTCCCAAGAATGTTTTGTTTTTAATACACTAACAATTTGCCAAATTCCAGCTGCAATTAATATCCATCCAATAAAAATTGTTGTAGCAAAGGTAAATAGCATAGGCAAACCTATAGCTAGCATTCCTAAAATGATAAATAGAATGGATTCAAAAATGTAAAAACTTTTATGACGTTGAAGTGTTTCAAACATAAAAACCTCTTAATAAATATTTTTTTAAATAATATAAAAAGGTTTTTATGTATAGATTTATAATCTACTCATTTGATTGGGCTTTACAATTGATTTTATCTTAATTTTTGTGAAGTTTTCTCTGCTAATAGTCTCAGGTGGTTGTAAAGCATTAGTGGGGGTTTCACCATCGTGAGAATCGATATAATTTTTTAATAATAGCATCTCTTCTTGTGCGTCAGCTAAATAACTATAAGGTTTTGTCCCTTTTTGAATAGTGACTTGAGTTGTTGTTACACTATTAACTCTATTTATATGATACTGCATAGCTGAAACATCTACATTGTAGTCTTCTTCTATGTATAAGTAGTTTGCTTGAGGTTCTTCTAAAAAGTGATTTATTTTTTCTTTTTCAGAAACATAGCCCCATGATCCATAAAATAAAAGGACCATTAGCATGGCTATTCCAAAATAAAGCAGGCCGCTTCGAATTGTAAGAGGATCCATTGTAACTCCTAAACATCAAAATATTTCATAGTTGGTATTCCAAATGAATTAATAATTCCTTTGAATACTTTCCAGCAAATCTTTCTTTTAGAATTTAGGTGTTTTACATATAAAGCGTTGTATTCTAAATGCTTAGTGGCTCTTCTTAATTTTTTAAAGGAAGCTGCTCCAGCGCTTTGGTTTAAAATCATTTTTTTTTCTTTAGCATTTAAAGCTAAAATCGTTGAAATAATCCGATAAACGCCAACTTCTAGCTTTTGAGGATCGTAACCAAAAAGTGGGGATGTCATAACTCCGTTTCTTGAATAGTTGCCAACTATGCCATCAATGACCCCATCTTTTTCGACAGCCTGCAATTCAAAAACTTTTTTTTCAATAAGCAAATTGAAAAATTTTTCGTTAAGTTGTGGATTTAGTTTGGAGTATTTATCGAGATATAAAGAACTGTATAACTCTTTCAAACGAACAGCAGCTGACAGGGGAATTTGGTCATGCTTTAAAACTTTATAATCAGTTTCCTTTAATAGTTTTAAATCACTTTTGATCATTCTTGATTTAAAAGCTTTTTTTTCTTGAGGATCAAAAATAAAAATAGGTCTGCTAAAAACAGTCTCAAAACCAGTTTTCTTTAAATTGTGAAAAAGTTCTTTGGTATCGAATTGATTGACACATCTAAAGCAAATCGTATAATTACTATATTTCTTTGTTAAAAATTGAACGATATCTTCTAATTCCGTTTTTTTAAGTTCGGGGTATAAATTTGTAGAAAAAAGCCAATTATTTACTACGATTAAACGATCTAAATCTCCCCATTTAATCAATTTGTCAAATATATGAGTAAGGGGTTTGACAAAAAAGTTTAAAAAAGAGTTTTGATTGCGCATCTGTTCTCTGGCGTAACGAACATATTGGCCATGAAGAGAACAAACGTAAGAATTTTCTTTGCTAAATTGACTAATTGTTACAGGCAAAACGTGATTATTAATTTGTAAAACGCAAAATTCAGAATCTACGTTATCTATATACGTTTTTGTTCCTTCTTTAATTAGAGGCTCAACAAAAGATTTTACATGTTGAGCCTCTTCGTGATCTGGCCAGTCTAATGTATCTATAGAATCTTTATTAAATAAATTTACTTTAGACTTATGCATGAACTTGCCTTTAATAATTTAGATAAAATTGAACATTTACTCCATAAATATTGAATTTAGTATCCATGAAGTCAAAGGGATGATTGATGTGAGAGCCATAATGTCTATATTCGTAAAACGGCTCCACAGTTATTCTCCAAGGATTGTTCATACAACAAAAGTAATAACTTAAAGGGAGTTCTACTCTATATTGCAATTTATGTTGGTAAAGCAAACGACTGTTTTGGTATTGAGGATCATTAGATGTTTTGATGCGACCGTGAATTAAAACGCGTGCTGTAAAATTTAAACCTATAGAGAATTGATCCCAAGGAAAAATTTCAGAAAGAAAACCCACCGGAACGTATGAAAACTGGTTATCAAAGTGAATTCTAAAGTCTCTTGGCTTTTCAAAATGATTAGATTCCCAGAAGTAACCAAAGCCTGCAAAAGGTGTGATATAAGGTTGACACCAATTTTTTGATTGAAAAGTGTAACCAATCCTGCCTTCAACCATTTTGTCTGTGAATTTAGATTTTAAATTGGTTCCATTAGAGTTACCTTTAATATGACCTGATGCTATCAAACCTTGCGCGCCTAGATATATATTTGATCTTTTGATGTAGTCATAGCCAATTCTACCACCATACATCGGACCACTTTGTTTAGATCCTCCTTCACGATGACGATTCAATTGGTAAAATTCTGGCGCTACCCAAACTCTATGGCCTGGTTTTAAAAAATCAATGCTATTAGCTTCTGTTGATATGACTTGTAAAAGCGTAGCTGTTGATAAAAAAAATGTTTTTAAAAATTTACTCATAAAATTTGCTTAATTTTGCTGTATAAAAAGAATGATGACATTATTGCCTAAAATGGAATTTGTCAATAGCAATTCTTAAAAATCTTTGTCATAAGATGGATCTTAGAAATAAAATGAATGAACCTTTTTTCAGTATCATTTAAGCTTTGTACGATGTTTATACTCATTTTTTCCAGGTCGTTTTTAGTAACTTTTCACTTTATCTTTTGATTTAGAGAAAAAAGATTGAATGTAACTTCTCAATACTTTATAGACTGTCCTTTAATTAATCTTTAATATGTGGAGGATTCTCATGCGTTATAGCCTAAAAGCATTATTTACAGCCTCTTTAATGTTGACTGCACAAACTTGTGCTTTTTCTAAAGAAATAACTTTGATTTCTCAAGACGGAGAAAACTACACTTTAGATGTACCATCTAATGAACCGTTTTTTACAGTGATAGAAAAAATTGGAAAAAATTTAGAAGAGAGAGATCAGGAAGCTTTAAATGAGTTAAGAAACTATAATGATGTTTCCAATTTGTATCAACTCGATGTTTTAGTAAAAGGGCCAGAAGTAACAGCCGCAGCTGTCAAGACTGGATCGCCGAGAAACTATTATGGACCAATTAACGAAGAAGATAAAAAAAACTTAAGTTTTATTTTGAATACTTTAGCAAAAGAAAATTTATTGAAAATTGCTAAGAAAAAGTCTTCTTTAACAAGTGCTGGAAAAAAAATTGCCCACTTACATCCTTTGAAGTTTTTATACATTGTTTTTACTGACGAAGAATTAAAATCAGATATCAATGCTTTACAAAATAAAGGTTGGGTATGGAATGATTTTAAAGAAAGTATTGTAGAAAGTTTTGCCAAAGAAAAAAAATTGGGTAATTTAAAAGAAGAATACTTAGTGGATTTTTCAAGTGCTGTTAATGTTGATCCAAATTTATTTATGAATGCGTATGTAAATGGAAGATGGGAAGAAATGCTAAATAGCATGATCCAAAACATACCAAGAAATGGACAAACAGATCGTTACAAAATTTAAAAAACAACTCACCCTTTAGGCATATAGCCTAAAGGGTCTTTTTATAAGGCCACACAATTCTTAAAACTTGAGACCCGAATGACATCTTTTTTCTCTAGATTGAGTTATACTTTTGGAAATGAAGATCCGACAACTGAACATAAAGCTTTGAACATTCAAGAAAGCGATAATGTCGTTTGTATAACGGCAAGTGGTGATAGACCTTTACAAGCAAGTGTAAATGCTTGTAAAAGTATAGTAACGGTTGATGCAAATCCTCTTCAAAACTATCTTTTTGATTTAAAAAAGGTTGCCATCGCAACTTTATCTTATGATGAATATCTGGACTTTTTAGGAGCAACAGAATGTTCTCCGCTAAAAAGAATAACAATTTACAATGAAATAAAACATTTACTAACTACTCCGGCCAAGGATTTTTGGAATAGAAATCCTAAAATAATTCAAAAAGGTGTTTTATATCAGGGTACAATAGAAAAATTTACTAAAGCTTTTTCTCCAATTCTCAATGTCTTAAGGGGAAAAAAAATAGCACAGTTATTTAACTTTGATTGCATTAAAGAACAAGAAAAGTTTGTCAAAGAATCTTGGGACACAAAATCTTGGAGACGTTTATTTGATATTGTTTTAAATCCACTAGTTGCCAAAATAATTTTAAACGATCCAGCGACTTATGAAAATACTGACTCAAATGAAAAAAAAGGACAATATGTTTGTCAAAGAATGACTGACTGCTTAAGTAAAACATTGGCAAAAAAAAATCCGTTTATTTCATTAATCCTTAAAGGTCGTGTTGAAAAAGACGCTTTCCCTTTATATCTGACAGAAGATGGGCAAAAAAAAATTCAAAAGAACGTTCATCAAATTGAATATAAAACCAAAGGGATTATTGAATATTTAGAATCAGCTCCAGAAAATTATTTTAATTGTTTTTCATTATCAGACGTAGCATCTTATTTAGATGAAAAAAACTTTCATCGATTGCTTAAGGCGGTCCATAGAACAGCTGCACCCAGTGCTAGATTTTGTATGAGACAATTCTTATCTAGTTATCAAATTCCAGTAGAATTATCAAACGTATTTGTAAGAGATAAAGAGCTTGAAAAAATTGGTAAAGAAGATCAATGCTTTTTGTATAAGTTTACGATTGGCACAATAAATAAATAGAATGTATATTTTAAAAGAAGGTTCATATGGCCTTCTTTTATCTTAAAGTTGAGTGCTCTAAAATTAAGTCACAAAGCTTATGCATAATATCTTTATTAAAAAACATATGACCCATTTTTGGAATAATCTTTAATTCAGAATGGGGGAGTACTTCAGCTAAAGCAAAACCACCAATTCTTGGTAAAACTAAATAATCTTCATCACCTTGTATAATTAAAGTAGGAACTTTTAATTCATTTAAATTTTCGTGATTTGTTTTAGCCATTTGTTGAACTTGCTTTACAATAGCTAAATGATTTGTATGAACCCCTACTTTATTAAAAGATCTGTTGTACATATCTTTTGTGTAGTGATAGGCAATATCTTTATCAAACGGAACCTTTCCGTTTAAATATTCCCATACATTTAAATAATTTTCTAAACTTTGTTCAAAGCTAACATTTGGTAAATTATCATTCATAACTTCCAATGTTTTATCAAATATATTTTTTTCTTCTGAAGTTAAAGGCTTGTTAAGTATCGGAGTGTGTTGAATTGGACTTGAAGCAATAATGGTTAAGGTAATTGTTTTATAAGGAAAGTTTGTGGCAAATTCTTGGGCAATAAATCCTCCCATAGCGTGTCCGATTAAATGAGCTTTATCAATACTATAAAAGCCAAGTATCGCTAATATATCTACCGCTAAATCGTGTAAATCATAAGAAACAATTTCCTTATCAAAAGAGGTAGATAATCCAACATCTCTTAAATCATAGCGAATCACAAAAAAACCCTTTTCTGAAAGGATTTTGCAAAAATAATTGTCCCAAAATCTTGCTGAAGATCCAGCGCCACTTATAAGTAAAATGGCTGGATCTTCTATATTTCCAAAAGCTTCGGTCCAGATTTGAGTCGTTCCAGAATTTACATAATTTGAAAAAAATAATTCCATTAAGCCTTCAATTTAATTTAAGATGCAAAAATTTGTCTCTTAAAGTTTTTTATTCTAATTGCTACTTATAGAGGAAAAACTATCATTAGTTGAATAATCTGTATAGGAAATCATTTCAAACAATTTTTGTTTTTTCTTATCTAATACATTAAAGAAAATTGAAAAATCAATCGGCCAATTATTATAGTGTTCGGTATCGATAAAAGCTACTTTGTTATCTTTGCAAAAAGGAATATTGTCAATGTAGACTGAATCATTTAAGCCTGCTAAAAGAATTACTTCATAAACGGCAAACGGGTATTCTGATGGAAGATCAAAACTATGCCATTTTTCATAATTTTCTTCATGTCGTAAAATTTTCATATCTTCCACAACTAAAATAAATGCTTTTTGACCAGGTTGTGTATGAGGAAGTGGGTAAAGCCATTTTTGTGGAACTTTTAGCAAAGGTTCATATCTTCTTTCACGAATTACATTCCTAATATAATTTGCACCTTCAATTCTTTTTATCCAAACATCTAGTTCATTAATACCCAACTGATCATCTGTATAGATTTTTAAGATGTAATCTTTAACTAACAAGTGTTTAGCAATGATTGCTTTTTCTGGGTGGTTACCCGTTGTACATTGAAACCCTCCTTTTTCTAAAGTTTCGAGTGAGTAAGTATAATGTTTATTATTAAATAATCGGTCTAAGTGTTTTTTTACCGGATGATTTAGTGGCAAAAGATAAGGTTGTATATTTTGCCAGGTCGTTTCATCAATCTGAGATGGCTTTCTAAAGGGTGTATGGCTGGCTTTAGCAGCAAGAAAAGTGGTTTTATCGATCGGTTCATTTGACCAAGTTAAGGTCATAACTGAGAGTAGTAGCATCACCAAAGATCTTTTAATCATATTTTGCCTCGTTAAAATTAGAAAAAAAACTTTACTTCTTACTTAAAGTCAAGTATGCAAAAGTTTGAATATATCGCAAACGTTCTATAACTTATGAGGTTCTCATGGATCATAATATCCATACAGAAAAAGAAAGTGATGATGATGTTTTGTTGTCATCAGCATCAAACGAACACCAAAGACAGGCGCTTGAAGTAACGGAAGATGCTAGAGAAAGAGAATATGTAAACCCAAGTTTTGGAAGAAAACTTTTTTTAGGGGAATTTGATCCTTCAATGGTTTACCCATTTCCTGTACAAAGTGAAGAAGATAAAAAAATTGGTGATGAATATTTGGCAAAAATGGAAGCATTTTTGAAAGAGAATGTGGATCCAGAAGAAATAGATCGCACACACGAAATTCCAAAAAGCGTTATCGAAGGCTTAGCTAAATTAAAAGCTTTTGCTATTAAAATTCCAAAAGAATACGGAGGACTTGGTTTTTCTAATACAAATTACAATAGAGTCATCATGTTGGTGGGCTCTTATTGTGCCTCCACAAGTGTTTTACTATCAGCTCATCAATCCATTGGAATTCCACAACCTCTTTTAATGTATGGCTCAGAAGAACAAAAAAAGAAGTTTTTACCAAGATTTGCCGATGGGGCAATTTCAGCTTTTGCTTTAACAGAACCATCCGTTGGCTCAGATCCGGCACAAATGTCTTGTGAAGCTAAATTATCAGACGATGGCAAATACTATATACTAAACGGAGAGAAACTTTGGTGCACAAATGGAACCATTGCCAATATTATTGTAGTTATTGCCAAAACAGCTCCAAAAATCGTAAAAGGTAAAGAAAAAAAACAAATTAGTGCTTTTGTTTTAGAAATGGATACACCAGGCGTTGAAGTGGCTCATAGATGTGAATTTATGGGGCTGCATGGTATTTATAATGGTTTACTCCGTTTTAAAGATGTAAAAATTCCAAGAGAAAATTTAATTTGGGAAGAAGGAAAAGGGCTTGCAATGGCCCTTGGCACGATTAATGTTGGGCGCTTAACTCTACCCTCTGGTACAACAGCCGGTGCAAAATTATGTACAAAAATTGTAAGAGAGTGGGGTAAATCTCGCGTGCAGTGGGGGCAACCGATCGGTTATCATGAGCCAGGTTCTGAAAAAATCGCGTACATAGCAAGTCATACATTAGCAATGGAAGCGGTAACATGGCTTGTTTGTAGCTGGGCTGATCAGAAAAAATTTGATATTAGAATTGAAGCTGCTATGAGTAAAATGTTTTGTACAGAAACTCTTTGGAAGCTAGTTGATATGACAATGCAACTAAGAGGGGGAAGAGGGTATGAAACAGCTCGCTCGTTAAAGAAAAGAGGTGAAAAAGGGATTGCTGTAGAAAGAATGATGCGCGATTGCCGTATTAATATGATCTTAGAAGGGTCTACGGAAATTATGAAATTATTTTTAGCCCGCGAAGCCATGGATCCACATTTAAAACGATCATTACCTCTTATGAAAAAATCTTCTTTTTCAGAAAAGTTAAAAGAAGGCTGGGGTGTTTTTAAATATTACGCAAAATGGTATCCCTCTTTATTTTTTAAGACTCGAAAAAAACATGAAGGGCTTGGAAAATTAGAAAAGCATTTTCAATATATAGATCAAACCTCTTCTAAACTTGCGCGTACAATTTTTTATTACATGGCAAAATACCAACAAAAGCTTGAAAAAAAACAATTGATTTTAGGGCGTTTGATGGAAATAGGTACTGAATTATTTGTCATGGCAGCAACTTGTTCTTATGCTATTAGCATAAAAGATAAAGAGCACATGGATACACCGCTTGATTTAGCAGACTTTTTTTGCGTTCACGGAAGACGGTTGATTGAAGAGAGATTTGATCAATTAGAAGACAATATGGATAATTATTCAACAGCCATTGCTAAAGAAGTATTGGATGATAAGTATGTTTGGTTAGAAGATAAAATAATTAAAGATTTTTAAAGTTTCATTATAAAGGTCCTTTCAAAAAGGGCCTTCTCAAGTTTGTTTTTTTTTATTCTAAAAAATTTAAATAAAAAAAAGAAAATCCATAAATTATGCGTTTCAAATAACCACGAATGAACGGATAGTTGTTATGAATATTCTCAAAAATTTTTTTATTTGATCTCTTTTTGGAGATCCTGTTTCTGTAAGCAATTGCTAAAACCCGAGATTAATTGTTTCATTAGGAGTTTCTATCTGAGAGAGTCGCTCTTCATTTGCTAAAGCAAATTTCGAGCTCTAATATATTTATCTGATCTTCCCTAGTTCCTTTCAGTCGCTTAAGGGCTTTAAACAGGCGCTCTAACGAGCTTTATTGGAAAAAGTTCGTAGAGCGTCTCTTAAATGAAGCCCGTAATGAACTTCAAAAAATTGCGGGAAAGATTGAGGCTTTAGATGTCTATAAAGAAAAGTAATTGCATAGCTCGTTAGAGCGTCTGTTTAAAGCCCAATGCCGTCAAAATAAGACATAACTAATTTAAAAACAAAGGTATGTATCAATAAAGTTTTGATTTAAATGAAAAATCATGGTATTTCCCATCGGCTTACAAATCACCGTTAGCCAACAAAGGAAACACCATGAAAAAAAGATCTCATGAAATTCTCGAAAAATGCCGAGAACTGCTCTTAAGTACCACATTCAAAAATGCTTGTAGGTCTAGCGAAAAAGACTTTTCTAGAAACCGCATCCTAAGATTTCCTCTTCTGATTGTATTTATATTAAATCTAGCCAAGAGGAGTCTACAAAGCGAATTAATTAAATTTAGCGGAATTTTAACTTTAACGTTCATATCTAAGCAACTTCTTTCAACGACACGAAAAAAAATATTACCGATTGCCTTTGTAAAATTGAATGATACTTTAATTAGTGAATTTTACACTGATAATAAGTTTCCAACTTACCTCGGTTTTCGTTTAATTGTGATAGATGGATCTACTTTACAGTTACCTGAGAGCATCTCTATTTTAGAGAAATATGGATCATGTGGTAACCAAAAAAACAATAACTGTATGCCGATGGCTCAAGTTTCTTATGCATACGATCCTCTCTCTGGATTAACTTTAGATGCTATTATAAGTCCTTATGGGAGTTCTGAACGAAGTATGGCTTGTGACCATATTTTAAAAATTCAACCTTCTACCTATGCTAACGATCTATATATATTTGATCGAGGATACCCTTCTCTTACTTTAATATTTCTTTTGGCCCAACAAAGAAAAAATTATTTAATAAGATGTACTGGGACATGGCTTTCCGAGGTTAGAAAGTTAATAAAGAACCAAAAGAGAGATACAATTATTGAAATTTCTCCAAAAAGACTCAAAGGAAAAAAAAGAGAGGACTTTAAAAAAAGATTGCCCGGGGTGTGTTTAAATTCCATTCAGCAAATGCGCGTTCTTATTATTGATCTTCCTACAGGTGAGCAAGAATTTCTAATAACTTCATTACTAGACAAAGACAAGTTTGAATATGCAATGTTTATAAAATTATATCATTCAAGGTGGGGAGTGGAAGAAAACTATAAATTTCATAAAGTACGTATTGAGATGGAAAATTTTAGTGGGGAATCAACTCAAGCAATAGAGCAAGATTTTCATGCAACTATATTTACAGCCAATGTTAGAGCCTTACTTACAAATGAAGCTCAAGAAGAAATGGAAGAAATCTTCTCTAAAAAGATGTTAAAGCATGACTATAAAATTAATCAGAATATTGCCATTGGGATTTTAAAAGACGAAATTGTCAAGGTTTTGTTGACTCCAGAGAGCAATCTTGAGGTTTTTTGCAAACGTTTGAAGCAAGATATGAAGAAAAATATAGTTTCAATAAGGCCAGGAAGGAAATATATTAGAATTAAAAAAACCAACCGGAAATACCCCATGAACATGCGGCGAGCCTTATGAAATACATACTATATATTTTATTTTGACGGCATTGGTTTAAAGCCCATAATGACCGTTAGGGAATTATGGGGAAATCCAAACAAGAAATAAGAGCTCGAAATTTGCTTTAGCAAATGAAGAGCGACTCTTTCTGATAGAGAATTTTGTAGAAATTATTAATCTTGGATTGACTAAACCAATGATTTCAGCAATATTTAGAAAGGCAGCTTAAAAAACCGCCAAACTTGAGAAGGCCCTTTCAAAAAGGGCCTTTTATTATGGTTTAATTATAAAGATATTTAGCAAGTTTTGACCTAATATGTGCTTCATGGTCAATAGAAGCTTTACATACTAAAACAGCTGATTGTTTTGTAGAAAGATAATGTCTAACTTCTGTATCTTCTTTGACAAAATGTTCACCCACAATTACAAAAATTTTCTTATCTTTCCATTTATCAAGAGCCCAGTTGGCTGTTTCAATGAGAGATTTTTCTCTTAAGGGCTGTTGTTCTAATAATATATTGTTAATTCTTTCTGCATAAGAGATGTAAAATCCAGCTTTAATATTTTGCTCTTGTATTTCCTCATATGTATACGCAGCAGCTTCTTCAGCTGTATTATAAAAAGCGGTGCCGTCATCCTTAAAATTTGGCATTACTGTAGCTTCTGGGTTTAAAGTAGATAAATATTTAGGCAGAGAGTTGCTATGTTCATTTAATAAATCTTTAATCATGTCTTCGACAGTGCCAATATCCCAGCCTAAAACTGTTATAGATTCATCTATTTTATGAGCATATAAAGATCTACTTTTTTCAACAGAGGCTTGAGCGGGTCTGGCGCTAATAAGTAAAATACTTTGTGCAAATTGATTAATAAATTTAGCTATAATATTTGGAGTTTCTAATACTCCTTCAGTCATAACGACCAAATTTGTTTGTTCAAACTGTTGGCAGTTTGGATTGGGAAATTCTATATCAAAATTTGCTAAATCCACAGTTTCAGGTACGGGATTTCCTTTAATCTCTGGTAAAAGCTTTGTTGTATGAATAATGGCTAATTTTTTACTTTTTAAGTAATTTGTTAAAGAGTTTGTGTCAAAATTTGGATTATCTTTTTTTTGTTTACTTTGTTTTATGTGGCTTTTACCCGTAATGACAATAATCTTTTTTTCTGGCCATGTGCTCATTGCCCATTCAATAGATTGTTGCATCGATTCATTTCTTTGCAAAAACGTAGTTTCAATTCGTTTCTGAGTATGTTCAAGATTTTGATTTAGAACTAAACCTCTTTCTTGAATTTTCTCTTGCGCTTGAGCTTTAAGAAATTGATCTTCTTCTTTTGCATATATAACATCGTAAGTGTCTCTATCGTAAGGTAATGCTAATTGAAATATTTTAGAGGCAGTTCCTATATCCCAACCATAAACGTTCATTGAATCGTTTATCAGGTAAGCTTGGATAGAATGCTCTTTATCGACTTCTTCTTTAGCAGGTTGAGCTTCAACTAAAACTACTGCATTATTAGAAAAGTGTTGATTAATGTAATCACTAATGTATTGAGTATATTGGTAATGTTTTTCCCCAATGACTATAACTTGAGCATCGGCAATTGTTTGACAAGATGGGTCTAAATACTTACATTTAAGAGGAAAGCTTGGTTCCATAAAACTCCAAAAAAATTTCTTCTATTATAAAGACAATTTTTTAAGAATTTATAAAGTTTATTGACTTTCACGAACTGGGTGAATTCAAATTTCTATCCGAACACTTTATCTCTATGGAAAAATCTTAAATGTCCATTTCCAATTATAAATCATGGATTTTAGTTGTTTTTTATAAAGAAATAATAAAATTTTACTGGAATACTATTAGAAAAAAGTGTAAGTCTAAATTACCCAGATACAAGTAGCCGTGAAACTTCTGCCCGAAGGGACACGGTGAATTTTATCCCAGAATACAAGTAGCCGTGAACTTCCAACCCTCTGCTAATCCGATAAATTTATTTATAAAGAAGCCATCTTATTAAAAACATCTTTTGGAGAGGCAAAATTTAAGATTTTCCTTGGGCGTTCATTTAATAAGTCCTCTACTCTTTTTAAATCTAGCTTATCGTAAATACCTAATTCAGTGCTTTTTGGAAAGAATTCTCTAATTAAGCCATTAGTGTTTTCATTTGTGCCTCTTTGCCATGGACATCCAGGATCTGCAAAATAAACTGACATTCCAGTTTTTTTCGTAAACTCCTCATGTTTATACGCTTCAATTCCATTATCATAAGTTAGGCTCTGTTTCATATGTGAAGGAAGCTCTTCAAGGCTTTTTGCAAATGCATTCAAAACTGATTCTGAATCTCTTTTTTCACCTATCCAAACTATTTTTACTAATCGACTTGCCCTTTCAACTAATGTTCCTATGGCAGATTGGTGATTTTTTCCAATAATCAAATCACCCTCCCAGTGGCCCGGAGTAACTCTTGAGTTAACTTCTTTTGGTCTTTCACGAATGGAAACTCTATTTGGAATTATAAATGGTCTTTGCTTATACCTCCCTCGCTTTCGTCGACATTTTCTTTTTCTTCTCAATCTGAAATTTATTCCTGAGGCATATATAAATTGATAAATAGTTTCATGCGAAACATGAAATTCTTTTAAATTTGGATATTGATGTTTTAAAAATTCACTGGCTTGGTGTGGAGAAAAATATTTATCGTTAATTAGAATTTGAAGAATGGGTATAAATCTTTGATCTATTTTTTTCTTTCTGCCGGCTTTTCTTTTCATGAGACAAGCGTGTTCTTGAGCCGCAACTGCTTTATAATCAGCCCTTTTTAAGTGGAAGCGGCGCAATTCAGTAGAAATAGTTGAAGGACTTCTACTTAAATGTCTTGCGATTTCCCTAACACCCTTGCCTTGAGAGACAAGATTTGAAATTAACTCTCGTTCTTCAAAATTGATTCTTTTAATGCCCATTTACATAACTCCCCAGTTACATAAAAATGGACATCTAGGTTTTGAGATTTTTTAGCAAATGTTCGGTTAATTTCTTGAATTTACACTGAACAGGGAAAGTTTGAACCTCCCAATTTGGAGGTTATACCATGTTTCAGTCCTATGTGTTGTCCAAATATAATTCGAACCCTGAAGAATATGTGGTCAGCTATCAAATCTTCTTAAGATTTATTTTGAGGCTAATAAGAAATTTATTTTTGATTAAAAAAATAGATATGAAAAAACGCCCCAGATTGTTATCTCTGATGTTCATTCTAAAAAACTACAGGAGATAACAATGGAGCGCACTTCATATTCTACGTATTTTATTGGAAAAGGAAAAGAATATTCTTTTGAATTTAAACTCGATGCTGTATTTGCAGCTCAAGAAATTGGCATAAAACCGACTTCAAGAAAATTTAAAGTGGCGCCAAATACCGTGAGAGCTTGGTTAAGAAAGTTTAAAGCCCATGGAAAAAAGGGACTTGAAGACTGTAGAAAAGGACCTAATTTTATCCCTAATAAGATTTCTAAAGAAGAAGAAGAGCAAATTATAAGTATTCGTAAGCGATCACCTTGTTTTGGTCCTTTAAGAATAAAACATTTTTATCCGTTCATTAGATGTTCTTTAGGAGCAATTCAAAGAGTAATACGTTCTCACGGGTTAACTAAGAAAAGAAAAAGAGTGTACCAAAAGAGAAGAGATTTGAGGGAAGTTAAGGCAAAACGAGCTTCTATGACACATTTACAAATGGATGTAAAGCATTTAAGGGATATTCCTAATTATTGGGAACAAATGGATGTTTTGAACTTACCAAAATACCAATATACTATTCGAGACACTAAATCTGGAATGTTATACCTAGGATTTTCTAATGAGCTCTCAGAATTAAACGCACGAACAATGGTAGATTATGTATTATCTAAAATAACTCCATTTATAAAACTTGAACATCAACAAATTATTATACAAACAGATAATGGTTCGGAATTTAGTGGATTAGCTAGAAAAATAGAAACAGCTCCTTTTAGACAGATGATTGAAAAAATACACAAAGCTAAGCACGTGTACATAAGACCTGGTCATTGTAACGCTCAGGCAGATGTAGAAAGTTCCCATGAGTTGATAGAAACAGAATTTTATGATTTAGCGAAATTTGCAAATAGAGAGAATTTCTTAAGCCAAGTAGAGTCTTATCGTTTATATTTTAATTTAAGAAGACCCAATTTTTATAAAGGTAAAAAGACACCTGCAGAAATTTGCATAAGTGATTGGAATACAAACATTTCTTATCATTTATCATTGATAAAAACGATTGATCTGGATAAAGTTAGTTTATTCTCTTATCAAAAGGTTCAAACTATCCCTAATTTAGCCGTTTATTGACTTTCATCAAATCGTTTTCGAAAGTTGGTGAAAAAGATTTAAACAGACGTTTCGATAACTTTTACCGAACAAATTATAGTGATTTAAGGCATGATATAATTGATATAAAATACTTCTTTCTTCATAGCCCATTTGTTTTGGAATTAAACTATGATAACCTTCATAAAAGTCATCACTAAAACCGCCAAACAAGTGGCAGATACCAAGGTCTGCTTCGTGGTGCCCATAATAAGCTGCGGGATCAAAGACGACGCAATTTCCATCGAGGTCAACTGCCGTGTTTTCCATCCATAAATCACCATGTAATAGACTGGGGGTTATAGTAATTCCCTCAAAATAAAGATGAATTTTAGATAAAAGATCTTTTCCAAGCTCAGCGATTTCTTTATCTTGGTAGAAATCTTCAATTAGTTGTAATTGAAAAGATATTCTTTGCTCCTTAAAAAAATAAACCCAGCTTTGACTCCAGTGATTGATTTGAGGAGTTAACCCTAATGTATTGTTTAGTTCGAACCCAAAGGCGCGATTCGTTCCTGTCAGGTGCATTTTTGCTAATTGATACCCTAAAGAGCGCATAGATTTGGGAGAATGAGATTGCAGCTCTAAATACTCCATCACTAAAAACGCTGTTTTACCTTCCTTTCCATGAAAAATAGGGCAAGGAACTCTTAAGGTGGCTGTTGAATCAATCACATGTAAGCTTTTAGTTTCTGCTTCATACATTGCAAAAGCATTGGGATGAACACTTGTCTTAATGAAAAAATTGCCTTTTGAAGTAGTTATTTTATAGCATTCATTTAGACTACTCTTAGGAACAATTTCACACGACTCTACTTCACCTAAATTAATATATGATAGTAGGGCATCGATAATTTTTTGTTGGAGTGGCATCAAAATTACTTTTGTGTTACATACCTGTTTATTGGGGAATGCTTAAACCCCCAGGTCGCATGTTATAAAAAATATTTTAAAACGGCAAGTTATTATGAAAAAAAAATTTGTCTTGAAAGTTTTTAGTTTAATTTTCTTGAACTTTGGGCTATTTAGTTTTCAAGCGCCTCCCATTACTACAATGAGAGGTGGGGTAAACAATGCGTTTTTACCCAATCAATTGCCAAGTGATAGAAGAATTTCTACAGAAATACAACAAAAGTTTAGAAACGACTATTATACAGGTCCTTATGCAAGCTTTGTACAAGTTTATACAATTGCCGGCGTTGTCACATTAGCTGGGCGACTTGACAATGATCGGATCAAATTGCAAATGGAACAAAAAGCGAAACAAGTCTACGGAGTGAGAGAAGTGATTAATGATATTGAAATTGTACACCTAATGCCATATTAAAGGGAGATATTATTTGAGTTTTTCCAACATTATTAATTTTCTAGTTATACATTTAGTAAGTTAAATATTAAAAATCATAACATAGTTGCAAATAAACCACTAATTTCGTTAACTTTATCCTATAGAAATGAGAGGATAAAGCACTCGATTTATGAATAATTTCGTTTTTTCAGATCTTGAATATGCTTTAATGATTTTAGGTCAATTACTTGAAGAAAGAAAACTAAATTATCAAATAGTTGTAATAGGTGGTGGTGGTTTGTTGTTGTTAGGTTTAATGATACGTACAACTAAAGATTTAGATTTAGTAGCTCTAGTAGATAACAATGAGTTTATTTCTGCAAAACCATTACCAAAAAATCTTGTGAAGGCTATTGAAGATGTAGCTATGGCTCTTAATATTAGTAAAGATTGGATCAATGTAGGACCATCGGATTTATTTTCGTTAGGATTGCCTCAAGGCTTTAAAAGTCGTATGATTACTAAGCAATACGGAGGATTAACAGTTCATCTTGCAGAGCGTTTTGATCAAATTTGCTTTAAATTATACGCCTCCGTAGATCAAGGTCCTACTAGCAAACACTATAAAGATTTACAGAATTTAAAACCGCTTAAACAGGAATTAGAAGCTGCTAAAAACTGGTGCATTACACATGATACTTCTGAACCGTTTTATGTGGAAATAAAAGCTGTTGTGGATGAATTAAATAAATTAAATGAAAAATAATAACCAACAATTAAATGAAAATTTAGCAGAGCTCGCATGGAGTCTTTGGACAGAATTAGGTGTTTTGGGAAATATTCGCAGGCATAGCCATACTTTAATTCATCTTGAAGAATTAATTATTTTAACAGCCGTTATTGGAAATTATGATCCAAGACTTAGAGAGGAAGCTTTAGATTGGTGTTCTAGTTATCATCATTTTGTTTCATTAAGCCGTCTTAAATCTTTAGTAAAAAAATTGGGTCCTTCAATTTTTGAACCGTATTCCATTTTTGCTACTTCATTAAATAAAATTGCATCATCAAATTGGCCAACATTTACCGAAGTTTTACCAATAAAATTTGTTCCTAGCAAAAAATCCGTACTACCTACCCTAAGCAATCCTGCTTTGTTGCAGTTGCGTTTAAGGTCTTTTTTTGGTGTTGGAGCTCGTGCTGATCTTTTCACTCGCTTTTTGATTGAGATGGAGGATAGTTTTACAGCTTCTGATGTATTAGAAATAGGGTATAGTAAAAGAAGCCTTGCAGATATTCTTGATAGCTTAACTTTATCTGGCTTTCTAATAGCTACTAAGGACAGAAATCAAAAAAAATATGAACTTGTAAAGGTAGAGCAATTTAAAAGTTTGATTGGAGAATTACCTCAATTTTGTCCTCCTTGGAATCGCATATTGCAAGTTTTGATTTCTTTACATTTCAATTTAAATATGTCTGAAAATAGTAGTCATTTTAGCAAAACTATTTTGTTGCCCAAAGAGCTAGAAAAAAATAAAAATATCTTAAAATCAATTCATCTTTCTCTTCCCATTTTTGGAAATGATCTCAATAAAAATTATGAATATTATTCAAAGTGGTTACTCGATTGGGTTAAGTCCATATCTCGAGGGAATTTTGGTAGTCAATTTAAGTCGAAAAATAATTTCGAAATAGAAATTATTTCCTTAATACAACTTATTTATAGAGTAGTTGATTGCTTGGATGGATTAGAATTTGTTCATGAATGTTCAAAAGAAAGCTATACAAAACATTCAGAAATTTATAAAGAGACATATTTATTAAGTTTGGAATTACTTAAAGAGTTAAAAGAGAATCTTGAAAAATTATTAGCTTTTCCATTTTACCGATTAATGGATAACAAAATTTTAGAGATTCAATATGAATATATAAATAATAATCTCCAAAATTTTTTCATTTTTGTCGAAAACTATATATCTTTAAAGCAAGTAGAAAATCCAAATCAAGCCTTAAAACAATACAATATCCTTCAAGGGGAATTAAATAAACTTAATAATTTTATAAGTATTCTTCGTAGTCGCTTGTCAAAAATTTATTTTTTTAGAACAAATATAAATCTGCTAATGCAACCTTCTGAACTATTCAAGCGTCACATAGTTCTAAAACTTTACTCTAATAATTAGCTAAGTTCAGAAGTTTAAGGCATTTTTATTAGCTTAAATAAGCTTACATATCTTCTAAAAGCAATGTGATAGGCTAATCTTTGTATCGCTTGATCGATATCCTGATTTTTGTATAAATCTTCTTGTAATAAGTAGTTAGCGACTATATGGCAGGCTTCTTTAACAGATAAAGATTGACTTATACAATAGTCTTTATGAGTTTGCGGATTAGTGATTAGTAGTCTTTCCAAAGCAAATAGGCAATCATCAAAATTTACAGATTTTATTTCACATTGGTTAATGGCCGTTGCTAATTGCATGTAGATACTTGGAGATAATGGAAAGGATGTAACCCAATCACTATCGGGAATTACAAAAAGAGTAACAGCTTTAATACCACTTCTTTCGTTTGTTTTTATAATGTTATCCATCAAGCGTAGACTTGAACTTTCAAACGTTATGAAAATATTTTCTGTTACTGAAGAAGAGGGGGTGTAATAATGTTGATTATAATATTCTTCCATTTTATCTTCTTTTTTATTACCGAGAAAAAATTTTTCGCCAAAGCTAAAAGGATACGGAAAAGAGAAAAAATCTTTAAATATTTGCTTGGCATCTTTGTCGCTTGATGGATTTAAGTGATCATAACGATGCGGTAAACATAGATTATTTTCTGGTGTAACGCCAATTTTTGGTAATAAACTATAGATAACTTGATAGAGAAAAGCGCCCAGATGTCCACTTGGCAAATATCTATATTTACTAAAAAGAGGAATTGGATTTTTCCATCTATCGAATAAGCCAGCTTTAGGGATAAAACGAATTTTTCCTCCAAGCCATTCAAATTTTTCCAATTTTTCTTGGCATTTATATTTATTTTGAAAAAAGGCTTTTCTATCCAATTTAAATTCAGGGATAGACGAATAATCATTTTTGGCAAAAATGGAAGGAGAGTATTGCTCAATTAAATTAGAGATACTGTTCGCAAAAACTGGCCGAACTTGATTGTGTGGGAATAACGAATTATAATTGTGAATGGCTTTATTAAAGAGAATAATTAATTTTTGATCTTCTTTAAGACAAACTTTTTTTCTAATTTCATTTAATTTGTTAGTTGTTTCGACTTGATTTATGCCAAAATAACTTTTTACACATTTTTCAGAGAAAAATATAAAACAAAATCTTGAAAAAAAAGATGCCTCGAGTGTAGACAAGTCAGCTAGTAAAAACTCTTTATTTTTTTTTAAATTTGCTATTTTCTTTAATACTGAAAGATTGATATCTGTGGAACGATGAGTGATTAGGCTAGTGGAATCCATAAAGAACCTATAGAAAATATATGACAATTACAATAAAAGAATTATCTCAACAAAATAGTACATATGCTCCCCAAAGGATAAATAGCAATACTTTTTCTAAAATTGAAGAAATTAGCGCTAATCTTTTGAATAATCTGGAAGATGAAATATCAGCCTCATTTATTCAGATTAAAGCCATTTGTCATGAAAAAGAAAATAGTTCTCTTTTTAAAAATCTATTTCAAAAACTTGGTAGTAAAGGCTTACTTAGAGATCCAAGTAGCAAAATATTTTTGGAAATAAAATCGCTTCTTGAATATGGCATTAAACAAAAAATAACCGAATTAGTACAACTCCTTTTAGAAAATAAAATAGATACAACCTTTGAAGTATTTATAACAGCTATAAACTTTTCTAATTTTTCTGTAATAAAGTATTGTATTAATAACAAAGCATTAGATGAAACGTTCCTAACAAATCTATATACATTAAGTTTAAAAGATAAAATTGGAGTTTTAACCATTATTTGCGATGAATGGAATGGGTGTAACACAACCGTTTTAACTCTATTAAATCTCTTAGAAGATGCTCAATTCGAAGAATTATCTTTTTTCTTATCTCAAGCTACAGCAACTATTTTAGTTTATTATAAGGAAGTATACTTTTTAAATTTTTTGAAGAAGATTAAACTATCAAAAAACTATACGAAAATTCTTACAGAGTTATTGAAAATAGCAAAAAATCAAGAAGATTTTTATAATTTTTTAATCGACAGACTGCCTGAACAATGTTGTGAGTTAATAATCTCTAATTTTAGTGAAACTCCAAAAAATTTATTAAAAGCTTTAGATGCTTTTTTTTCTTGTAAAAGAGAAAAAGAAGCTTGTTCGATACTACTTAGCTTACAAACTATTTATGCTTTAGAAAAGAAACAAGTGCATTTTTTTCTAATAGAAGCGTGTAAAAACAACTGGACTGCTTTCATAAAAAACTTGGCAGGGGTTAAAAAAGTCATAAATCAAAAAAATGAGGATAGCAATTCTCCCATTTTTATTGCCTGTAATCAACAAAATTATTCTCTAATAAAGCTACTTATAGAATGTGGAGCTTTAATCGATGACGAAGCCTTAAACAAAATCAAATTCCAAAATCCAGAAATTTTTAAATATATATTTAAGACTATTCCATTAAAAACAACGAGTTGTGAAGATTTATTTAGAAAAATGGCAGATAAAAAACTATTTGATCTTTTGTCAGTAGCTCTTGATAATCTTAAATTTAGTAAAAATTTTTTAGAAGAATTGCTTTGCTATGCCTTAGGAAATAAAGTTTTTGAGATAGCGAAAAAAATTTTGGAAAAAATTAAACATCATCCAGAATCTGTTGTTAAACCTTCCATCACTTCGTGGAGGTATAATGGTTTTTCAGCTTTTAATTATATTTCTCCTTTCGTTTGTATAGACCTTTATCAATACGTAAAGAAAAATCATCCGAATCTTCCTTTGCCACAAATGTCTGATGAGCATAATGCCGTTTTTTCTAATAATTTGTCTTTTTTTACTAATACAAAAGATACCAAACTTTATCAAGATGCTTTTGGTAACACGCCTTTACACTGGGCTGTTGAATTTACAAATGACTTGAGCTTTATACCTTACTTAAAAAAATATAATGATATTCAAAATAATGAAGGTGAAACTCCTTTACACCTAGCTTGTAAAAATTCAAAAATACATATCGTGAGAAAATTACTTTTACAAGATGTGAACACAGAAATTGAAAATCATTTAGGAAAACGCTCTATCGATTTTGTCGTGAGTAAAGATATTCTTCACTTATTAAAGGATAAATCTCCAATATCTATTCATGGGAAAAGAAATTTTTCCTGTGCGGTTTATTTTTTAAAGAAAAATGAAAATGCCTTAGATGCATTTCTTCTAAACGAAGAAAAGTTAATTTTTGAAGAGTATTTGTGGAGAAACACTATGGCACATATATGGAATTTTAAAATTAAAACATTACTTGAAGAAGAAGAAGTTAACTTAGAAGGCAATCAATCCTATTATTTTGCAAATTTGATTTTTATCAAATTGCAAAGATTTTGTGAGGAAGTGCTTAATTTGTATTCATTTACAAACGAAACGTACAAAGAAATAATAAAAAATTCTCTCAACCTAATGCTCAATTGTTTTAAGAATTTAAGCCAATCAAGATATGCTCCAAATCTTGAAAAAATACAACAAAAAGAGATAACAATCGCTATTCATCATGCCGAAAATCATACCTATTATTACATCTATTCAGGTGACTATTTGCATGTTGTCAATAGAGGACTTATGTGTATATCTAGTGGTATTAGGATTTATAAAATTAATCTTTTAAATGAGTTAAAAAATGATTTGTTAATAGCAAACCAAAACAATATTTTAGAACATTTTAGTAAATTAGAGGAGGCTTTAAAGCTAGAATACCTTCATTCTGTTCCCATGAAGGCACAAAATTATGGCTTTTGCACATACATCGGTACTATATCTGTTTTAAACGTCCTCTTTAAAGAATTTTTGAAAAAAAAGTTGAATCCATTAGAAGCTGATGAGATAGGGCAAAAGTTGTTTAAATGTTTTTGTAAATTTTTTAAAAAAGAAATAACCAAAGATTATTTAAGTCGGTTAAAGCATGTTGATGTTGTTTTTTTAGACGAAATAAAGAAAAAAGCTGACAAACTCAATATTGTGATTAATGAGTTAGATCAATTGCTAAACATGAATTTAACAGAAAGTGAGGAGTTAAGCCTCTAAATTATCAACAAAAGTTAATTGATAATTTTAACTTTTGTTCCATTTCTTATTCTATCTGTTGGATTAACTACGATTTTGTCATTTTCTTTTAATCCATCTATGACTTCTATAGTACTACCAAAATCCCTACCTAATTGAACATTATGCAGATATACGATTAACTGATCGTCAATGGTAGCAACTTGTGGTCCATCTGTGCGAACAATGATCGCTTCTACTGGCAAAACAAATTTATTGCTAGGAGGAAAATAAAATGTTACGTCAGCATATAAGCCGGGAAGGATCTCATAGTTTGGATTTTCAAAGTCAACTTCTGTTAACATTGTTCTAGAAATTGGATCTAAGGCGTTAGCAAAGCGAACTACCGTACCCTCAAAAGTTTTATCTGGATATTCTTGAATTTTTACTTTGGCGTGTAAGCCATTTTTAATCGAACGAAAAAAGGCTTGAGGTACATTGACAAAAAAACGAATAACGTTAATTTGTGCGATTTGAAATAGTTCTTGAGGATTTCCATTACTGCCGGCGCTTATTAAAGAACCTATGTCAATATCTCTTCTAGTTATAATACCATCAAAGGGCGCATAGATTCTTTTAAATTGCTGTATATCTCGTAAGCGATCCACATTCTTTTCAGCAGATACAACTTCTGATTCGGCAGCTACAAGTGATGCTTTTCTTTCATCTACTTCTTGAGTAGAAACAGCTTCTGGATTTTTTTTTATTAACGCATCCCACCGCTCAGCTGTTACTTTAGCGATATCTCTTTTAGATTTTGCGACTTCTAAATCAGCTAAGGATTGTTGATATTGTTGATCAATTTCTGGAGTGTCAATTTCAGCTAAAAGATCTCCTTCTTTTACACGATCGCCAATATCGTGTAGGAAATTTATTAAGTAGCCATTGGTTCGCGCCCAAATAGGCGTAATATGGTAAGCTTGCGCAGAACTTGGTAAAGTCAAGATAGATGGTTTTTGATCAAAATGTATTGTTTCAATTTTAACAACTGGTAAATCTACTTGATTTGCTTTGCTTTCTAACTCTTGCTTTTGAGTGAAACGAGGTATCCATCCGATTAAAAATAAAAGGAATAAAAAGAATAGTAAAGACGAAATCAAGTAGATGGCTTTTATTTTGCTAGCTTTCATAAGGATCCTTTGATTTCTTCCGGTGCGGCATCAGGTTCTTTTCCAAGATAGGGATTTGGCTTATCGATCAACCAAGTAAAAATTACAGGCACAAAAAATAGCGTCGTAAATGTGGCAACAATTAAGCCTCCAATCACAGCTCGTCCAAGGGGAGCGTTTTGTTCACCACCTGTCCCTAAGGCTAAAGCCATAGGAATCATGCCAAAAATCATGGCTAAGGAAGTCATCAAAATAGGTCGAAGTCTTGTCGTTGCAGCTTCGATGGCTGCCTCATAGCTGTTTTTTCCAGTCTTAAGTTGATAGTTTGCAAATGTGACTAGCAAAATACTATTAGCAGTAGCTACACCTATGGACATAATCATTCCCATCATTGAAGGAACACTAAATGTTGTATGAGTGATAAAAAGGCTCCATAAGATACCTGCAAAGGCACCAGGTAATGCCATAATAATAACTAAAGGATCTAACCATGATTGATAGTTCACTACCATAATTAAATAAACTAAGATGATCGAAAAAATAAAACCAATTTCGAGTCTTGTGAAGGCATTTTCCATGTTCTCAACTAAACCTTTTAACACAATCTCATTACCAGGCTGCATTTCTTTGTTATATCGAGCAATGATTTTATTAATGTCAGCCACAACACTTCCCAAATCCCTGCCTTGAACATTAGCATACACGTCATATACTGGTTGAACGTTAAGGTGATTAATCACGCCTGGTGTTTCCCTTCTCTTGATTGTTGCTAAATTGCTAAGGAGTTGAGATTGTTGAGTTAATGGACTGGCAACTGGAGTGTTTAAAACCCCTTCTAGACTATTCACCTTATATTTTGGCAACTGGACTGCAATAAGATAAGGAATCCCATTTTCACGGTCGAGCCAAAAGTTTGGGGATACAACTGTACTTGAGCTATAAGTTAAAAGAACATCATTCATGACGTCTCTTTGGGTAATTCCAGTTTTTTGTAGCAAATTGCGATCAAAATCTAAAAATAATTCAGGCATGTCTACTATTTGGTGTAAATGAGCGTCCTCAACACCTGGTACTTTTTCAACTTCCTCTACCATCTTTTTGGCAACTTCAAGATTATGCTTTTTGTCATATCCAATAATTCTAATATCAATAGGAGTTGGAAGCCCAAAGTTTAAAATTTGACTAACCATGTCAGCGGGTTGGAAAAAAAATGTCAAATTGGGAAATTTAGCTTCTAAGTGAGTTCTGATTTTTTTCATGTATTCAGGCGTTGAAAAAGATTTATTTTTTTTAAGTGCTATCAATATTTCACCATCGGCGCTGCTAACTGTCGCATTGTCTCCAAAAGCTAATGAATAGGCATCAGCTACAACACCTATATTATCGATCAACATGTCTATTTCATTTGGAGGAATAACATTTTTAATCTCAGCTTCAACAGAGCCGAAAATTTCTTCGGTGACTTCAATTCTCGTTCCAGAAGCTGCTTTTACATGCAGCCTAATTTGATTTGCATCGACGATTGGAAAAAAATCTCTACCAACAAAAGGTAGAAGTGCAAAACCACTTAAAAATAGAATACAAAATAAAATGGTTGTTAACATCCGATTATCTAACGACCATTTTAACCCTTTTTGATAAAAATTTTTAAATTGTTCAAATTTTTTCTCAAAGTGATTATGAAAATAATCAAATCTAGTTTTTAGCTCTTTACTTTGATAAAGATACATTTCTTTCTCAAGTAAATAATTTGCCATAACAGGAACAACTGTTCGAGATAAAATGTAGGATGAAGAAATAGCAAAAACGACAGCTAGAGCAAAAGGGGTAAATAAAAACTTTGAAGGGCCAACTAAAAGAACAACAGGTAAAAAAACGATACAGATCGATAATGTGGAAACAAAGGCCGGAACTGTCACTTGATAAGATCCATCAAGAACCGCTTGTCTTAAAGATTTACCCATAGTTAAATTGCGGTGGATATTTTCAATAGCAACCGTTGCATCATCCACTAATATCCCAATAGCTAAAGCTAATCCTCCTAACGTCATCACATTGATCGTTTCACCAAGAAGGCTTAAAAGGGTAATTGAGGCAAGTATAGATAATGGAATAGAAGTTAATACGATTAGAGTGCTTCTCCAACTTCCTAAAAAAAGCAAAATCATTAGTCCAGTTAAAATAGAAGCTAAAATTCCTTCTGTTACAACGCTTTTAATAGATGCTTTTACAAACACTGATTGATCAAATAGCAAGTCGATCGATAAACCTTTTGGAGCAGAAGCTCTCATTGTTGGAAGGAGTTTCCATATGGCATTAGCTATGTCTAATGTTGAAGTAGCCCCATTTTTTAAAATGGTTAATAAAACAGCGCGTTTTCCATCATTCCTAACAATATTTGTTTGAGGTAAAAAACCATCATGAGCATGAGCTACATCGCGAATATAGATGATGACATTATTGATAACAGTCAACGGAATGTCATTGATGGTCTGTACAAGGTCTGGCGTATTATTTGCATTAACCCGATAATCAAATTTTCCAATTCGTGTATCACCAACTGGTACAGTCAAAACTTGGTTGTTAATCGCATTATTTACATCTCTTGGGGATAAGCCGGTTGCTTGTAAGGCTTTTGGATCAATATCTACCATAACAGAGCGAACTTTACCGCCATATGGTGTTGGTAAGGTAGTGCCTTGAATCGTTGCTAAGCCTCTTCTAATTCTATATAAACCATAGTCGTAGAGCTGTTCTTCGGTTAAAGTATTGCTTGATAAGATCATTTGGATCAATGGCACAGTATTGGCATAATATTTTGCAATTACTGGTGGTAACATCCCCGTTGGCATTCTTCTTAAAATGGATTGAGAAGAGGCGGTGGCTTGTGCTAAAGCCACTGAAATATCAGCGCCTGGATGAAAATATAAGCGGATTAGCCCAACCCCATCAATTGTTTGCGATTCTATCCTTTCAATGTCATTAACGTTGTTTGATAAAGAATATTCGCTATAGGTAGTAACCCTTTGTTCAAATTCTTCGTCGGGTAAACCAGCATAAGACCAAATAACGCTAACTACTGGAATGTTAATGTTTGGAAAAATATCTTTAGGGGTAACTACAATAAAAGTAATTCCCGCCAAAAAGATAATGATGGCAAAAACTACAAAGGTATAAGGGCGGTTTAAGGCGAGTCTTACGATCCACATAAATGATTTAAGTTCTAGCTTAAAAATCGTGAATATAGGTTTTAAAAAATTTTTTTTATATGTAAAAGTAAATTTTTTTAAGTTAAAGGGTTTTTTGTGCGCATAAAGAAGGAGATTTTATACCTTAGTATTTTATTATTAACTAGCTGTCGAGTGGGTCCAAATTATATTCCACCAAGTCAAACAGCCCCTTTAGAATGGAAAAATGATCCAAAGAAGACAATTGCCATTGATTATTACGATTATTGGTGGGAAGTTTTTAATGATGAAACTTTAAATCAGTTGCAATTCCAAGCCTTAGAAAATAATAAAAACTTGTTTGCAGCTTTTGAAAGGGTTGAGCAAACACGTTATGTGGCAGCTATACAAAAAGCTGAACTTTACCCACAATTAGTTTTAAATCCAGTTTATAACAATCAAGACAGTTTAATACGCGTTTTTAATGGTGTTTTGCCATTCCAAAGGGTGCACCAGTGGCTCTATAGTTTTCCAGTCCGTTTGAATTATGAAATCGATTTATGGGGAAGGCTTAGAGACTTGTATGAGTCAGCACTCCTTTATTGGGAGACACAAGTTCAAGATTATCAAAATACTATGTTAATCCTTACAAGTGATTTAGCAACAGCTTATTTCCAAATGAGAATGGCAGATACCCAAGTTGATTTGTTAGTTGAAACAATAAAAACGAGGCAAAAAGCATTAAACATCACACAAGCGCGCTATGAGGCTAAGATAGTAAATTATTCAGATGTGTCAAGAGCTGGGCTAGAATTAACTAATGCTGAAGCACAATATATTGATGCAATACGGGAAAGAAGAATTTTTGAAAATCAAATTGCCATGTTAGTTGGTGAGGAGGCAAGCGATTTTACTTTACCTCACAATCCCTTAAAAACATTGCCCCCTGAAATCCCATCAGGAATTCCCTCTGATGTTCTTTTAAGAAGGCCGGATATTGCGCGTGCCGAACGATTAATGGCTTCCGATCATATGGCCGCTAAAGCCGCCTACGCCTCTTTTTTTCCGACATTAACTTTAACAGGTGCCTATGGATATGAAAGCCCTTTCTTAAAACAATTTTTACGCAAAGACAGTCGTTTATGGAGATACGGGGCTGAAAGTGAGCAAACTTTATTTGATGGTGGCAGAAAAGCGTACAACTATGAGTTGCAACTTCGTTATTTTGCAGAAGCTTCTTATGAATACCAGCAACAGATTTTGGTAGCTTTTCAAGAAGTGGAAGATGCGTTAGTAAATATTGCTAATTATTTACAAGAGTATAAAAAAATTGTTCAGTCCGTTAAGTGGGCTAAAACAACTTATAATATAGCAAATGATCGTTATTTAAGCGGTGTTACATTTTATTTAGATGTAGTCGATGCTGAAAGAGATGAACTACAAGTTGAACTTTTAGAAAATAATCTTTTAGGGCTTCAATATCTTTCGACGGTGCAATTAATTAAAGCCCTCGGAGGTGGTTGGGGAAGTGTAGCAACTGAGAATTGTTTAACTACTACCCCTTGATGTCGTCTAAAGTTTCCGCAACTTGATCTATAGTAATTCGTTTACCTCTATCTAAATTTAGCATTTGTTTTACTAAGGTTGCCAATTTTTCACATACTTCTTGTTCTTCTTGATTTTCAGCTAGGATAGAGATTTGCTCTATAGTAGATCGTATCTTTACTTCATAATTATCCATAATCTCTTGAGTTATCTCACCCTTATTTTTTTTCAAATCTTCCATAATTTTTTTAAACTCCTCCATTGATTTTTCAAAGGGTGGATGTTTAAAATCGGCTTGGATTATTTGCAAAATGGTTACACCTAAAGACCAAATATCAGAAGCTTGTTCGGCTTTTTTTGTTTTTGAGAAGTATAGACTTTGATCAAAATGGGAGGGGGTTCCTGCCATTTTTACATCAGCACCTGCAACAGCTACATATTCAAAATCAATTAATCTAACGCGGCCTATAGACCCATTAGAAAAAATTTCCACAACGATATTGCGCGGTTTAATATCTCGTAAAACAATCCCTTTTTCGTGCACTAGTTTTACATGCTCAACTATTTTTTTTACAATATAAAGCCTTTTATCTAAATCAAGCTTTTTTATTTCATTCTCTTGTAAGTTTAAATCTTTTCCCACAACTTCATAAATGCCGACAATCTTTTGGTTATTTTCTTTCGTCAATGTTTGATTTTTAGAAGTCCTAGTTTGTACTCCATAGTAGTAAATAGAAGGATAAAATTTTTCCATATGAAAAAATTTGTAAAATTCAGATTGTTGTATAAATCGACGCTTAGTCACATTTGTAAATAGTGTTTTAATGTATATTGCTTGAGAGTATTGTTTCGATTTCAAGTTATAAACGACAACACGCTTAATTTTCTTGTCCCCATGCTGCACTGACTCATCAGAGAAGATAAACGCATTTTCGGAAGAGGTTAGAATAGTTAAGGGGTGGTTTTGTGGGTCTTTTTTAAAATTTTTTCCAGCAAGATCAGAGATGTTTTGTTCAATAAAAGTTATACAAGTGGATTCTTTGCTAGTTAACGCTTTATTGTTGACTGTATCAATAAAAGTATTAAAATCGACTATGTTCATAATTAACTTAATTTAAAATTGTTAAAAAATATATTAACATTTTTAGAATTAAATAATTATATTTTTTATTTAGCATCCCTCTTTAATAACCAAACGCGAGGTCCTCCCCAAGGGACAACAATTTCTTTTTGTACATAAAAGCCAATAAAGCGATAAAATCTAACTATTTCAGGTTTGGCCGTTTCTAAGTAGCAAGCCGTATGGGTTAGATCAGCTCCCGTTCGAAGGATAGTAATAAAATCACCTTGCACTCCTTCATAACGATATTTTTCGTCGACGGCAACAAAACAGCCTCGCCAATGCGGTTCTGGGGCTAACTGCTCTCTTGTTTTTTCAATAAACTCTGTGTAATAAAAAAAACGGATAAAAGAAATGGGCGGAATTTTATATATGAGATTAAAGACACCGACATTTAATTGGGGTAAAAATCCTAAATGAAAGCCAGGATACATCAAGATTAAAGCTCCAATTACTTTAGGTTTTTCCCCTTTTTTATAAGGTAAAAGGGCGACATAAGAAGTTCCATATAAGATCCCAAATTTTGTAGCAGCTTCTATATACTTAGTAAAATACTTTTCTCTAGTTTTTGGGTTTGGAAACATCCATTCCGCTACAGGGTCGGTAATATACGTATCGACTAGATGTTTCACGACTTGGTCTTTATGAAAGGGGGTCATAACTACTATGTTATAACTTCTTTGTTTTTCTGATTGAAACATGGCTTCTCTGTAATAACTTTTAAATGTACCAATACAAATTTTTCCATATTTAATCAACTTTAATAGTTCTTAATACTGTTCTTTTAAAATATTAGTAACATTAATTGGAAATTATTATGGTTAACAATTATCAACCAATAGAGAACGTAACGTCAGCTAAAGAATTTAATGAAAAAATAGATTTTTTTAATGATGTTTTATCCTCAAAAACGAAACTTTTAAAAACAAATGGCGAATCTGAAAATAGATTTGTACGATTTTTAAAAAATATTCTTCTTTTTTGGAATAATTCCGACGTTGAATTTGTAAATGTAGCCAGATCAGTGAATGATTTTGTAAATAAACATAAAAATTTGGAAGGGATTAATATTGTTGCTACTTCGCAAGTATTAGACAAATTATTACTTAATCAAAATGGAGCTAAAAAACTTGTCTCTACAGAATTATTACCTGACGGTACAGTAAAGAAAAATACCATTTTTTCCATTATTAAGACAACTCAAGAAACTTTGTTAGAGAATAAATACCAAAGAGCTATTGTTTACGAAACTAAGAGTACCTCTGTAGAAAATAAATTAATAAAAAAGACAGAAGAACTAAACAAAACTTATGAAGATGAGGTAAATTTTTTAAGCAATGCAAATAACTCTCAGCAAAATAAGGTAGAAAAAATAAACGACTTATTTTCAGCAGTTGGTGGTTCAGACGTTTTAAAGGAATCATATGTTGAAGACTTAAAAAATATTCAGGAAATTTCTCAATCTTTAAAAAAACAAAAGGGTGATAAAGAAATTTCAGGTCTTGTGAATATTAAATTGAAACAATTAAACCTTCAAAAGCAAATAATAGCCATTAGACAAAGTCAATGTAAAATGGAAATTCGATATGAAGAGACGATGCAAGGTGGTTTAGCAGCTTTTTTTGCAAAAAATTCTAACAAGAAACCATAAGGTTATTGTAATAATAATCTCATTTAGCATGTTTGAACGAAGTCTTCATTCATGCTAATAGTAATCTTTATTTTAGATTTTCGAGAATAAAAACCCTTAAGTTATTTCTATAATTTGATCAGCATGATTTTGGATTAGCTCTAAATCATGGGTAACAATGATTAAAGTTATTCTTTCCTTTTTTTTCAAATCAATAAGTAGGTCAAAAATTTGTCTTTGAAATGGATAATCTAAAGCCGAAAATGGTTCATCACAAATTAAAACTTTGGGTTTACAAGCAAGCGCACGAGCGATGGCTACCCTTTGACACTGCCCCCCACTTAAATGGATGGGGTATCTTTCACTGATTTCTTTAAAACTCAAACCTACTGAATTTAAATAAAATTCAATGAGAGCTTTGTCTTTATTATCTTGATGAATTTTTAAGGGTTCTTCGATTAATTGAGATACAGTTTTAGAAGGGTTTAAGGCAGAAAACGGGTTTTGAAAGATAAATTGAACATCTCGATAGTATTTTTTTTGATTCACTTGTTCAATTGTTTTATTTTGGTAGTAAAGGGATCCATTGGTTGGTGATATCATTTTTAATAAAAGCTTACACAATGTGCTTTTTCCAGAACCACTTTTGCCAACAATAGCCGTTAGTGTTTCTTTCGGAATAGAAAAATTCAAATTTTTTATTATGACTGTATTTTTATAGCCAAAGCTTAAGTTATTAGCTTTATATACCATAGAATTCTCTGTATTGATTTGCGATTATAGAAGGGTGATTTAAAGCTTTTACAAAACCGTTATGTAACCATAAAACTTTGTCACTGATATGAATATTTCGCAAATCGTGAGTTATAAAAAGGATTGAGAAATGATGTTTTGCTTGTAAATCCTTTAGTAAAGAATAGATTTTTTGTGACGTTTCTTTGTCTAAAGAAGCGGTTGGTTCATCTGCAATAACAAGTTTTGGATTACACATTAAAGCTTGGGCGATCATTACCCTTTGCTTCATCCCTCCACTTAATTCATGGGGGTAACAATTTAAAATATCTTCAGCTTGTGTTAAACCAGTTTCTTTTAAAAGAGCAATAGCTTTATTTTCAGCTTCATTGTATGTATACTTTTTATGATAAATGGCAAACGGTATTATTTGTTTCGCAATTTTTTCAGTCGGATTAAAAGCAGATCCTGGATCTTGAAAGACAAAACTTATTTCCTTACCTCTTATTTTTTGAAAATTTTTTTCTGAATATCCAACTAGTTCCAAAGTATCAAATAAAATTGAGCCTGTTAAAGAAGCACTAGTTGCAAAAGGAAAGATATTAATAATCGCTTTACCTAAAGATGTCTTGCCAGAACCTGAAGCGCCTATAATGCCCATTGTTTCACTGACCTTAAGCGAAAATGTTATGTCATGTAATATTTTTGTTTTTTGATAGGTTAGATTTAAGGAATTAACTTCTAATAACTTAAGCATACATCTCTTTTTGTTCTTTTAAACCTTCGGCAATTAAATAAAAGCTAAAGATTATTAAAGTAATAAAAATGCTTGGAAAAAACAAGCGCCAAGGATAGTTGTGATAAGCATTTAATGATTCAAAAGCCATAGATCCCAAACTTGCAATGGGCGCTTGGACCCCGATCCCTAAAAAGCTTAAAAAAGCTTCAGAAAAAATAGCAGATGGTATTGTTAATGTTAGGCAAATGAGGACTGTGTGGAATATATTTGGTAAAATATAATGAAATAAAAGTCGACTAGAAGATGCTCCAATTAATTTTCCATTGAGATAGTAATCTTGATTTTTAATAAATGAAATTTCCGATCTAACAAGTCTTGCCATTGATACCCATCCTGTTAATCCTAAAGCTAAAATTAACGAGTAGATACCATTTCCCAAGACAATCACTAAAAGAATAGACAAGATAAGAGAAGGAATGCACACTAAAATGTCAATTATCCTCATTAAGGTTTTCTCAACAATACCACCAGTCATGCCAGCTATCCCTCCCCAAAAAAAACCAATAATTAAATCAAGAACAGCCGCAGCTAACCCAACTCCTATTGAAATGGATATTCCGTAACTTACTCTTGTAAAAACATCTCTTCCAAGATCATCCGTTCCAAACCAATGGTTCCAGCTTGGCGCTTGATTTGCCAATGCTAAATTCGTTTCTTGATAAGAGTAAGGAGATAGAAAAGGGGTTATAGAGGCGAGGCAAAGTAAACAAATTAAAATACAATAGCCTAAAAAACATTTACCTATTGGCATATATCAACTTATTTTTGTATTTGCTAAAGGGTTTAATAAACGTTGCAAAACTTCTGAGAGTAAAATAAAACCAAGGAGTAAAGTGCTGTAAAAAATCGTCAAACCCATGATTACTGGATAGTCTCGATTGCCAATGCTTTGTACATACCAAAACCCAAGTCCTGGAATTGCAAAAATTTTCTCTACAATAAAACTGCCGGTTAAAAGGTTTGCACCCAATTGTCCAAAAAAAGGGAAGAGGGGAAGAAGTGAATTTTTAAAAATACAATTTTTATAAATAGAAATAGGGGGTAACCCTTTCAATTTTTCAGATATATAGTAGTTTTTTTGAAAGATTTGAAGCACTTGTGCTCTTACAAGTTTTGCAATTTGCATACTAGGAATTATACTCAAAGTTAGAATGGGTAATATTGCATGAGAAATTGAGCCCCAGCGGCCAATGGGAAAAATATGCCATTTAAAGCTAAAGTAATATTGAAGGAAAGTGCCAATGAAAAAAGTTGGCAAAGAAAGGGCTAATGTAGAACTAAAAAAAAAGACTTTGTCCCCTTTTTTTTTATAATGATAAGCCGATAAAGTCCCTAAAAAAATTCCGTTTATCATAGACGCTAAAAAAGCCATGCCGCCAAGTTGTGCAGATATGGGAAAATTATTCACTATAATTTCAATAACAGTTAGATCTTTATATTTTAAAGAAGTCCCTAAATTAAAAGAGGAAACGTTTTTTAAATAAGTTAAAAGTTGCTCTGTTAAAGATCCATTTAGCCCATGATAATCTAATAAACGTTGGTGAACATGTTCATCTAAAGCCTTAGATTCTAAAAAAGGATCGCCTGGTATTAATTTCATAAAACAAAAAGTTAAAATGATAATACCAAGCAATGATATAACACTATTTGTAAAGTAACTAAACGACAATTTAAGGGATTGAATCATAAGTTAATTCGTTACAGTTAAAATTAAAATAGCCAAGAGGAATCAAAGAAACGTGTTGTCCATTTTCACTTTTTAAAAAGTTAAACGTTGAAAAAAACAAAGGAGCGACAGGCATCTCATCCATTAGAATTTTTTCAGCTTGAACGAGTAGCTCTTTTCTTTTTGTTTCATCAGCCTCTTCATCAGATTGATTGAGTATAGTGGTATAGGTTTCATTTTCCCAACTAGTGCGATTACTAGAATTAGCTTTTGATTTAAATATTTCCAAAAAATTCATTGGATCCATAAAATCTGCAAACCAAGAACCTATAGCTATTTGGTAGTTACCACTTTTTACTTTAGCCAAGTAGCTTTTAGATTCTACTTTTTCAAGTCGAATCGGAATACTAAAGATCTTTTGCCACTGTTGTTGAAGTACTTGAGCAATTTTGTGTTCTCTTTCTGAAGCTCCATAGCTTAAAACTAATTCAGGTATTTGATCGTTATCAATTTTTAACTCTTTTAACGCTAATTGAAAAGCTTCCCAAGCTTTCGGATTGTCACTATCTTGAAAGTAACCCTTAGACGTTAAACCCATAAGAGGTGGTACAATGGCAAGGGCTGGTGTTTGATGTCCTTGTGTGACGTGATCTACAATATCTTTTCGATTAATAGCGTAGCTTAGAGCTTGTCTAAAATATTTATTAGAAAAAATAGGATCATTTGTATTAAAGCGCAACCAATGAGTACCAGCCGCTTGTAAATATCTAATTAAATTGCGATGCTTTAATGCTTGTAACGAGTCTTGAGGAAGGGTTGACATGGGAGAGCCTGCCCAATCTAGATCGTTTGATAAAAACATTTGATAAGCAATATTTTCATCCAAAACATCTAATTCAATATCAGTAAAGACAACTTGCTTATTCTCAACATAATTGTAATTTTTAGTTAGGGAAAGTTCGTTGTGTTTTTTCCAATCTTTTAAAGTAAATGGGCCATTAGATGGTACGTTTGTTCCTTCTATCTCTTCTGTTTGCCTTAAAGTTTTATGAACTGGCAAAAAGAAAGGAGAGGAAAGTAAAGTGATAAAATAGGGAATTGGTTTTTCAATTTCTACAACTAAAGTTTTGCTATCACTTGCTTTAATGCCAACTTCATTTTTTGAAACTTTGTTAAGATGAAAATCTTTGGCTCCTCGAATCATAAATAATTGATAAGCATTAGGAGCAAGATTTTTGGAGTCTAGTACGCTAAACCATGTTTCTTCAAAATCTTGTGCAGTAAGAGGGGAATCATCTGACCATTTACTTTCTTTTAAGTGGATCGTGTAGGTTTTTTGATCTGGACTAATCTCTATCTTTTCCGCAATAGCATATTGAGGCTTGCCAAAACAATTTAACCGAATAAGTCCTTCATAAAGCATTTTTATTGTTGTCATTGAAGCTAAGTCTGTCGCAAAACGGGGGTCTAACGTAGTAGGTTCTTCAGAGATTGCAATTTTTAAATGGTTGACTTGTTTTTTCGTATCCTTATGGCAAGAGAGGAAAAACGATGAAGCAATAAGGCAATAACACAAAGAGATAACGAATCGTTTCATGAAGATTTACTCAAGTTTTTTGGTATTAGAGATGGTTAGTTCAATTTGATAGATAACATAAATATTTATTACAAAAACTTCTATGAAAAAAAAATATACTCTTTTTAGCTTAAATTCAAAAAGCGTTAATATTTAAAGAGTTTAATATCGTTTTAAATCTTCTTAATTTAAATAATAGTTTTTATTAATCATTTAATTATTGTCTTGCTTCAAAGAATAATTTAATTTATATAAAAACTATAATATTTTTTTATTTGGGTGAGTTATGGGGCGCGTATTAACTATTTTATCAGTCCTTTTAGTATTAATTGCCGGTGTTTACTATTTTTTTGAACCATCAGAAAAATATAAAATACTGCCCTTAAAAACCCAAGATATGGAAATAGCTGCAACATCTCCTGTTATAGATGACAATTGGCATGAATTTGTATCTCCTAGTGGAAAATTTAAGGTGATGATGCCAGTTGAGCCTCAAAAAGCGAATGATATTTTTGTAGATCCAGATACAAAACAAAAAAAAGACTACTATATGTATGTGTCTCAAACTGCAAATGGTACTGTGTTTATGGTCAGTTTAATTGCTTTTGGCAAAGATGAAGACGGAGACGTTCGTTTTAAAGATATAGTCAAAGATATGATGGCATCAGATCCCAAAAATGTTTTATCTAATACTCATACAGCTAATTATCAAGGGCATGAAGCAAGAGATTTTGATATAGAAAATGAAAAAATGAAAATTATGAATCGAGCTTTTGTAAAAAAAGATAAAATTTATTTATTAAGTGCGATAACTCCAAAAGGTGTGAAAGATCCAGATGTAAATCTTTTTTTAAATTCTTTTGAATTCATGGAAACGAAGAGATAATTTTATGAATGCGATTATTATTCCCGTGCTTTTATTTTCAAATTTTTTCGGGCAAATTTCTTCTCCAGCGCAAACAAATCCAATCTTTAATTCTAAAAAGGGATTAGAAAAGTCCAATCCCATTTATCAAAAAGGTCAGTCTAGACAAGCTTTGCCACAAGAATTACCAGAGCCTGCCGGAAATGTGGGACCAAAGGAAACCTATGCTTTTCCAGGAATGGTTGGTTTTCAAGGTGGAAGAAAAGTGGTAAGTGAAAATATTTTTAATTTAAATCTACCAATTGCTGTAACTGTCGAAGTTATTAAACCCCAAGGCAAAACAATTGCAATAGAGGAAGGGGTCTTAACAAATTTCATTAACAGAACTTTAAATGAACAAGGGATTCAAACTGGTGGTCAAGGAACTCCATTGTTACATCTGCTAGTTTTTGTGAATGAAGTTGAAAATATAGGTTTTGCCTATATGGGATTAAGGCTTTTAGAAAGTGTAAAAATGGATCGAATTTTATTGCCAAAAGACTTTTACTTCCAAGCCATAACATGGGAAAAGCAAGACTTAATAGCAGCCTCTCAACAAGATTTAGAAACAGAAGTTCAAAAGAGCGCGCAAGATTTACTAAAATCGTTTATTGAGAGATATCAGTATTTTAAAGGAGTCCAGCAAAGAACAAAAGGGACAAGTCCTTAAAATTTTAGATGTTTGTCATAAGCCTTTTTTAACTTTTTCCAATTTGCTGAAGTACTGAAATCATTTCTATCGCAGCAAAAGCAGCATCTGCACCTTTATTACCAGCTTTTGTACCTGATCTTTCAATTGCTTCTTCGATTGTATTAGTCGTTAATACCCCAAAAATGACCGGAACGTTAAAGTCTAAAGAAACTCTATTTATTCCAGAAGATACTTGTGAGCAAACATAGTCAAAGTGAGGCGTACTCCCACGAATAACAGCCCCTAAGCAAATAATTGCATCAAAATCATTATTTTGAATCATTATTTGTGCAGTAAGTGGTAATTCAAAGGCCCCTGGCACCCATACGCATTCAATATTACTGTCTAATACGCCTAGTTGTTTTAAAGCAAGCTTTGCTCCATCTAGCAAATTTTGTGTAATAGCTTGGTTAAAGTGTGAAACTATGATACCAACTCTAGCTTTTGGGACTTGCATATATCCAATAATTTCTTTCATATAGTTTCCTTTTCTTCTATATCTAAAAGATGACCCATTTTATTTTTTTTTGCTAATAGATACTTGTAATTTTCAAGATTTGGATTAATCGGTAATGGTACTCGTTCAGAAATGGTTAAATCATATCCGGCAAGTCCAGTATATTTTGCAGGATTATTAGTTAAAAGGCGAATTGTTGTAATGCCAAGATCTGCAAGTATTTGAGCACCAATCCCATATTCACGGCTATCCACTGGGAAGCCAAGTTGTAAATTTGCTTCATAAGTGTCTTGCCCTAAATCTTGCAATTCATAAGCTTTTAATTTGTGACCAAGACCAATTCCTCTGCCTTCGTGCCCTCTTAAATAAACTAACACGCCAGCGCCTTCTTTGCTGATTTTTTCTAAAGCCAATTGAAGTTGTGGACCGCAATCACAACGTAAAGACGCAAAAACATCGCCTGTAAGACATTCAGAATGAACCCTTACTAAAACGTTTTCCATTCCTTTAACTTCTCCTTTTACAATCGCCATATGTTCTATATCATCCAGTACAGATTTATAAACATAAGCTGTAAATTCACCATAGGGAGTTGGAAGACGCGCTTTGGAAATGCAATGAACTAAACGTTCCTTTTTACGTCTATATCTAATCAATTCTTCAATTGAAATAATTGGAATTTGATGAATTTGTGAAAATCTTTCTAAGTCAGGAAGTCGAGACATTTCACCATCATCATTGACCAGCTCACAAATAACACCTGCTGGATAAAGGCCAGCAAGCCTTGCTAAATCAACCGCAGCTTCTGTGTGGCCAGCTCTTTTTAAGACGCCCCCTTCTTTATACTTTAAAGGGAAAATGTGACCTGGCCTTGCAAAATCATCAGTTTTACTATTGTCATCAATTAAAGCTAAAATTGTAGCTGTTCTATCCGCTGCTGATATTCCAGTCGTTGTCGTATGTTTATAATCAACGGAAACTGTAAAAGCTGTATTTTTCTTTTCGGTATTATGTTGCACCATCATAGGGATATTAAGTTCATCTAATCTATCAGCTAACATTGGCATACAGACAACGCCGCTTGTATGGCGAATCATAAAAGCTAAAGACTGAGGGGTAACCTTTTCAGCTGCAATGATCAAATCTCCCTCGTTTTCCCGATTTTCATCGTCAACAACGATTATAAATTGGCCATTTTGTAAAGCTTTGATTGCTTCTTCGATCGAATTTAAAGGCATAAGAATTCTTAAGTTGATATTTTAAGTTTTTATCATGCCTTAACTTACCAAAAAATTGAAGGATTTCTTCAAGACAAATGACTGTTGTTAAATTCTTCTCATTACTAATTAGAAACTTCAGATATTCAAGAGCGAGGTTTAAAAATTTTAAAAAATCTTTTGAAACGATTTCCTGTATTTAATTCTTCTTTATCTAAGTGAACTTTTGGATCCGTTGTTTGAAAAAAGGACACTCTTGCATTAGAAATGTCATACATAGCCCCAACTAGGACTATTTTTCCATCATTTGCCAAAGCGTCTAAAGTAGAACTATTTTTTCTAATCTCGCTAATTGTTCTTAACACGTTTTTGTGAGCTATTTCGTTTAAAAATTCCTGTTTTTGGTTGTCATTTAACGCAAGATATTTAGAACAATCATCTTTATCAATCGAATGTTGAATCTCCTTAATTAAATAATCAAGATTGACGCAACCTGTGGCTTCTTCTGTTGTTTTATCGCTACAAATCAAATCAAAGGATGCTTTTACAGCCCCACATAGAGTATGTCCCATTACGACGATAACTTTAGCGCCCGCGACTGCACAACTATATTCTATACTTCCTAAAATCTTTCGACTTATCACATTACCGGCGATCCGAACACTAAAAACATCTCCTAATCCTAAGTCAAAAATAACTTCAGCTGGAGCCCTAGAATCGATACAACTTAAAATTACCGCCATTGGAAATTGGCCATATGTCGCAGCGTGTAACTGTCGATCTAAATTGCGCTTAATATGCTTGCCTTCCCTAAATCGCGTATTGCCTTCTTGCAAAATCCATAACACTTCTTCTGGAGTTAAAGCTGTTTGAGTTTCGATGTTACTAAAATCCACAAATTGAATTTTGTCTTCTAAAGGTGGATATCGATCTTTGAAACCAACAAGGCTTAAATGGATGCCGCGACTTTTTGAGACATTTTTTTCATAATCGGTGATTAAGTCTAAGATATCTGGATCAATGTAATCTGTATTATTAGCATCGATTAACACATGCCCCCCATTGGGGACTTTTTGTAAGGTGTTATCCAATGAAGCACGATTAAAAAAACTCACTTGGTTTGGAAGCTCTATATGCAATACTTCATAGCCTGTAGCGTGTTTTTCCATGGTTTTTTTGATAGGACTTCTTGCATTGCTTTGTAAAATAAAATAAATCGATGAGGCTAATCCAATCAAAACACCCATTAAAATGTCAGAAAGTACAATAGCAATAACTGTTATAATGTAAGGGATAAATTGATTTTTCCCCTCTTGCCACATTTGTTTCATTAATTGAGGACTTGCTAGTTTTAAACCAGTAACAAATAAAATGGCTGCTAAAGTTGATAGGGGAATTTGATTTAACCAAGTCGGCACTAATAATATACTTAAAAAAAGTAGAATACCGTGCCATATGGCGCTCAATTTTGTTTTAGCACCGGAATTTATATTTACGGAACTGCGAACAATGACACTTGTAATGGGTAGGCCTCCAACAAGACCACTAAAAAGATTTCCAACCCCTTGAGCTAATAATTCTCTATTGGGAGGCGTGTATCTTTGTTGTGGATCAATTTTATCAACAGCTTCAATATTTAAGAGTGTTTCTAAAGAAGCTACGACGGCAATGGTTAAGGCTGAAAAGTAAACGGTGCTTTCCATCAAAGTTGTCCAGTCAGGGAAAATAAAAAAAGAAAAAAACTCTCTAACGGTTGAGGCTACAGGCACTTGGACTAAATGATCATTTCCAATTTCCCAATTTCCACCTAAAGTCTTCAAATAAAAACTTAAAAGGACTCCTATGATTACAACAGCTAAGGGCGCAGGTATGTAAGTTTTTTTTAAGAAAGTCTTTTCCCACAAAACAAACAGTATTAATGATATAATGCCCACAAGGGCAGCTCCTGGATGAATATGAAACCATGTTTCAAATAACTCTGTAAAGGTGTTGTTATTGTCTAATTGATAAAAGGATTTATTGCCAATTGGATCTGAATCGTGTCCTAGTAAGTGAGGTATTTGTTTTAAAATTAGGATAATACCAATGGCCGATAGTAAACCTTTAATAACGCTAGATGGAAAAAAAGAGGCAATATTACCAAGCTTTGCGATACTTAAAATGATTTGAATAATGCCTGCTAAAACAACAGCTGCTAAGAAAGCTTCAAAGCTACCAAGATCACCAATTTCAACAGCTACAATTGCAGTTAAACCGGCCGCTGGCCCACTAACGCTTGTGTTTGATCCACTAAGACAACCGACAACAATCCCTCCAATTATTCCTGCAAGTAAGCCTGAAAAAAGAGGAGCATTGGATGCCAAGGCAACTCCTAGACACAAAGGCAATGCGACTAAAAATACAACTATTCCAGAAACTAAATCAAAGGGAACAGTTTTTAAAGGAAGAGTTTTTCCATGAGATTTACTTTCCACAATAACAAACCTTTTATTAAACTTACCTTTTTAACGCATTTTTTAGTAATTGTGTTATATTGTCTACTTTAAAAAACAATAAAAGTTCATTTTATTAATGAGAAGTAGCTCTTCTTGTATAAATTTTTTAATCTGTTTTAATAGGATCTAGAACAATTAAACCACAGAGGATAGGGAAGAGAGATGATTTTTTTTTCTTTTCCCTTTCTGATTTCTTCCAACATTCCAATGTAACTTGATTCTAAAAAATCTAATTAATTAAAATCTACCCGCATTGTAGAGACCGAGGTCGCATTAGTGCTTTTAGCCTGGCACAGAGAATGGTCCGCGAAAAGTCACGCAAGCATCATTAGTGAAATCTTTTAAAAGATTTCACTAATGATGCTTGCGTGACTTTTCGCGGACCATTCTCTGTGCCAGGCTAAAAGCACTAATGCGACCTCGGTCTCTACAATGCGGGTAGATTTTAATTAATTAGATTTTTTAGAATCAAGTTACATTGGAATGTTGGAAGAAATCAGAAAGGGAAAAGAAAAAAAAATCATCTCTCTTCCCTATCCTCTGTGGTTTAAACTAACCACAAGGTTTAAACCTAAGTTTAATTGAAATTAGGGATAAATCGTTTGAAAACCAATCGCTCTTTAGCTTGTAACTCTATATCTTTATTTTCTATTGGGTTGGCCAAACGAATCTTTTTGAGCGAACGAGTTTCAAAAGCTATTTTTGCTTTTGGAATAATTAGACTTTTCCCAGTTATTGTTATCAGAAAATCCATTTCTGGATTCGCTTAATATTGGATCAATAAAAGTCGTTACTGAATTTGTAGGCATAAAAGCTCTTCATTTATTAAATATGGATAGCTAATTATAATATCTGATAAAAACCATAAAAAACTATGCCAGAATTACCTGAAGTTGAAACAATCGTTCAAGATTTACTCATAAGTCATATCTTAAATAAACCTATAAAAAATATAACGATCAATTTTGATAAAATTATAGGAAACACAAAACCTGAATTGTTCACAAAAGCTTTATTTGGTCAATCTATAAGTCTATAGGGCCACTTGAACTTTCCAAAGGCGTTGATAAAGAGGGCATGTAATTAACAATTCTTGATGAGTACCCTCGGCAATTATTTGGCCTTGATCCATTACAATTATTCTATCAACATCTTTAAGGGTAGAAAGGCGATGGGCGACTGCTATTACAGTGCGTCCACGGCTCAGCTCTTCCAATCCTTTTTGAATAAGTAATTCTGATTCAGAGTCAATGGCTGCCATTGCTTCGTCAAGAATGATAATTTTAGCATCTCGTATAAATGCTCTTGCAATCGCAATTCTTGCGCGTTCTCCACCTGAGAATTTTTGACCACGCACTCCCTGAACTGTATCTAAACCCTGTGGAAGTCTTCTAATATGATCTGCAATTTGCGCTCTTTCTAAAACATCCCAAATTACATCGTCACTGACATTACATCCATAGGCTACATTTTCTCTTATGGAACGATTAAATAAGGGAATAGATTGAGAAACTTCAGAAATACCATTTGTCAAATATTTAGGATCTATTGAATCAAGTGAATATTCACTCAAAAATATATTTCCTTTTTCAGGCTTCAAAAGACCTCTTAACAACTTTAACAAAGTAGTTTTGCCAGCTCCAGAAAAACCAACAAGACCTATTTTTTCATTTTGTCTTATTTTTAGATTGATGTTTCGGATACCTGAATGTGAGAGATTATATTTAAAGGAAACGTTTTCTAGAATGATATTCCAGTTTTCTAATTTATTAATAACCGGATTTTCTTTTTTATTCTGTAATGTAGTGTCGCATGCTAAACGATGCAAGGCTGTCTTCATACGTTCTCTCATTTCAAAAAACGACAAGATGCCTTTGCCAAAATCTCCAAATTGACTTGTAAAAATTAATGTCATTGTAAATAGAGTAGCTAAAAATCCCGGATTTTTTTTGCTATGGTTTTCAGAAAAAATAAGAAATAAAACTACACTGAAAGGTAAAAGAACTTGGATTATCCTTAAGATTAATTCTGAAAAATCTATTCTCTTTTGAGCTTTATTAAAACTATCTCTTTCTTTTTGTAATACATTGTTAAAACGTTTTATTTCATAACTTTCAGTTCCAAATGCTGGAACCAATTCATGATTTTGAATTACTTCTACAGTTGAAGCACTTACTGCGGATGCATTAACAATAGAATCTGAAACATTTTTCACAGAATTTTTTGCAAAGAAATAAGAAGTAGGAATGTATAAACTTGACCAAAAAAGAAATAACAAAGAAATGAATAATGAACTCTGAAAAATGATTACAGTCGCCACTCCAATAGTTATAAAACTTCTTAGGAAAAAGGGGATGTTCTCATTCAAGATATATCTCGTACTGAAGGAAATCTCTTGCATCAAGTTTTCAAGTTCTCCAGCGTCCCGATTAACAAAAAAACGGTTAGGCAAGTGAATTAAGTGTCTAAAGATGATTTCTTTGGACTCTTTACGTGCCTCTTGAGTAAGAATTGATGTATAAAATCGGCCAATCCAGCTGAAAATAATTGAAAAAGTCCATGTTAAGGGAAATAAACTTAAGTAAAAAGGCGATAATAGTTCCTGAACAAGTACCTTATCGGTTAGAAAACCGATAAGGCCTGGAAGTGTCATGTATAAGGCTTGACCTATCACTAAACATAAAAGCATTATAAAAAATTTCTTTAGAGAAATTTTAAAAATAACTTCTTTAAAATAAGAAAGAGCTATCGAATGTAATGTATTTTTCATATCTTTAATTTTTATGTTTATTGAACTCTGGTAGCTCGTTTACTTTCCTTGCTTTACTTGTTAAAATTCTTCTAAATATTAATCTCCAAATTTCGTGTGAGGCATAATTTGCTTTGCTTAAGGAAGCTTCTACCATGTCTCTCATGTCTGTTTGTTTTATACAAACATCACCATATAATTTTTTTATAGCGACTCCAATAGCAGCTCCGCTAAATTTAGGTTGTTCTTGAACTATATCTGGAATATGATTTAGATAAGCCTTTGAAGGTAAAGTATGTTTCCTTTGAAGTTTAATAGCAACAAGTCTACTAGCTCAGAATAGCTTCTAATTGGCTTAGATTCAAAATATTAATTTTGTTTGTCATATTTTAATAAATAAATTTCATGTTTTTGGCTTTCAAACCAAACACAAGCTTAGTATATATCTCTTTTAACCTTTGCTGGTTATAGCAGAAAATCCTTTTTGGGGTAAATTTTCGTGTAATATTGGATCAATAAAAGTCGTTACTGAATTTGTAGACATAAAAGCTCTTCATTTATTAAATATGGATAGCTAATTATAATAGCTGATAAAAACCATAAAAAACTATGCCAGAATTACCTGAAGTTGAAACAATCGTTCAAGATTTACTCATAAGCCATATCTTAAATAAACCTATAAAAAATATAACGATCAATTTTGATAAAATTATAGGAAACACAACACCTAAATTGTTCACAAAAGCTTTAATTGGTCAATCTATTCAAGATATCTATAGAAGAGGTAAGTACATTGTATTTGTTTTTAACCATGATTTTTGGGTAACGGTCCATTTGCGCATGACAGGCCGTTTTGTCATCGCCAAAAAAGAAGCTCCTTTTTCTAAACATCACCATGTGATCATAGAATTTAGGGATGGTACTTTTATCATTTATCACGATACAAGAAAATTTGGTCGGTGGAATCTAGTGACTAATCTCGACTCATTTTTTGCAAAGACAGGACCTGAACCATTAAGTCAATTAACCCTTAAACAGTTTGAAAACCTAATTGCTAAAACAAAAAGAATGCTTAAACCCTTATTGTTGGATCAAAGTTTTATCGCAGGGCTTGGCAATATTTATGTTGATGAAGCTTTATGGGATGCTAAACTACATCCAAAAAGGCTCTCGAGTACGCTTTCAAAAAAGGATATAGAACATTTATATCTGGCTATTCAACTGGTATTAAAACGAGGTATTGAAGCGCAAGGGACCACTTTAGGCACGGGAAAAACTAATTATTATCGAGTCGATGGCTCAAGAGGAAAACATCAAAATGTGATGCAAGTGTTTCGAAAGACTGGTAAGCCGTGTCCGAGATGTGGAACAACTATTGAGCGCATCATTGTTGCCCAAAGAAGTACGCACATTTGTCCCCAATGTCAAAAAAAACAATTGTAATTTATGACAAAATTTGCCCAAGTATTGATCAAATAACCACTATCTGATTTACTAGCGCCTTTATTTCTCTTGAAAAAGGTGCACAAATGTCAGTCACAAATAATGTAAATAGTATTTCTTCAACTGTAACTGTTGTTGACTCATGGGAACAATGGCACAGCTTAACCAAACAATTTAAAGCTCGAATTAAAGATCTCCTATTTCAAGCTGAAAAGAATGGATGTTTTTCTATTAGTTATCCTAATAAATATGCGTTAACAGAATTAATATTTACAGTTGCTGCTAAAAATTTTTTATCAAATGCTATGCTTGAAAGCAGTTTAGATAAACAAGATTTTAAGGAAAAATTATTTATTGAAGCTTGTGAGTTAGATGATCCCCATTCTGTTGCCTTACTTTTAACAGAAGACTTATCTCACTCAACCTTAAACGAAACTTTTGTAACTGTCGCAAAAGAATATTGTAAAAAATATACACGATTTTGCATTGATGATTACAATGTTTTAGGTCTTTTACTTAAGGACAAAAGAGTAAATCTTTTTGCTTTAGATGAAACTTCTTTTGCTAAAATCTTAAATATGAGTTGGAAACTAGAGAAATATTATGAAGATTTACTCAATGAAATAGATTCTCAAGCTAAACATAAGCAGATTCAATTTAATTCCTTAAAAGATTTAAACGAATGCCTTCTTCTGCCAGCCATTAAATATGGTTTTATAGGAACAGTCAAAGACTTTTTAAGGCATAACAAAGACGTTACCTTATCTGTTTCTGACTTGATTAATGTTTATCACATAAATCATGAAACCTATTATGGAGAGGCTATTTTGTTAGAGCTTCTTTCTCATTTAAAAATCGAGGGTGACTTAAATGATTTATTTATACATGCCTGCGCTTTAGGGTTTGAAAATGTTGTAAAGGCTCTTTTGGAAAATAATGGGATAGATCCCAGTTGTAAAGAGAATAAAGCTTTTGAAGATATGTTAGACCTTAAGCTGCTAAGTTCTTCCAATTACATAAATATTGCAAACTTGCTTTTTTCCCATCCTATAGTCCAAGCTACTTTAACCCCACAAGCTAAGCTTAAATGGTCAATTTACCAGAACGATCTAGATTCAGTTTATAAACTTATAAGCCATGATAATAGTTTACTTCTATTTACAGTGGAAGAATCTGTTATTTTTTCTCGTCCCAAGGTATTGGAATTTATCCTAGACACTTATCAAAACGACAGTCCTGCTATTTTAAATATTTTGTACCAAACTTTAAAAATTTATCCTGCAAAAAGTATTATAAAAGTTTTAGTTAAATTTTCTAACGTTGATCATAACGATAGAAATTTTTTAGATATTGCTTTATGGATTGATCCTTCTGTTTTTAGTCTCTTGGTAAAAGAAAAAAAATTATCCTTAGATTCTCTTCAATATTTGTTAAATAAACATTTACAATCCAGAAAATTTTATTTACGAAAAACCGCAACTGAAATTATCAACTATTTGAAAGAAAATCAAATTGAGTTAAGTTACTCTTCTTTTCCTATCAAGAATCTCATCACTTATTTAAATAAAAGATTAGATATAAAAGAACCTGAAGTAAATGCATTTTTTGAAGAAAAATTTATCGAATTTATTTGCCTCTCAAAAGAATTTGAAGATATGGCACTAAGTACAATCGATTTAGCTGGCTTTTATAACGATATGGCAACCTATCCAGATGTTCGAGATAAATACATGGATAGAATTGTAGCTTTATTACTATTGTTTTTTAAAGGAAACGAAGATTTTCCCTCTCCACATATTTCTATAATGGTTAAAACTTTAGAGAAATTTTCATTTGACTTTAGTTATCAAAAAAATGCCCTCCTGAGAATGGCGATTAGAAAAGAAAATTCTCCTCTTGTTGCCAGCTTAGCTAAAAAAAATGTTTCCGATGTATCTTTACTTATTAAAGAAGCAATAATAATTCAAGTAACCCCCCACTTTATCAATAGTTTAACCCATTTATTCACAATAGAGGGTTTTGCTACGAAGTATTGCACGAAATTGTTACGAAAAAAAAGATATCCTGAATTGGCACAAATTTTAACAAATGTAGTTAAAGAGTTAAATCAACCACAATTTGCCAAATTTACATTAGATCAAACCTTTTCAGAAGAATTAGTAAAAAGTTTACCTGGGCTTTTAGCGGCTTTGAATAAAAGGCTTTCTAAAAATTTAGAAATTTATGAATTTTTTAAAAGTTACAGCTCAATTTTACAAAATAGTACTGCATTTGATCTAAGTATTAATGATCCTGTCTTCAAAGCAGTTCAAACTATCATCAAGGGGCAAAAACTTTACTTAGGCGAGCATCTAGGAAAAGCTTATGGTTTTTATTCGCCTATCCTTTTATGGTTTGGTTGTTTTTTTGATGATGTTGACATTTTTTCAGCTTTAAAGTCTGATCTTAATGAAGTGCATCTTAATATTGTAAAAAGAATAGCTGGCAAAAAGGTTTACCGAGAGCTAGAAAAATTTTGCACGTTTAAATTGCTATCTTATTGTTTAGATAAAAAATTAACGAGAGACGAAAGAGAAATATTTATTAAACTCGATCTGAAAAGTAAACCACCATTGGACTCTCTTATAGTGGAAGAGCTAATAATCCCTTATCTTTGTGAATATAATGATGAGGAAAATTTCCTTTTTCTCATTCGAAATTACAACCTTGATTTAAAAAATAAGGAAGCTTTTAAGCATGTTATTGATCATCAAAATATAACTTTATTAGAAGTGTTTCTGTCAAAAGAATATGTAGAGGCATCTTGTGAGGTTAACTATGCTATAAAAAAAGCATGTGAGAATAACAACTTAAAGATGGCGCAATTATTATACCCTAAGTTAAATGATAATGGGAAGCAATTGGCTATAAAAAAATGGGGGGAAAAGCTGTTAAATAGTAGGCTTTAAATAAGGTTTTAAATCTATATATACATAATCCTTTTTATCGGCACTGCAGCCTGGAGTTGCATAGGAAAACCAAGCTTCATAACTTGTTGTGTTGTAAAGTGCCGATAAAGTTAAATAGCGACTTCCAAGTGCTTTGGTAACTTCTAATGCTCTTTCACAGTTAAACGTTCCATATTTTGGCAAAATGGCATCAAGGGCTACTTTTGGCCCTCCATTTACAAATTGCGAGACCATATCATACCAGTAAATAACATTTTTTAAAGGAGCGTAAAACCCAAATTCTTTTTCTGAAATTAGGTCTGAATCTATCATCTCATTATCGGTATAATTTAAAGTGTATTCAGGCGTTGAAAAGACAAGTTGCAAAGAGTCTGTTTTTTTTAGATTATCGGAAAATAGATAAAATTTAGGGTTTGTTTTAGCTTGATCTTTTAGATATTCAACCGATTCTTTTGCATTTTGGCAGTTCAATAAAATATCATTAATTAAATAGGGATAAGGAATACCTTTCATCGAAAGACTTCCCTTTAAAAATGTGGCACGGATTTGAGAAATAGTTACACTTTTTTCATTAATCCCATTTAGACTCCCAATTATCCCGACGACTCCCGAGGAAAAATAAGTCAATCCAGCTTTTTTTCCATTTTTATCTAACGGATAATGGATTAAAAGAAGCGGATGAGACTCTAAATTTAATTTATAAGGATATTCAGAATTGCTGACGTGTATTGTAAAGCGAGCAGGGGGGATTCATGGTAAACATTGAACAGCAAAACTGCTCGTTAATTTCAAAGTATGATATCGCGGTGAAGAATTCTACGGGATCTATTGGATGACCAGCTTTTTGACAACCATCAATAATACCTTTTAATTCTTCAAGATGATGAAGAGGGACGTTTTTATGAATTTCAACAGCTAATTTTTCTAACTCACATCTACTTAATTTTATGTGATTTTTTCCCATGCCAATTTTTTCAGAAAAACGAAATATCCTATGTATAGAATATATAATCCCTTCTGAAAAGTGGTAACCTATTGCAAAACCTTTATCATAAAATGTTCCTGCAACTACAAGTAAGTTTAATTGTTGATCAGAACTTGAGTAATCTTTTGTAAAAGCGTTGTAATTAGGAGAAGGAGTACTGGGTTTGTCTAAAAACTTAAAAAATTGGTATGTCATAACATTCATCGTTTTATAGTATAATTTTATTGTATGCGTTTATTATTAATTTTAATGAAAGAAAAAAAAATTTTGAAAAGAGTAGAATTTACTAGACGTTAATTAGTTTTTATCGGAATATAGGGTAGACTGCAATATTTTTTGAGAGGTTATTATCAGGTAAACTCCGCGTAAGGCTTATATAGCGTTAGGAGCTTTTCAAGGTTTATTTTATTTTGAGACCATGTTTGGATTTCATTCATCGGGTTAATTCGTCGAGGTTATTTTGTCTCTCGTCCCGTGTTTAATTTGGTAATATTGCCTCAAGTAAGACTTGTTAAGAGATTAATGTCCTATCTTACCAATTTTACACGATATCTTAAAAAATACACGTAATTATTGCAGCGTTTATTAAATCCAACATGGAGTAAAAAAATGAATGCACCTAAGAAAAAAATTTTCGTAGGAAACCTTGCATGGAAAGCTACAGAAGATTCCTTAAGAAATCTTTTTAGTACAGTAGGTGAAGTTGAATCTGTAAAAATCGTTATGGATTCTTATTCAGGCAAATCAAGAGGTTTTGGTTTTGTAGAAATGGTTACTGAAGAAGATGCAGAAAGAGCTGTTCGTTCTTTAGATAAAAAACCGTTTTTAGAAAGAGAACTACGCGTTTCTTTGGCAGAAGACAAAAACGATCGTCCAAGAAGCAGCAGCAACGGTCCTCGCCAATTCAACGGCCACAACAGCCGTCCTTACAATTCAAGAAATCCTACAAGATAGTTTCTTCGGGAAATCAGTTAATCCATTAGGATTAAAAAAGCCACTTAATTTAAGTGGCTTTTTTTTTTGGCTAAAAATTTTAGACCGATTTTATTAAGAATTTTAGGATTAGTGGCGTAAAGTTTGGTTTTTATAGTTCCCAAGGCAGTGGATTCATCATAGCTTCAGGTGGTTTTTTTTCATTAAATCCTCCCGTTGCAATATCAATTAAGGTGCCGAGAATGTGGCCTTGAAGACCTTTGTTTTTGGCAACCATTGACCCAATTCTAGAACTGGCTTTACTTTTATCAATCGCAGCCGTCTTTAAAGTTCCTCGATAAGGTAATTGAAGCATATCATTTGGCTTTAAACCTGTAATATTAAAAGCGTTCATGATGGCAGTTCCAGAAAGACCAATAGTCATTTTTATTTTATCTTTTAGAAAGTCGATTTTGCCCCAGGTGGCTATGGGGTAGTGTTCATTTACTAACATATCCAAACGTTCTAAGGTTAGATTGCCATTTTCAAAATGAAAATATAAAGGGGTAAACCAAACAGTAATATCAGGAGAACCGGAATTTAATAGGCTAAAGACTGTGGAAAGATACCCTTGTTTACTAAAAGTTACATGTCCTAGGTCAACCATTCCAGACAAAATTCTTAAATTGTGAATTGTAAAAGGCAAAAGAGGTAAAGAAAAGTCATGGTGAGGTATCGTTATTGTTAAAGGGTTTTCTGAGCGCACAATTCCGTTTAATAAAGGGAAAATCTCTTGAACAACTAACTTTCCAAGGTGAGGCGTTAAATTGAACTGAGCTTTAAAATCTTTATTTAAGCGTAAAATCCCTTTGGCAATATGTCCATCAAGATTTAAGCCCCCATTTAATCCTTTGACTTCTAAAAGAACAGGGCCTTCCATTTTTTCTAACTTAGTATGAATGTTAGCTTCAATACCTTTTCCAAAAAGGGCCAGTAACTGCTCTTTTTTTTCAACCGGTAAAGAAAGAAGCTGCGACATTAAACTAATAGGAAGATAAGGAGTTTTCAAATCTATATCTAAAGACATAGAGTCTACATTGAAAGAATTATCGTTTTTTAAATACTGATTGGCGTGAATGCTATAGACAACATCTTTTTTTAGATTTGACAACAATTGCTTACCCGTTAGGTGAAGAAAAATTTCATTACCTAATTGATGAGTTGAGATCGTGCCTGATAAATCTTCAAAAGCTAGTGTTTCTTTTGCTAAAGAATCCGTAATATTCAGTTGATTAAGTTTAATTTTTCCATCTAAAATGATTTCTTTTATTTCTTTGCTAGTTGGTATAAAAAGCTTATCAAATTGAATCTGGACGTTGCTATCCTTTGTTAAAGATAAGGTGTTAAAAGAGCTATAAAGTTGTCTTAATGCTTTAAAGCGCTTTTCTGTTAATAAAAATTGAATTGTTGCTGGTTGTTTTAAAATAATTCCATTTTCAGTAGCAAAAAAACAGTTTGCGTTAAGATCGTCAGAGTGTATTTCGAATGTAAAGAAATTTCCTTGCTTAATTTCTCGATCAATTTTTGTTGAGCATTTAATATTTACCAAATCACCTAGTAAGACATCCCATACTTTTTTGTCAGAAAATGTGTTGATAAAAGAAGTTGGGAATTGAGAAACATCTGCGTCAATGGCAATAAAAGTATTCGTAAAGTTTAATTGATGATCTTTTAGCCAATTTTCTAAAAAGACTTTCCCTTGTATTTGACCATGTTTATCTAAATCGGGAAAATAAGTTTTACCTAAAAATTCAACGCTTATTTTTTGGGTTTCCGTATCAAGAGTCCATGGCATAACAAAATTATTTAAAATTGCTGTCGCATTATTTTGTTTTAAGGCCACTTTATCAAAGGCTATTTCCCCACTAAAAGTCTTAACGTTTTTGTTATTTAAATTAATTACAGTTGGATTTAATGCAATGGTAACCTCTGTTGGTTCATTTTGCACCTGGTGTGTTAGGACATTTTCTGGAATATTTAAAAATAGCTTTGTCGGGGATAGTAATGTGATCGTTTTCCCATAGTCTTTAAAGCTCAACTGCATGTTTGTTCTAATAAGCTTAGAATTTATGTTTCCATCCCAAACTAGAGAATCTGAATTTGTAACACTAACATTTCCATGGATTATTAGATTTTCAAGTTTTGCAATCCAATCATTCGTCCAATTAGAAGAATTCAAGTTATTAACTTGGAAGGTAGTCTTAATATCTTCTAAAGATTTCATATCTACTATCAAATCAAGTCCTTTAAAAGAAATGTTTTCTAAAGTCGGGATCTCTTTAAGAGTCAGTGGATTTATATGCATGTTAGCTGATAAAACGGGAGTGATTTTTCCCGCTTGATCAAATAAAGTTAGCTCTTGAACATTTAAATCTCCCTCTATTGCATTTTGCATGACTGAAGAGCTATTTGCAAAAGTTGCGACTAACTCAGGTGGTAAAAAAAAGTGGATTGGTTGATCTGTTTTTAAACTAAAGGTTTTTGAGAAAAAATTGGAAATTTGAATGTTAGGAATGGAAAAGAAGGCCGATTTTAATTGAATGTTCCACTTTTTAAAATCTAAAGAGTTAAAAGTAAATTTAAAAGGAGAGTGAAGTTGAGAAAAAGCGTAATCTCCATTGAATAGCCCAATAACTCCATCTTTTCCAATTGTGATAGATGATTGCAAATTTTCTAAAGCTAAAGGAGGGGATAAAAATTTTATAGGAGAAATAGATGCGTTAATTTTTCCCTCTATAGTTGTTAGATCAAAACCATCGGTGAAATTTTTTAAAGGAATAGAAAGCTTTTCTAAACCTAAAGACACATCAATTGGATTATCTAAACCAAAATTTCCGAAAGAATCATTAAACTTTGCAATTAAAGAGGAAATAGAAGGTGATAAAGATATTTGTATTTGACTTGGCGCTATCAAATTTAAGTAGCCGGGAACAAGTTCAAAGGGTAACTTTACATTAGCTTGAGCCGTGTTAGCTACTATTTCTAAATAAGCTTTGTCAGCGGTAACGCTTTGATGGATGCTGGCGTGGATATAATTTCCGAAAGATTTAAGTATTAACCCTTGAAGTTTTGGATATTTAAACGAAATGATAGAGTCAATTAGCGATAATGGAAAATTATTTATATCAGCATTGATAGATAGTTTTCCAGATTGTACAGCTTCTATTAATTGCTCTTGGTTTAACTGTGTAATCTGGTTGGGATTTAAGCCATTAAGTCCTAAATCTATAGTAAAATTACCTTTTAAACCTTCTTGCTCAGTTTCTCCTTTAGCTACAAGTTTACAAGATGGATTTTCTTCACTTGGAAAGTGAATAGAGCCTTCAGTTTGATACAAAGAAATGGCTTTAGGAGTGCCTTGGATTTTCACATTTTTTTTAAGGGCTTTTAAAATATTATTAGATCCGGTTGGATAAACTTTAACGTCTGCATTTAGTCCATTAAAAGTTATTGTGCCAGCTTTTCCGTCGTTTACAACAAAATACCATAGAGGTGAATTGATCTTAAGATCATCAATCCTTGCGATGACTGTGCCTTGTTCATCTTCTAACTCAACTTTTTTGAAGGATTGAATTGATTGCATCCATCCAATATCCATTTGTTCAATTTTTATTTTACCCGGAATTTGTGTATTGAAAAGTTGGATAAATCGTTGATGTCCAAAATTAGACAAAATGGTAGGTAACGAAAAAATAAAAATCGAACCTAAAATAAACGCACATAAAGTTATTTGTAAAAAACGTTTAAAACTATTAGAAAATTTTAAAGAAGCCATGTGCTAACTCATAGTTTGAATTAAGCCTTAATAATTTTTTGATTAATAAACCGGCTGGTTTTTAATTGCTTTTAAGTTTTAGACAAACTATTAACTTATAAACGATAGTTTAAAAAAAATGTTATTAAGTCTTAAAGAATGTTAGAGATTTAAAATATTCCCTATCATAGCTTCTAAGTGTTTTTAAGTAAATACATTATGATTTATCAGACGCATGAAAAGTTTCTGGCTTATATTTGACGATATCTAACTCTGAAAGAGTTAGATTTGCCGTCATTGCGGATGTTAATCGATCGTAATGTTTAAGTGTTTTATCGACAGTTTCTAATTGCGACGATTCCCATACCGAAATTTTCTTCAGATAACTCTCATCAATTGCATCCATTACGGATTTTAATGTTAAAGAGGCTGGATCTTTAGCGGGAAGAAATGCTTCTTGGTCACTGGTTACTTTTGTTAGTATGTTAGCTCGAATTAATTGATTCGTTGTTTCACGAATGGTTGGCTCTGTGGCTCCAACTTCTTTTGATAATTGTTCAATCGTTATTGGAGGATTTCCCATTCTAAAAGCATGGACACATTTTGTGACTACTAATAAACAAAAAGAACGGGCATTAGTGAAAATGCGAGGTTTACCGAATTTACTAAATTTTTCTCGTTCAGTTTCATCAATTTCTGCTTGGTAGGCAACTTCAGCCCCACCTAAAAGAATAATCCAGCTAAAATTTAACCAAACTAAAAACAAAGGAATAGCGGCAAAACTACCGTATATCGCTCCATAAGAAGACAAGCCAATTTGGAAATTGATATACAACCACTGTAAAAACTGAAAAGAAGTTCCGGCTACTAATCCACCTAAAAAAGCGTAGAACCAGTGGATGCGTGTATTTGGCATAAATATGTAAATGAAAGTAAATAAAATCCAGCTCAATACATATGGAATAGTAGCTAAGAAGAAATAAACTAGAGGACTTAAATAATGAATATAAGTAAAATTTCGAGCGGCATTTAGTACAGTTGTTGTAATATATATATTTATACTACTGGATGTTACAAAAAAAATTGGACACAAAAACATGGCAGAGAAATAATCGCTAACTTTGCGAGTCAAAGTTCTTTCTTGAGAGACTTTCCAAATCGAATTTAAAGATGTTTCGATGTAATTCATTAGCTTAAACACAGTGTAAAAAAGAGCTATAATACCGATGCCCGCAATAAGACCCCCTTTTGCTTGAGCTAACGTGGAATAAGAAAATTGTATGATCTTATTGGCTAATTCAGGTGTTTCACGAAATAATATTAATACTTCTTCTTCTAACTTCTCTTCAAAGCCAAAACCTTTTGCTATACCAAATCCTACTGCTAAGACAGGAACGATAGATAACAATGTATAAAACGTAAGGGCTGAAGCTTTTAAAAAAATATCGTCTTTAGTAAAACCAGTTATTGTCGCTAATAAGATTCTAATAACTCTTACAAAAAAAGAATAATAAGGATGCTTTTTGTCATTAGACGCAAGCCAAATATCCTGGCTAAAAAACTGTTGCCATTTATCAAAGTCCATAAAGTAATCTTAATAGTTAAGTATAGTTTTACTTAAACATACTTAAATAGAAGAAAAAAAACTAACTATTTTATCTCATAAAATAAATTTTCTTTAAGTTATTTAATTGTTAATTAATAGCCTAATTAATTATTTAATAATTATTGCTAATAAAAAGGATAATTATGAATTTAATTAATAATAATAGTTTAAATGTTCATTCACTTAAAAATAGTGTAGAAACAATTATAGAAAATAAAAAAGGATATATCACTTTTACTGTCAATGAATGGGGGGTAACGAATGATAGTAATCATAAATGGATTCAAACAAGAAGAAAAATAATTAATCTTTTTAAAGAGGATAGTTTTTTAAGGCAACTTGAAATTCTTGGGATAAATATTTTTAATTTATATTCTAAAGTAAAACAACTACCTTCAACAAATTCCTTGAAACGTTTTTTTGAAAAAAAACTAAAAGTTTGTAAAAATGGCACCTTAAATTTTCCTCTTTGTAAATTGATACAGAATGTTTTAAGGCAACAAAGTCTTATTTTGAAAAGGGAATTATCAATTGAACTTAAGAAAACGAGTAAAGAAAAACATGTTGAAACTATTTATGACAAAATTTTGAAAAGCCATAATAGTTTTTTTGCAGATGTGTCTTTAAAAGACTACCTAATTTATTACCAAGGCAAATATTTAAAAGTTGCAGGTATAAATATTTTGTTAGATATTATTTTAACTGAAAGGTCCCCATGTTATATTTGCAATGAATTAAAAGATTTAACAGAAGCCGTTGAGCAATTATTAAAAGCTAATTTCAAAGGCAAAATTGGATTTTTAGTAAGGTCTGGAAAAATTACTCATCATTATTACAAAGCATCCCACATAACCCCTGTCTTAATCGAAATAAATGACAAATTTAATATTTGCATTTTAGACTCTGTGGGATCTGACCAATCGGGTGGAGTTAGTGGTATTGGATCAACTCAATATAAAATTTCACAAAAAGAATCGATAAAAGGTCTAATGTTTTCTCAAAATATCTATAATGCGATTCAAGCTGTACGATACGAAATTCCTGAATTTGAACCTAAAATCTATGTTTCTACCATTAGAAGGCAGCATGACAAAAATAATTGCGTTGTGTTTAGTCTTCATGATGTCAAAATTTTTTTTAAAGAAGGAAATTATTTTGAGACTTTAGAATTAACAGGTGAGTTAGAGCCAGATGAACTAGATGAGAATTTATATAGAATCCATAATTTAAGGCCTTCTCATATGGCGTTAACTCAATCTTTAACATTCATAAATACATATTTAGAAAAAAATTTAAAATATTATTCCGAAATTTTTAAAAAAGAATTAGAAGCTTTGAGAATCTCTGTGAAAAAAAGCAAACGTAAAACAGAAAGGGGTCAAAAGGTGAATATGAAGGCTAATGATAGATATATTAAATATTTAGCTATTATAAATTTTTATCTTTATGCGCTTGATTTTAAGAAGTTCAAAACAATTTGTTTAAAATATAATTTTGACCATATGAAGAATGAGATAAAATTATGATTTGAAAATTTTAACTTCAAGAAGAGCTTGAATCAAGATTAAGCTTGCTTTAAACTGTTCGTACCGAAGACAGCGATAATTGTGTTTTAAATTCCGTATTATAGTGCAATAATTTTGCATATCTACATCTGACTTAAAATTTTCTAAATGCTCTTCTAAAAGATTGATCAATGTTTTGAAAAAACCAGTAATAAGCCAGTCCTGTAAAATAGATGGTATTTCCTTATAAGTTTCATGAAAAAATAAGTTTTTATCAAAAAGCTTTTTTTTATCATCTTTTAAAGCATCGTATATTTTGTCACACGATTGAGAAAATTCCAGTAATTTATTAAAAAATTCTGTAAAAAAGGCCAATTCTTTTTTAATATTTTCTAGATATTCCTTTTGTTCAGCTTTTAATTTTTGAATCTTTTTTTCTAAATAAGAGCCGTAAGTATTTCTAGAGATTCTAATATGCTTTAAAAGGCTTGTACTTAAGACTGACAATAAAATCGATGGAATAATAGAACCAACAAGTGTGAAATTAGCAATAATGGTGATAGTTGCAACAACACCTTTTACTGTAAAAATGCCAAAAATAGCAGAAGTTGATAATAGCAAAGGAATGTGAAAACCTAATGCGATCAAAGCCACCCATCCTATAGTCCATGCTGCAATTACAAATCCTGAACGAACTTTTTGTTTATGTAATTGCTTGGGATCCGTAGATATATGGGTAAATTGATCTCTTTTTTCTAAAAAAGGTTTTAAATCTTCAATCGTGGAGTGAACACGCAAGACGTTATAAATAAAACTTATACTTTTAGTTTTAAAATTCTGTACGTCAGTATATATAAATGACGGTATATTTAATTTATCTATATTCATAATTTTTTCTAATAAAAAACAAAGTATAATAAGGAATTGTTAATTTATTATTAATTTATTTTAAATTAATAAAATAAGTTGGTTTTCAAAAAAAAAAATTACAAAATCTCTTGTAGAAAATCTGTTTTAGGACTATTTTGGTTGAATTAATAAAGCTCGATGTGATTTATGGGTTGCGTTAGCAGTTCTTTTCATCTTCATAATCAAAAAGAAATAGAAATTAATTCATCAACTTCTTCTACAATTATTAAATCTAAAAGATTATTTTTGCGAACGATCGAAGAAAATGATTTAAGTCTCTATAATAAACTTTTTACAGATCAAAAGGTAATGTCTTTAGTTAACAAATATGTAACTAAGATAGATGTCATCTCTCATAACAATCTATGGGAAGAAAGTGAGGTAAAGAAGTTTTTTAAAGATTGTTTAGAAAATCGCAACGATTACTATACTTTTACAATCTTTGAGAATGGGCAATTTAATGGAATCATTCACGCCAAACGATCCAAAAAAAATAATAAGTCTTTAAATACATTCTTTTTATTAGATGAATTTGCTTGGAAACAAGGGAAAGGTACTGAAAGCATGTCAGCCTTTTTAGCTTTTATAAATAAAATCCATCTCGATAAAAATATTACGAATATCAAAGCTCGAGTTTTGTCGCCCAATACACCAGCCATAAAAATTTTAAAAAATTTGGGATTTCATATAAAAAAATCAAAAGAATTTGAAAATAACACCTATTATAATACTTTTGAAAAAAAATTAATTACCCTATAAAGCAAAAATTTCCTATATAACGATTAATAATTAATCATAAGTTTTAAAGCATTACATATGAAAATTAGGACTTCTATTTCATCGTGTGTTTAAAACTAAAACATTTCCGTTAAAACTCAAATTTTTGAGGTAGGAGTATAATATGGTAGATTTTAATCGCAGTGATTCGGGAAGAGGGAGTGGCTGTAGAGGTCGTTTATTTTTAGCTATCATGATAGCCTTAATAGGATATGCAATGTACATCAGTAATTCTGAAAAAAATCCAGTTACTGGTGAAAAACAATATGTTGCGATTTCGCCCGATCAAGAGATAAAATTAGGAATAAATTCTGCACCTGAGATGTCTCGTGAAATGGGTGGTGAATTGCCAGATTCTGATCCTAGAACTAAACTTGTTCAAAAAATGGGAAAATATATCGTTGAAAATACTGAAGCTTCGAAAAGTCCTTGGAAATTTCAATTTCATTTATTAGCCGATAATAAAACGATAAATGCATTCGCTTTACCTGGTGGACAGATCTTTATAACCTTAGGTCTGTTTAACAAATTAAAAACTGAAGCTCAATTAGCAGGAGTTTTAGGGCATGAAATTGGTCATGTCATCGAAAGACATACTGCTCAACAAATGGCTAAAAGTCAACTAGGCCAAATGCTCGTTTTAGCAGTAGGTACTGGTGCTAGCTCAGAAAATACTAATGTGAATAGTCCAATGGTTATCGCATCTGTAGTCAACCAAATGTTTCAGTTAAAATATAGTCGTCATGACGAATCTCAGGCAGATGAATGGGGAATTAAACTTTTATCCAAAATTGGCTACGATCCAAAAGCTATGATACAAGTTATGGAAATATTTAAAGCTATGGATGCTGGGGGTGGTAGGACGCCAGAACTGTTACAATCCCATCCAAACCCAGGTCTTAGGATTGAACAGATAAAAGCTTATTTAAAAGATCATCCAACGCCTTCAAATGTAACTGAAGGGCAAAATCTAAAAGATTTATACTAATTCGCTTAATTTGTAAACGAGCTTTAGTTTGCTGGCTCGTTTACTGTTTCAAATAATTTGTCTTTATATTTATTTTTCAAAGTTAATACTAAACAACTAATTCCCGAAATCAAACAGTTCAAGCTAAATAGAATAGCTAAAGAATTAGGCGCTATTTTATTAAGAATCCACGTAATAAATAGTGGTAAAAATGCCATTATGGAGTAGGTACAGTTATAAATTAACGCAATACCAGTATTTCTTGAAGAGCTTAAGAATAGGGAAGCTATTATCGGAAAATAACTCACTGATAAGAAAGAAATAAGCGTTTGATAACAAGCTGCAAAAATAAAAAGGGATGTATTGTTTGCATAGTCCAATAAAAAAAATAAATTATAAATAATAAACACTGAAATAAAACAGGAAAGACAAAAGAAAATATTTTTATTTATTTTATCTGCCAATTTCCCACAAATAGGAAGAGTTATTGCTGACCAAATTAATCCTACAGTCATAGATGAATAAATGGTTTCTGAAGAAAAAGAGTAATGGGTTTTCAAAAACATAGGCAAATATAAGTAAAATATGATTAAACTACTAAGACTCCAGGTTAAGCCAATTCCCAAAATTAATTCTGAGAAACGATTGCGCAAAAGAGATGTTAGAGGTGACAAAGTAAAACTTTTAGAAATGTTGTCATTCGTTTCTTTTAAATGTTTTCTAATAAAAGCATTAATGATAGCTAATGTTCCACCAAACAAAAAAGGAACTCGCCAAAACCCTTGTAAAATCTCTTCTTTCGTATAGGAGATATTTAATAAATATAGGATCAATGAGGCTAAAATGGAGCCGATTCCAACACTTGATATAACAAATCCCATATTAGAGCTTATTTTCTGTTTACCAGAGCTTTCGTAGACGATTGTAACTGCACTTGGCAATTCAGCTCCAAAAGAAATTCCTTGGATAATTCTTAAAATGACTAATCCAATCGGTGCTAAGAGACCTACTTGATTATAAGTTGGTAATAAGCCAATGCACAATGTAGAAAAAGCCATAGCATACATAACGATAAGAAAGCTTTTCTTTCTCCCTATAGAATCGCTAAGTATTCCAAATACAATTCCACCTAATGGTCTTGCAATATATCCAACAGAAAATACGGCAAAGGTTTTAAGTTGCGCGACGTAAGAACTATCCGATGCAAAAAAAAGGAAGCTTAACACTTCAGCCATCAAACCATAGACAATAAAATCATAATATTCAAGACCAGCTCCAATACAGGCAAGAAGAGAATTTTTTTTAGAAGTATCCATGCTTTCTTAAAATTTAGTTTAGGAATTATTATTACAATTACTTTTGTCTATTCTTTTTTAATTGCTGATAGTATCCCTGAAAACGAGGTAAATTCACAATATTTATAATTCTTTTTATTAATAATAAATCTACTTCTTCTTTATTTTTTCCTTGGATTTTTTTTAGAATGTATTTTTCAAAATAAAAAGTTTTGTAAAAACTTTGCCATTTTTCAAATTGTTTTTTTATCGATTTTATGTGCAGTTTAAGATTCTTCTCAAGATCAAAAAAAGGGATAGTTAAGAGGATAAACAATAAATAAATCCCGGCTTCGTTATTGGCAACTGTGCAATTTCCCGATGTTTGTGGAGGAAGATAAAGAAGCTTTTCTAAAAAGCGAGTCAATGTTGTTGAGGTAAAATTATATTTTTTAGCCAATTCATCTATTTTCTTTAAGTATTTTTTGCCACTGGTATTTTCTTTTTGAAGATCTTTAATAATTTCCTGCGAACCATTGTAAGAGTAGGCTTCAAAAAATTTATTTTTCACTCTTCTACTTGCCCCTAAATTGCAAATGAAAAAATGGTTTTGATACAAGATTATCGTGACTAAATGTTTTTCATATCCATTATGTAAAAATAAAGGGACCATGGAATTTTGCAAAATCTCATTTTTTTTCTGTAAAAAACTTTCTAAAATAGTGCTTATTTTATTACTTATATTTCGATACTTGGGATATTTTTTTTTAAATGTTGTAAAACTTTTATTCATGATGTGCAAAGGATAAATAGTCGTAAATCCTTCCAATTCATACGTTTGATTTGAATTCGTTAGCCTTGTATAGCCATTTAATGAAAATAAATTAGCAAGAAAGGCGCGTTGAAAAAGTTCCTTTTCTATTTTATAATGTGGTGTTTGTTTATGATCACTTATAGAATAGTCTTTATCTAAGCAAAGTCCCTTTATTAATGTGGCAACCGATAAACCATGATCTGCTATTGGATCTAGCTTATTTTGTAGAGTGAAAAATAAATTTACTAATTTATAATGTTCATAGCTAAAAGCAAGCATTAGCGAAGTTTCATTGCCTAATGTTTTTACATTTTGGTCGGCTCCCATTTTAATTAATTCTTCACACAATTCGAATGAACCTGTTATGGTTGCTATGTGTAGTAAGGATAAACCGTTATGCAATTTATTTATAATTCTCTTATAGCTTGAAAGATCACAAGGTCTACACATTTTTGCCAAAATGAGACGATACAAATGGGGTAAATTGTCTTTGCCCTCTAGTGGGAAATTATTTTTTTTGCATGTTTTTACATAGTAAACAAGGGAGCTTAATTGAGGTAGAAAAGAAGACTCTAAAACATTTTTTAAATCCTCCCGTTTAATAGAACCACAATTTTCGATGATTAGTTTTTTGAAAAAAGTATTTCTAATAACCTTTTTTATTGTCTGATAAAAGCTTTTAGAGTTGTTATCATTCAAGTCTTGCTTACTTACCCATATCGCAAAATCTGCTTTCATAAGGTTCAGGAAGGGCAGATTGGTCGTTTTTATAAAGATTTTTTTATAAAAATATACTGACATATAAATGATAGAAGCAGCCACGAAAAAACGTGAGTGTTTTTCTACTAAGCGATAGGTCATTAAACAAACTGTAGTAATAAAAAGCAAAGTTAAAGGATGAACTATCTGTTTTGCTGAACTTTTCTCTCTTGCAATAGTTATATAATTTAAACAAACAGTATTCATGACTTTTCCTTAGCAAATTTGACTATAAGGAAACAATTCTACTAAGGAAAGAGTCTTAGAAACAAGAAAAATAGATTAACCTGATTGATCCTTACTTTAAATTTTAGGGAGTGTAAAACAAATAGCTCCACCTGGTTTTAAAGGGGACAGTTGTGTTCCAATGCCTAAAAAAATATGGCCATTAACAATTGTCACGCCACTCGAAATAGGAGAAGGAGTATTATTAAAAATAGAAGGATAAGTTCTCCAAACTTCTTTTCCATTGAGGGTATCAATAGCCCGTAAATATCCTGTTAATGATGTTTGATATAAAATTCCATTTGCAATAGATAAATGATTGGAGTTAATAGCCCCATCTGAAAATGTTTGCCAAAGAATGGCATCTCTTGGAATTATTCCATTAGGGGTCGGATTTTTAACAAGATTTGTTATTGAAAGAGCCATTATTTTTACGCTTGATCGATTTAACAGCTCGCTTAGATCATTAGATTTTAAGGCATAATCCATACTTAATCTTTGTTGTTGGTCATCTAAATAAGCAGTAGAAGCTATATATAAAATGCCGTTACTAACAGCCGCTGTTGCTAAAATTCCTCCAAAATTTGAGGCGGGTTGATCAATCTGTAGGTCTACTATTGGCTTAATACAAGAGTCTTTTCTTTGCTTTCTTGTAAAAATTTTATAATGACCATTTTTATCCCCAACACCTACATATTCTTCTTTTATCCCATTTTCTAATGTGGCACAAAATAAGTTTGGGTGTGCAGAAATCCCTAAAGAATAAGTACCCGGTTGGCGATTAGTCATTGAAGCATTATGTATATCGTTATTGGAAAACTGATAAGACCAAGCAATTTTTCCTGTTTTATAATGAATAGCTAAAAGTGCATCAGAATAGGGACTTGTATTTGTTGTGAAGTTGTGTTCAGTACCAAAAAAGATTAAACCGCTATCTTTATCAACGGCAGGCGTTGAATTTACAGCCACTCCATTTCCTGCACCGTCATTGGTTACTGAAGTATAAAATTTCCACGCTACTTTGCCAGTAGAAGCTTTTAAGGCTACAATCCTTCCTTTAAAATGATTTTGAGAATCAAGATCGGCCTTATCATCTAAACCAATTCCAAAGATCAGTAATCCATCGATAAAAGTGGGAGTGCTAGCTTTAATATATAACTCATTAGGTTCACTTAAAGTTTTGCTCCATCTAACTTTGCCAGTTTCTCTTTCTATAGCAAACATTTTATTGTTTCCGATGAACAAATCTTTATCTGTTAGAATCGGGGAAGTAGAGAATGTTTGTTCTGGTAAAGTAATTTGCCATAAAGTATTTCCAGTCTCGCAATTAATCGCGTATACATTTCCATTTAAATCTGCAAAATAAGCAATACCATTAGCAACGGTTGGTTGTGAAGTTACGGCAACTGAGTTTTCACTTATGTTTGTCCATTTTGGCAATAGATTTGATACATTCTTACTATTGATTTTATCTTCTTTTAAAGTAGCTCTCGTATTTCCGTGATTTTTTCCAATTAAAGGCCATTCAAGTTTGCTAATTCCACCTGCATCTTTTTTATAAAAAAAATCACAAGCTTCTTTACCAAATAATGGTTGTGAAACTGATACCAAAGTTAAAAATGCTAGACAACTGTGCAATATAGTTTTTTTTTTCATGAAAACCTTTAATCTTTATTAAGTTAGTTACCAATTATAGAACCAATCGCAATATTTTTTGCTTTCAATCATGATTTGTCGCCTTTTAAAAGGCCTATATAAATTATCTCCATTAAAAAATGTGTTAGAACCAAACAAGAAATTAAAACCAATCGTTATATAAGAATTGCATTTGTAAACTCTATCGTAGGAAAAGCCCCCTTCAAGATTAATTCCAAATGGCAAATACGCATTCAAACCAAGTTGTATTCCATTAATCTTTTTGCAATTACATTTATTTTTGTAATAGTAATAACCTATATCGGTGTAGATATTATAAGGAATATTTAAGTTCTTCAAATTGTATTCAACACTGAAATCAAAGCCTGCTAAAACTCTTCTTTGCGTTTTACATTTAGCAAAAAAATTGCCTGGATAATAATATCGATAAGTGCTTGACGTTTGATTTTTATCCCCCATTGGAAAGTAGCCATTTAACCGAATATTGAAATAGTCGCTTAATAACTCTGTTCCAATCCCCATTTGTTGAAAAAATCTTCTATCTTTTCTAAAATCATAAAACAAATTTGTGCCAATATAAAAATCAGAAGAAACAAAGTTTCTTGTCCCAACTCCTATGTTACCAGCCCACCTATTAGCATACAAAGAGTGACCTCTTGTATCAATAAGGGTTAAATTATAATCATTTATGGGGATTATTAAAAAAGAGCCCAAAGAAGTATGACTGTTTATATGACCAACCTCATTCCCTAAAGTCTGATTTATATAAAACAAATTATCTATTTCTAAACCAAAGCCAAAGCTTGAAAGTTTTATAGCAAATAGGCAGAAAAAGGAAATTTTTAATAGTCTGGCTTTTTTCATAAAATGCCTTCAAAAGTTTAAAATAATATTTATACGTAAAAAAAAATTAATGGTATAAAAAAAATTTTTATTTTTTAGAGGTTATATGAGTAAAGCAAAACTTATATTTTTATTTTCAATTTTAATGTGTGTATTTTGTGATTCTGCGAAAGCCGAAGAAGAGAAAAGCCTTTGGCTAGATAATAAAGAAGCAAATTGCAAAAAACCCCCTAAACAAGGACCACCCGGTGTGCCTGGAGCGACTGGGCCAGCGGGTGCTACAGGACCTACAGGGCAAGATGGCGCTCCTGGTGCTTCAGGTCCTGCTGGTGCGACAGGCGCTACTGGGCCCGCTGGGGCAACTGGTGCCACTGGGCCAGCTGGAGGTACAACAGGAGCCACGGGAGCAACAGGAGCTACAGGTGCTACTGGACCATTAGGACCAACTGGAGCGGCCGGGCCTATTGGTGATACTGGGTTAACTGGAGCCACGGGACCAACAGGTGCTACTGGTCCCCTCGGACCTACTGGACCCGATGGTCTTACGGGAGATACGGGATTGACAGGAGCTACCGGTGCCACTGGCTCTACCGGACCATTAGGGCCAACTGGAGCTGCAGGTCCGATAGGCGATACTGGGTTGACAGGAGCCACGGGTCCAACAGGTAGCACAGGACCACAAGGTCCGACGGGACCTGATGGATCTATTGGGGCAACTGGTGTAACTGGTGCGACAGGCCTAACAGGAGCCGCTGGCGCGACTGGTGTAACGGGTGCTACAGGCATAACGGGAGCCACTGGCGCAACTGGTGTAACGGGTGCTACAGGCATAACGGGAGCCACTGGCGCAACTGGTGTAACGGGTGCGACAGGCATAACGGGAGCCACTGGTGCAACTGGTGTTACGGGTGCGACAGGCCTAACAGGAGCCACTGGCGCAACTGGAGGAACTGGTGCGACAGGTATAACGGGAGCCACTGGTGCAACTGGTGTTACGGGTGCGACAGGCCTAACAGGAGCCACTGGCGCAACTGGAGGAACTGGTGCGACAGGTATAACGGGAGCCACTGGTGCGACTGGAGGAACTGGTGCTACAGGTATAACGGGAGCCACTGGTGCGACTGGAGGAACTGGTACAACAGGGCCGACAGGTTTTACAGGAGCTACCGGTCCGACAGGAGCTAGTGGGAGTACAGGAGGAGCTTTAGGTGCTTCCTTTTACATACAAGGTAGGCCTAACACAGTGGCTCAACAAGGGTATTATATCTATGGAAATGGTTCAGGATCAGCCCCACCAGTTTCTGATTGTACCGTGCAATTTTTATCATCTATTGGTAGCAATTATATTAGCCCAGGTTCTGGAATAGTATTGGGAAACTCTGCGGTTTCTCCAGGCGCTGTCTATACAACTACTCAGAATAATATGATTACATTATCTCCAGGATCTTATCTTTTTACTTATGGTGTGACCCTAAGCGGGCAAAGTGATTTTGCTTTAACAACAAATATAACTTCTAGAACTGCAGCTTTTAATAATATAGTGCCTGGAAGCCATTTTGCAGCTAATCAAAACCTAAGCTTTCAACCAGTTTCCGTTTTAGTAAATGTAACGACTACGACTAACTATTATTTAGTTAACTTTTACTTAAACCCAGTACTTTTGGGAACTGCAGGTAATAATACGACCTTAAATTATACAATGTGTTACTTAAATATTATCAAAATCCAATAAGGAGTTATGACGTATGCGCAATACATTTTTTGCAATACTAACTTTAATCACTTTTCAAAGCTTTGCATTTGCAAGCACATCTACCAATTTAACTATGGCTTCAGATTCTGCTGGAAACACAGTGGCGGTATGGGAGTTTGTATCAGACACTTACGATTCAAGCATCGAAGCTGCTTTTTTGCCAGCAGGCAGTTCTACTTGGAGTAGTTCAGTTACTGTTGCAGGTCCCGTAATTAATCCAAAATTCCCTAAAGTTTCTATAAATGATTCAGGCAATATTGTTTTGATTTGGACAGAAATAGATTCCTTCTGGGGATTAAATGTACTCTACGGTTCTACTGCTACATTTGGTGGATCTTGGTCAACGCCCACTCAAATTTCTACAACAGATGAAAATGTATCTACAAGTAATTATAATGCCAAAATTACAGCTACAGATGATATTGTTTTAACATGGACTTCATTTGATAATATTAATTTTGATATAAATGCAAGATCTGCCACTAGTTCATTTGGTAGCTGGGGTACACCTGTAACGATATCTCCATAAAGATTAGTTTTTAGCCTGAAGTAATTATTCAGGCTAAAGTATTAACATCACAAGAGATAAAATGAATTTTATATTTCAAAAAATTTATTTCGATAATTTTTTCAAGATCTTTGTTAAAACAAGATTTAATTTGATGCAATAACTCAAATTTCCTTTTGTTTATTAACAATTCTAAAATAGTTAATTGTAACTGATGTAAGTCATCTGCATCTAATTGGTTTTGATTTACAAAAAAAGAAAAAGATTGAAGAAGGATAGTTAGAGCATTTTTTAAAGCATCAGTATTTTGTGTGTTAATTAGATCTGTAATTAGGGATTTATAATCATTTAATTCCATATTAAATGAAGGTAAATCCATTATTTCTGGATAAGTCAAATTTATAAGCATTTCTTTTAGTAAGTGTGTACAAAGATTCTTTTTTACTAACGGTTCATTGGCAGGAATAAAACTACTTAACATTTGATCGATTAAAGCAAAACTTTTAAGCTTAGACAATGCTGTTACACATTTTTTTAGAGCTAATTCTTTAATTTTAGGTGTCGCAATTAATTCTAAATACTTAAAGCACTCATTGACTTCATTATTTTCTAAATATAATGTGAGAATGCCAAGGTAGGCTGCGTCTTTAAATTTAAGGTCTATATCGACAAAGTCAACAAATGGGAATCCATTTGTCTGAAAAAGCTTATAGGAGCTTTCGGCGTAGCAACTTATGTGCAGTGTTTCGTCAGTAATGCTAGAATAGAATTTATTTATTAAAGCGTTGTTATTATTTTTCAGATTAAAAATAAAGGCCAAGAAAAAAACTTTATTTAACTCTTCTTTTTGTAAAAAAGCTAAAGGGAATTGGTCTATAATTTCACCATTTTTGAACAATAAACCTTTAGTTGAAAGGGCTAATGCCATTTCAAATGTCACTTTTGAACGAAGAACAGGATCAACTACTTTTTCTAGATCTTTCACAATGACATTAAAAATTGCTAATAAATAATCAGAGGGTAATTCTTTGTTAAACTCACCAAAACTTTTTCTAATAAAACTAACTGTTAATTTATCTTTTACTTCAGTATACAATCTTTTCCGTTTGACATAGTTGTCAGCATACCAAATTTCTAAGTTTTGAGGCGCATTTGGGATACTCTCGGTTTTATATTTCACATATAATTCAACTAAACAGGTAATGCTATAGTCAAAGGTTTTTTTGAGGTCTTTCAATCTCCCGTTGAAAAAAGGATCTATTCTATCGCTGAATGGAAGAGAATTAAATACATATAAATGAATAGAATATCTTTTTTCATAATCATTAATTAAATTACACAATGAAATAATTTCATAAAATTGTTTACAATTTTTGTTTTCTTTCACGTCGAGGTAATTAATTATTATATTGGCTAAAAATTGATCATAATTTTGATTAAAACCAAAACGCTTTTTCAATGAATCAAAAAGTAATGGGTTGTTTAAAAGATTAAATAATTGCTTCAATTCTTTTTGTGTTAAACAGCACGCGTGTTTCTCAAAAAAAGTGTAGTATGTAAAATGGTTGGTATTCTTATTTAAGAATAGCATTAAACCAAATAGTATATAAGCATTATAACCTATTAAATACTCTTTGTCTGAAGTGCTTAAATTTAATTCATTATTGATTAAATAAGTAAAAACATCTGTGAGATAATACTTATTATTACTAAGCATTAATCTCGAGTCATCTGATATATGGTTTTTAAATAATTCTTGAATATCTCTTTGTATATCTATAATTTTAGGTGTTTGAGCGAAATGTAAACTATTTGAAACAATTGTTGTAATTTGAGCTGTAGAGTTGATAGAGGGGGTAATCACAGAGCTAAATGAATGGGGTATTTGACTCTCAGAATTTGAACTCTCATCAGAAGAAACAATAATTCTTTGAATTAACTTGTCGTATTCATGATTGTTGTTATTAGTATTTGTGTTATGGCCATTTATGATGGATTGATTAAATATAGTAGATGGTAAGGAATGCATAATTATAAGATTTATTTTAAAATAAAAAATTATAATAACCTAACCGTTCATTATTTTAAATATTTATTAACTAAATGAAGGTTTAAAGATGTTTTTAGTAATCTTTTACGTAAAATTGACTTCGTTTTTTATTTAAATATTTAATTTCGAATTCATCCCACTCTTCTATTTCCGTTATTAATTTTCCATGAAACTCTTGAAAGTCAGAATGATGGAAGACGTTTGCATTTTTAAATGCGAAAAATAAATTCTTTAATATATTACTAATACCTAATTGATTAACAAAATCTATCGATTCTGTTTTAAAATAGTATGACTTTACTTTATTAACTATATTATAAATTTTTACAAATATCTCTTCATTGACTGCATAGCCAGATGTTAAAAGTATTCTAAAATAAGGTGATTTCATTAGAATAACCAAGTTTAAAAGTGATACTTGTGAGTGGGTAAGAAAGCACCGCTCAAATACGTTAAACGTGTATTCAAACAATTTAGTAAATTTGATCTGATTAGATACAGTTGTTGTAAGGCTTAAGTGAGTTACAGTTTGAAACATTTTGTTAATCATTTCATTCGATATAGAAGATTGATTTATCGAGAATTGTAATAACCTTTCAAAAGCAGGAATAAAAACTTTCAGTAAATCAACATCTTGCAAATTTCTTAAATGACTATCTCTTATATTATCTAAAAAAAACATCCATTGAGTGAGAGAATGAACATTCAAGGCGCTTACAATAGTGCTAGAAAGTTTGTTTAAGAATTTAGGATAGGTTAGATTTTTATTATTAGCTTTTAGTATTTCGTAATAATTATTAATGAATGAAGGTAAAAGGAATTGATCTTCATTTTTTAGGTTAAGTTTTTTATTACCAAATTTATTTATTAGATTAACCGAAATTTTTTTGGCAAAGTTTGCGTTGTAATTATGGAAGCTGGGTTCTAAATGGCTATATTTTAATGTAGATAGAATTAAGAGAGTAAAGATTTTTTCCGCATCATGAGAAACTTGTATCAACAAATCCAAATAGATGTAGAAATTTAATAGTATCTCTATAGGCATGTCTTTGCCGTTTAGGTCCATTGCTAAAAAACCTTCTAAAATATTTTCTAAGAAACGAACAATTTTTTTTTCTTCAATTTTTACATCGTTAAATGGAATAGAAAAATTAAAGGTCAAGTCTTGATTCAACTTTTCATTTTCTAAAGTATTTGCGAAAGATTTCATCCTTTCTTTAGCTAAATTAAACAAAGGAACTAAATTAATTTCTGGATAAACCAAGGCTATTTTTGTAAAAAATTCTTTGAAAAAAGAAATAGTTTTTTTAGCATATTTTTTTCCAACCTCTTTTATAGCGCAAATAGTGCTTGCTTTAACGCTTTGAGTATTTTCAACTTGATCACTGGTAACAGATTTTGTAAGATAATGTGCGTCTACTATGTCATTTGCGGCTTGAGGGTATAAAACTTGTAAAGTTTTTGTCATAAAACTAATATCATCTACAAAACACAAGTTTGCTTTATAAAAGACGTTTAATTTTTTTATTTCTTTAGCACTTATATCGGAAATATTTTTTTCAACATAAGCATATATTTTTTTATGTAAACTCTCAAAAAGCGTCTTGTTAATTTGTAAAGGCAATAGATGTGGAATGATTTTTTTTATAGAATCGGTGTTAAGTAGTTGAACAAACTCTACTAATTCATTGCCTGCAGTAACAATTAGATGGGGATTATTAGCAAAAGTTTTAATTAAAAATTTTTCGATTATTTCATTAAAAGCGGTAGGGTCAACACTCTCAGTGGTTACATATTTTTCTTGATAATAGATGGAGAAAAATTTGTGATAATAGGTGTAGAATTCTATAAATTCTCTTTGGGTTTCCATTAGCTCTATGGTTTGTTGTAAATTGAAATGAGTAAACCAAAAATTCAGGGCGGTGTTTAGAGTATATTTATTTTCTAGCACGTTATAGCTATCACAAATAATTTCATATTCTTCGGTTTTTAAAAGTTCTTTATTTGTTTGGATTTTTAAACTGCTAACTATTCTTACAAAAGATATAAAAAAGGAAAGAACGGATTCTTTTTCACCTTGAATAATAAGTGAAAGATTTGGGATTACCATTTTAACAAATGTTAAAAGGTCTTCATTTACATCTATAGATAATAAAAATTGACCAAGGTAATTTAAATAGCCTTCTTTTTTAAAGAGTTGAAAGTGAAAAATATCTTGTGCAATTTGAAAAAGCTGTTCCCTTTTACAATTTTTTAAATTTTGTAGGATTGTTTCCATTAAATCTAAACTATAAACCTTAAAGGTTATGATAAAAGATAAGGCAATAGTTAAGTTTTGTGATCGTAGAGCTTCCATTATAAAGTTATGTAAATGAATTTTTATTTCTTTGTCGATAAGGGAGGAATTATTCTTTAAATGAATTCTAAACAACTCAAGGAAGGGATTTACAGAATTTATTTGTGTAAAAATTTGTTTTATAAGTTGCTGGGTTGCAGATAAGGAGAGAATTTTTTTCTCATAAGCTTTAAAAAGATAAAGGATACCCTTTTCTAAATTGCCATTTTTTAAAAAATTGAGGACAGGTCTATTTTCAAACGAAATATCTTTTTCTAAACATAAATCGTAGAGTTTTGCCATTAATTCTAAAGTTTCTTGGCTATTCTCAATAAAAAATTCTTCATATTTTACTGTTATCTTTGTGAAAAATTCTTTTGAAAAAAATTGAAGAAATTTTTCCCATTTAATTTCAAAAGCTTTGTGAATTATGCTATAAAATTCAGCTGTTATTAAATTTTTTGTTACAATTTCTTCCATCATTTTTCTAAAAAATGACTTTAAAATTAAGGATGGAACTGTAGTTAAAGAAGCTAAAGTCTGCCATTCAACAAATAATTTTAGTTTTTTACAATGAGATGTTATTGATTCAATCTCTTTGTCTAAAAAAGTTCTCAATTGGTCACTATTTTGGCCACTTTTTATTAATTGAGCTAATAGAGTAAGAGCTTTTTCTAATTGAACGGGCTTTAGATAGGGGTATAATTTTATTAAGAGAGTTTCATCCTTTAGCTCAATACTATCAATAAAAACTAAGTCTATGCAATTTTTTAGAAAGTGGGTAAATAATGTCTCATTGCTTTGCAAAAGAGTATAAAAGTCTTTTAAGTTCGTAAATCTTTCTCTTAATTTTAAAAGATATTCATTAGCTGTTTCTAATTTAATTTCAGATTTTGTAAAGAGCTCCAATAAAAGCGTTGGCGTAACTAAATCTAACAAAACCAAATAAATAAATTGAGTTATTTCATTTATCTCTTTGTCGTTCAAAGCATACGATTTGATAAAGGAAAGTAGTTCTAAAAGAGTTTGATTCTCCTTATTATTTTTTAACTCTTGAATTAATGTTGTATAATAGTTCTTCAAGTAAAGGATAAACAATCCAGGTTCGTTTAGAATTTTTTTATAAAAATTAGCAGATGTTGAATAGGAAATGTAGATTCGATGTAATATTTCTAATAGATTTTTTTGTAAGGAAAGATCTAAAGAAAGGTATTTTTCAAGTAAAAGTTCAGGTGAGACAATATTGGCAAAAGAGAAAAAGATTTGGCTTAGTAATTCTTCTTGGGTTTTTTGAGATAAAGGAAAGATTTTTATAAGAGAAAAAGTTTTTTCTAAAATGTTTTTTTGCTTAGAAAGGGATAATTGCCCTAACATTTCTGTTAAGTATTTAGGATCTAAGAGGATACCAAACTTCGATACCATCTTATACAAAAAGTTTTCACTAGTATCAAAATTTTGATGGGAATTATCCTCTACCTTACATAGTGGAAAGATTTTTTTAAAATAGACAGTTGTAATTTCAAATTTTTGATATTCATCGCCATAAGCTGTTACAATATCTACTAAAGGGGAGTGAAAGTAAGAACGACTAACACTTAAAACAAAATCATGAATAATTTTTTTAGAGCTCAAAGCGAATAAAGGAAATATTTTCTTTTCTTTTGAAATAGCTAAAAGAAGATTGAGCCCAATTTTTGCGGTAACTAAAAAATGTTCATTAACATTATGACATTTTGATAGGGTTGTTATTAGGGCCTTTTCTAAACTTTTCATATTTACATTTTTATTTTTATCAAAATAAAAAGAGAGAGCATTTAGTGCACTTAAGGCCCCATACTGCTTAATATAATAAGAAAAATTCTCTATTTCATAAGGGGGAACATTTATAGATTTTTCATATATAATATTTTCCTTTAGTTTTTTAGTTCTAAGCTCGGTTTGGGGATAAATCAAGTACCAATCAAATAAATGACCTAACACTTTGCTAAAGCTCTCATAATCTTCAATTTGAGACCAAATTTCAAAGGAGTCATTGACGATATCTTGATACACAAAATCATAGTCTTCTTCTAAAAACTTTCTTTCATAGCAAGTGTAAAGTTGTTTTTGCAAAGTTTTTAAAGCTTCTTTATACAAAGCGGTATCTTGAAGATTATAATCACTAGTCTTTACTTTCTTCCAAAATTCTAAAGTTTTAGACAAATCTTTTGATGCCATATGGATAATAGTTTCAAAAATTGTATCTGAGAAAAAAATCTCAAATTCTTCTAAATTTTCTAAAATCTCTTTTGCTAAGTAATTTTCTAAAATCAATTTATCTTTAATAATTTGGTATAAATGAATGGATTGAGTTAGGGTTAAATTTCCTTTTTTTTGCAAATAGTTCCAATGGAATTCAGCTTTGTATAAATGATTATACCTTTGGTTAAAGTCTAGAAATTGGGCAATAGTATCAAACCAAGAAGTTATGGCTTGTTCAAATTTTTTTTGAGATGAAAAATAGGGTTTCCAATCTTTTATAATTAATAGCCAACCAAATGTTATGATTTCATAAGGGGCTCTTTTTAAAATTATTAATGACCATTTAGGTATAGAAAAGATTTTTGATAAAGTCGTTACCACAATATTTTTTTCAAGTTTTGGTAATTGAGCTAATAATTGAGGTGTTATTTCAATAAAATCAGAATTTGGCACTGTGGTTGGGACAAATAAATAGAGTCTTAAGAGAATTTTATAGCCAACTAACTGTATAGAGAAATTTGGACTTTGCAATAATGTCTCTCCAAAAGCTACTAAAGCTTTGCTATAAGGAATTTCGATTTCATCTGGAAAAGACTGTAATAATTCTAATGGAGCTAAGGTGTCTATGATAGATAGTAATGTATCACAAGCAATTGTATTGCCATGTTCTAATAAAATATCTTTTATTTCGTTTATTACAAATTCTTCTTGATACGGATATAAATAATAGTCCTGATCGAAAATTTGGAAATGCCATTCACCGCAGTGTTTTACAAGAGATACTTTAGCGGTATGACGTGGCAATAAGCTACCTATTAAACAACCTAAATAAAAAAGGGAAAAATAATTTTTTATTGAGTGCTCTTTTGGCCATTGGATGAGCGTGTTTACAAGAGACTCTGTTGAAAGCTTATCATCTTGATCTAATCGAAATTTAATTTCTTGTAGATTATGCTCTAATAGTTGCTTTGTGTGAATATTTGTAACATATAAGTGAAAGAGCAAAACATATTTAAAATGCAAATTATTAGCAGGAGCATGTTTACTCGTAATTTCACGGATCATATAAAGAGCGCTATCCACTAAATTTCCGTATTCTATTAATTTTGCATAAGCAATATTGGCTATATCTTTTAAGCTTTCAAAATCATAAAAAGTAAAACCTTTACTAAGGTAAAGTAATGTTTTCCAAAATGCTTTGGCATTCATTGATTTAGAATTTGGAATTCTGAGCGTTCGAGTAGCTACATCATGCAACACTTGTATAATATTGACTTTTTCGCTAATTAAGCAAATTTCGTTAGAGTCATTTAAAGGAATGCTTAACCGAATAGCATCTATAGTAAAAATAAAACTAATATCCGTATTAAAGGATGATGATATATCAAATTCATGGATCTGACCTTTTTGCATTAAATGCAAATATTGAGATTCTTCGTCAGTTTGATTGATGTTTTTAAAGTCGTTTTTTTGAATTTTTTTAAGATACTGTCTTAAGTTGTTGACGATGAATGAATCTGCTTTTGAATTTAAATGAATATCATACTTTTGAGGAATATAATTGAGTTGAGAGCAGAGCCAACAATAAAATTCCACCCCTTCATTTGTTAGTTTTTGATATTTCATTAACACATCAATATCGGCATAAGTATGAAAAGAAGTTTTTTCATACTCAAAATCGATATCAAGCTCTTGTAATAGGGTTTCAATAAACTTATCGATTATATATATTGTGAACCCACCTATAAAATATAGATCTGGTTTTAAATGAGGCTGACTTTTAAAAAAACTATTTAAATTGTTATCAAAAATTATTTCAAAACTCGATTTTGCAATTTTTTCTTTTAAAATCTCATTTAATAACTCATATAAAGGGGTAAATAAATGCCTTTTTAAGGTGATAGAGTTAATTTGTGAACGATCATTAACATGACCACTTTCAGTAAATAATATTTCACCGCAATGGATTACCTGTTGGAATTGTCTTTTTAATTTTTCTCTATTTGAAATTAGATATTCTTTAAAGGATTTCGTAGTTTCATTAGTCTCAGCAGAATCTACATGATTAATTAGTAAGCTTGGTTGAGTATCTACCTTTAAATAATTAGACGAAGGTTCCATAATAATACTGTTATTTTAAAAAAAACAATATTATAGATTATTATTTGAATAATTTCATTAATTTACTTTTGTAACTAATAAATGAATTATCATTAAATAAAAGTTTATTTTCTTTTTTCTAATACAATAGTGATAATAGTAACTAAAGTAATAATTACTAATAAGGTATAGTAAGCAGGAAAAATAGTTGAATTATACATTCTGGCGACTACCTCTACGATTAAGACCGTACAAAGTAACCTAAAACTTGTGATAAAGCTTGCCACTAATCCCTTAAAACTTGGATTCAAATTTATTAACTCCTCCATGTAGGGAGTTTGATGCCAGGCAAAACCTAATGCATAAGGTACAATTAAAAAAGAAATAATGAATGGATTTTTAGGTGATGGTTCAATAAAGAGGTAAATTACTATTGCAAGAGCCGTTAATCCAAGAGCTATTGTACCAATTTTTTTTATGGTCAGGGTTGAAAATTTATTTATAAATAAAGCACAAGTAAAACTACCTATTAAATAACAGGCTAACAAGGAAGCTTGATACAATGGAAAATCTTGTTTAGAAACTCCAAATTCTTCCACATAGAGTATTGAAATTTGGGTCAAAAAAGCTACATATCCTCCAAAAATGATACTTGTAATAATAATTAGTAACCAAAAATTAATATTGCTAAAGATAATTTGAAAGTTGGTAATTAATTTTGGTATTTTAAGGGGTAATCTCTTGTTTTTGGGAAGTGTTTCTTGAAATAAGAAAACAGAAATGACTAGGCAAAAAAGAACAAGTCCGCCAATAAGGACAAAATTTGATCTAAAGCCATAGTGAATGTTAAAGTAAGCACCTATAATAGGGGCAGATATAAGAAATATAGCGACGATAAAATTTAAGAGATTTAAAGCCGTTATTGCTTTTTTTTCCTTATAGAAGTCAAAAATAAGTGCAGTACCTAATGATATGGTCCCACCACTTCCAACACCTTGCAAAAATCTTCCAAATAACATCTCGTTAAATTCTTTGGAATAAATTGTAAAAATACTACCTATAAAAAAAACCATTAAAGAAATGATTAAAGGTTTTTTTCTTCCATAGCTATCTGAAAGAGGACCAATGATTAAACACGCTAAGCTAAATCCTATAAGATTCCAAGAAACAATTTTTTGAATTTCGCTTTGTCTAACTTGAAAAAAGTTCATCATATCTGGAAAGCTTGGAAAATACACATCGGTTTCTATACTTGCCGGAATCGTTATAATAAATAAGATGAAGATAAATTTGATTTCTTCTTTATTCATGCCTATCAAAACATTTAGTTATTTTTCATTTAGCAAAATATCATTCATAAAAGATAGTTATTTCTTAAATAAAGTATTTTTAACTTTAGCGCTTTAGTTAAATTTAATTTGCTATCAAAAATGGTAATCCTTATATTGTTCGACAATAATTTTAAATAATTACCCATTATGAATTTATCACCATGTTGTATTTGTAAGAAGAGTGGAAAAGAATTATCTATTTGGTATAGCGGTTACGCTCACGAAGGTTGCATAAATGACCTAAGAGTTACAATTAATCCAGTAGAACTTCTTTTAGAAAATACCTTTAAAAATCCTTATCATTTACAAAAAGCCCACAAAAAAATATTTTTTGCCGTTCAACAACATTTGGGTCCAATTACATTGGCTGACTATATAAAAATTATGTCACCTGATTCTTTAGAAATGATATATAAGGTCTTTGCCCAAAAGCTAATTGAGACAAATGCTTTTATAGAAAAATAAAAGCGTTATACATTTTCAAGCACATAATTAATTGCAAAATTTTCTTTTATACTTTACTAGAAAGTTTATTTAGATCCTTTAAACCCAAAAAAATTTAAGGTTTGATATGAAAAAAATTTTGCTAGTTTTTTTTGCTCTTTCCCTTTATTTGCCATTAGATGCTATAGAATCAAAAATTTTTTTACATAAAGAAAATGATAAAGAAATTTTGTATTTTCAAGAAGGGGATAGAATGGAAGCTTTGATTGAAGATTCTTCTATTACACATCCTTTACTATATAAAGACAAGGATGATCAGACTCTAATTTATGGATTTAAAGATAATGAGCTTTTTTGTTTGCTTAAAGATGAGATAAATGATTCATGGAAAGCAACTGATCCCTATGATTATATAGATGAAAACTTAAGAGATTGGTTTGAAAATGGTCACTCAGAGGATGATCATGAACTGGAACAAAATAAAGATGCGCTTATTTCTAATATCAATAAATATATGCAGTTAATTGGAGTGTTAAATTTTAGAGCAAGAAATTTGCTCAATACATTTGCTAATGTTAGATTAAAAGGTATCCGTTTTGACTGGCAACTAACTTCTGGCGCTGGGGTATTACCAAATTTCTATCAATTAAAAGTGACAAAATTTGCCAATCCACCTGTGGCTCCCATTGTTGTAAATGACGTTCCAGGCGTTGTAAATGATAATTATTTTCTCCCAAATGTAAATATATTAGGAACTGCCGAATTGACTCCTTTTTACTTTGATGGAGCTGGTAGAGGACCTACAAGCTTTACGGTAATTTTGCCAAGAAGACCTTAAATTTCAAATAATTAATTTTTATAAAACAGCTGTCCATCTTTAACTATTAAAAATGATGTTAACGAATGTGGCTTAGCTGTTTTTTTACTTTGTATATGAAAAACTTCCCAACCTTGCAAAGTCAAAGCGTCAGTAATTAAACTTCTATGGCATCGCCATGGTACCCCTTCTGCACACATAATGACAGTTTTTTTGGAACTTGCAAGTTTCATAAGTTTTTTTAAACCTCCTTGAAAATTTTCTGACGACATATAATCGGCAAAACCTCTAAACGAGTTGTTATTCCAACCTGTGTTTAAAGAGTCTTTTAGCGGTTTTCTTAAGCCTCCAAGTTCTTTTAAATGGTAATATGTTATATTTTCTTTTTTTAAAGTTATAGCAAATTCATCCTTGTTATAATCTGGGCAATTTCTTGATTTAGGAATGCTGCGAATATCTACTAGTTGTTCTATTTCAAAAGCCTTTAACATTTTTATAAAAGTGTCAATATTGTGGATGGAGTATCCTATTGTAAAAATCTGTTTTGCCATATAATTTAACTTTTATTTTTTATGGTTTAAAATATTTACAAATATCTAGTTTTTCAATGTTCTAAAGGTGATAGAGTATCTTAAGGCTGGAGTTGATGGAATACTATGTTGCCATTTATAGCGAGCTTCTTTGGATAGTAAATACAACGATCGAGGAGGAAGTTGAATTTCAAAAACTTTTCTTTTATCGTTTACTTTTCTTTGAAAACGCATCACACAAGGAGAAGCTAAAGAGATACCTATGACTTTCGATCCAAAAGCTAGAACATCTGTATGCCATCCAATCGTAGCTTGGGGAGGGTATTTAGAAACTAAACACTGAATGATCTCATAAGGTGGAACATCTAAAACTTGAGCGCAAAGATTGCTTAAATCGATGAGTTCTTTTGGAAAAGGATCTCCTACCGTTAATTCTCTCGTTTCAAAGCTATAATTATAACCAAAAGATTTGACTGTTCGTTTTGCAAGATTATCAAATAATTTAAATTCATTAAAGGATAAATGTTGGATAAAAGATAAGAGCTTTTGTTCTTCCCTTTCAGATAGAAAGTCCGGAATAAAAACTAAGCCATCTGGTTTTTCAAAGTCTCCTCTCATGCCCATCATTTGTACCTAAGTGCCTTCTAATAATTAATATCCTTATTTGTTTATTATAATTAGTAATTATTAATTTTTCATAATTTAATAGTTTTGGATAAATTATTATTAAATCTTAATACTATATCTTTACAATCTATAAAAAATATTTAGGGGGTTTATGGGAGCTGTAACATCTTCAAGTGATCTAGCGGTAAACAATAATTTGGTGACGAATAGAGAAAATAGGGCCGCAAATACTAAAAACTTTAAAAATCAAAAAAAAGCTTGTTATTCAGCAATTACACAAACAATTCATCGCATTTTTTGGACGACTGCAGGATGTATGACAACGTATAATCTTCTAGATGCAGGCTTATCACATGCCTTAGTCTTAGAATCTTTAACCCACGGTACAGGGCCCTTAGGTTTCATAGGGATTAACCTCAATGGAGCTAACCCAGGTTATGGTGGTAGTAGTATTGGTTCTAGTATGGGGTCCGGCGGGGAGCGGTATTTATCGGAGACTAAAAATTATTTTTATGTTTTTAAAGATAGTGAATTTGACCCTAATTTTTTACAGCAAGGGGTTGTTCCTTTAATAAGAAATATTTTTGCTCAAGTCATTTTAAAAGGATTTCCTTCTATTTTAGACACTTTTGGAAGAGCTTTTTTAAACCGTAGACATGCCATTTTATCAGGTATGGCCACCATGGGTTATTCTCTTTCAGCAAGTAGAAGTCAGACAAACGAAATAGCGGGTTATGTTGGAAGTGTTTTAGGATTACTTACTCCAACTATTAAATTTAAATTCAAACCAGAAGAAGTAATTAATTGCACTCCTCCCATGTGTCAATTTGAAGACGATGAAGACTATGCGGGAGCAGCTTACAAGACAACTCAACCGATAAGTGCAACACGGATTGGCATAACTGGTAGTTTATTACATGGAATTGACGGCAATACATTAGAGCGAATGGAGCAAAATCCAGAAAAAGTATTAACCGGTATCATGCTTTTAGCATCAGCTGCCCTTGTTGCCTTTCATACAACACGTTATATCAAAACGAATTTTCGAAAAGAGGTTACCCCGCAAGAGGCAAAACCAAAACCTTGTTTACATAAACTAAAAATATTTGCTCTCACAATTTATTGGAGAGTTCTTGTTATAACAATGTTAATTTTGCAAGCCAGATATTAATTAGCAACTGCTTTACCAACCAACTCTTTGAGCGCTAAAAAGGGGCAGGTGCAAAATTATCAATTTCTACAAAAGTCGCCCCTTTAAAAGGGGTTGGCTTTTCGTGTTTGTGATCCCAATTTGGTTCAATAGCGTATTTTTTCCACAAGTCAGGACAGGCTTTATTGCCATAAACAACATTTAAAAAAAGTTCTGGTTTTTCAGGAACTGGAATAGAAACTGGTCCAAACGAGATTCTTTGTAAATTTTCGATCTGCGAAAAAGTATATTTTTCATTATTAAAAACGGAATAGAAAATAGGTGATTTATGTACATAAACATCTTCATGTTCACAAGTTTTTTCTAATGTGACAACAAAGACATCTATAAATGGATATTTAAAAGGGAAAAGTTCCCCGTTATTGCGTATATCTTCAATGGCAATTCCATTTTTAGGGTAGATTTTATAGATATCCTTCCAAAATTGGATTTCTAACCCTTCTGCTTCTAATAAATTTTTTAGTTCATTTAATTTATTTTCATCTGTATCTATTATGCAAATATCTAGGTCGTCATCCCAAGGGATTAAGCCTCCATGACGTAAAGCTCCAAGTAATGTGCCAGCTGTGGCCCAGTATTTGATATTTTGTTTAGTAAAAATCTGATCTACTTTTTTTAGTAATTCATATATCTCCAAAGAACTTTCTTTTGTAAGGGAAGCGATTTGGCTACTATATTTTGGCATGGAAGAAAGGGCGTTTTGAGTTAAATCGATGGCTTCGTTCAGTTCTTCTTCTTTAAACGAAATGTAACGGTAACCAAATCTCCTAGCCAAGTTATAAACTGTTTTTTCATCTAATGGCTCAGATAGTACAACTAAGGGAAAATCTAAGAAAAAAGAGTATAAAGATTTATAAGGATTTCTTAAGTCAATAGGTACGAGTTTAGCTGATGTTTGTTTTTCAAAATCTTTAGCCGTAAATTTAGCAGACCTTTCCACATTTACTAAAAGCCTTGATGTTTTCAAACGTTTTTTTGGGTCTTTAAAAGAAATAACGAAGAAAAATCCTAAACATAAAAGGAAGATAAAGAAGACACTTTTCAAATAATTCATGTTTACCTGTTCCATCGCTTAGGAATAATTAAGAAAATAAAATAGCAAAGGATTAAAAAAAAAGGTAGGATTTTAGAACTTAAGGTAATATTTAGATTAAATAGTGAATTACAAATAACTATCTTTAATTTTTTTATGATTTAATTTATAATTCTTATAATTAATAAAGAGATGGTTATGTCTTTAACACCTATAGTTTCCTATATTTCTTCACCGTTACCTATAAAGGAAAAAAATGCTTACAATTTTTCTTTAAATAGAGAGCAAAGGCATTATATAGAGTTTGTCGGTCAACAAATTAGTTCTTCACTAGACTTTGCAGATGTGGTTTTTCTAGGATATTCAGATGCTCAACAAGATGCCTATAGACTATGGAAAAAAGTAAACTACGGAGAAATTTCAGACGTTCCCTTAAAAAAAATTATTGTTTCTATTTATACCAAAACGGTCATTATAGTAAATTTGTTAATTAAAAAAAATGCTCCAGAGCTTATTGCAAAAGAAGAAGAAAACCAACTTCAAGTCAAGGCGGCAGCCAAGAAATTTGCATTAAATGGAGTTTATTTAACTAAAAGACAATCGAATTTTTTGCTATTTGCATTAGCAGAAATAAATAAATCAGACGAAACTAAACCCTCGAATGAAAGTTTTATTAATCGTCGCTTAGAAAAGCTATGCAAAAAAGTGGCAGAAACAAAATATTAATTCCTTAACTTTGTAACAGAAGATTTAAGAAGGGTTATAATCATCAACAATAGCAAACGATTGATCAAAGAGTTGAGTTTTTGGTAGATCATTTTTTGGCTCAGCTTCGATATGATTTTCTTTAATAACAAAATCATTTTTTTGATTCACTCTTGGTAAAATACTATCTAAAGAAACGTTTAAAACACCAAGTATGGTATAATACAAGTAATGAAACCTTGTTTTTGTTTCATCAATGGTCCACTTATCATCGTTTTTTTCAGTATAAATATCTAAAAGTTCTTCTTGTAAAGAGGATTTTTGGCGTAATTGCTCTTCGATACTCTTTAAATCTTCAACAATTTTTTGTTTTTCAATCTCAACTTTCGTTTCCACTAACTTATTTAACAAATGATTTTGTTGTTCTAGTAAATCGAGCTGTTTTTGATCCATTAATTTTGGATTAGTTAAAATCCAATGGGTAATGTAATTGGTAAATTCAGCTTCTCCAAGATTTGCAATAGGCTCTTCGATTCTTAGCAAATATGTTTGATAGGATGCATTTAATAGGCTGGCAAAAGGATAGCCTGGATTGCTTCTAATGATGATATCATTTATTCCCACCTGCTTTCTTTCAAAATAAGTTAAAGGGCAAAAACCTAAAGCAAAAAAATGTTTATAAAGATCGGAGAAATGAACTTCACCGGCGGTTGAGAAGACATCGGGGTCGGTAATTTCACTTGAGAAGAGGGGGATTTCCTTACCCTTTTTTAAGTAGACTTGCGCTTCTACAAATTTTAAATACATTTGAGTCATAATTTCCATGCGAAGATTTTGTAGCCCTTGGTAAGTGCGAAGTTCATACACTTCTTCAGGCTTTAAGTGTGGTAACTTTTGAAAGATGATATTTTCGATCATTTCTTGGGTGGTTCGTCTAAGCCCTCTTGCGCAATAATTGCCACAATCAATTCCAAGTCCTAAAAGTAAATCTTGAATAGAGAGAAGATTATGCTCTTTATCTTCCTCTAAATGGTATAGGTGAGAAAGTATAAGGGTGGTGTTCTCAATGGCACTCAATGTGTCGATAATAGATCCTTTAGGTTTTTTATTTCCCTTTAAAACTTCAATATAATCTTGGAATTCTTTTTTAAAATAAGAAACCGCATACTCTTCAATAGATAACTTATTTCTCTCAGCAATTTTTGAAAGAAAGTGGATGAAATTTTTTTCTATATCGCTACCTGGAAATTTTTTAACGAGAAAATCTTTAAAGCGACTATCTTTTTTAAGTTTTGCGATAATAGTATGACTTAAAATACTCCAATCGATAGAAGCAAAAGATTGGGAAAAATGATCAAAATCATGTTTTCGATCTATTTTGAATCCGGCAAAAACTTCTTTAGAGCAATGGGAAGGGTTAATTGTAAACGAATGTAATGGCGCATCAAGTATTCCTTTGATATCAAATAAAGACAATTCTTTCTTTTGCAATAAAGGATTATCAATTTCTTCCAATGTGGGGATTTTTGCTTGAAAGATGCGAATAAATTTTTTATCTAACTTGTAATAAGCTTGGTTAACAAGGGGGTTTATATTACTCACAAGAGAAAGCCCCGAAAATACTTTGCTACCACCTCCAAAAAAATTAAAAATATGGGAAAGGTTTGGCATATACTCTTCCATAAAGGCACTAACCTTAAAAGGGATATAGTTCCTCTCTTCCACCTCATTATATAAAAGTGGTGCCAAAACCGAAAGGCCAAGTGCTGTTTGCCCAATGAAAGGCAAAGCTATTCCTATAGCGTACATCCCACCTAAGGTGATTTTCCCTAAATTATTTGTGAAATATTGACATCGACTGACTGTTTGATTACTGACTTTATCTGGTATTTGATGAGCAATTAGCGGAAATTTATCAGCGGTTACTGTCTTTAAAACTGTTTCTAATTCTTTATAATTATTTGAACCGATCATTGCAGAGGTTGGGCAAGCAACTATACTTGTATAGGGAAGAATGTTATTTAAACATTTAGCTGTAAATACACATTTAGAAGGGGAAAGGGTATTGAGGACTTTTCCTGAAATGTTGCTAAAACTAAAGACCTGTACAATTTGATTTAAAGACGATAAAACGGGGTTCGTACCACCTTGCTTTATTTCTTCCTCTTTTCTTTTATTTTGAATGAGCAAATACCCTGAGCTAAAACAAGAGGCGCAAGCTAAAGAGTCCATACTACCTTACTATTAAAATTATAAACTATGCTTTCTTAAGTATTTAGATACCAAAAACCTTAGAAAAAGGAAATAAAAATGAACTCTTGGCGGAATCGCCTGTTTATTAAAAATAGCGATTCTCAAAAACAGGAAGAAGTTTATTAGTTAACAGTAGTTTGCACTATAATTTGGTGTATAGTTTTCATTTTCACTTTCGGAATCGTAGTTGTTGTAATAAATACTCTTTTGATTTTTTAGTTCAACTTGCTTGTCTTTAATTAATTTTAAAATTTCAGGCTTTCTTGAGGCAAGTCTTTCATATTTTTCTAAGAGCGCTTCATTTTCTGTATCTACTTGGTCTAACAGAGCAGCAAAAATATTAACGCTATTGTTAGTTAAAGCGAGAAGTAATGAATCGTCCAATTTCATGTCTGATATGTGATTTAACGCTTCTAGATCGTCTTGCTTAAAAAAATTAATTAAATCCTCCGTTTCTTGACTTATTTCATTTTTGTCTTGATTTAATTTCATTTCATTTAAACGATTGACAATGGGAATATTTAGATCAGGTTTATTGTGAGTAATCTTCGCGTGGATTTCTAAAAATTTAATTTCTTCTTTACCAGCAAAAGGGAGAACTGTTTTTAATGTTTCTAAACTTTTACTAGCAAGCGCAATGATTAAGGTTCGGGCTACATTCATCTTATGGTTAAAAAAAAGCTCTCGGTTAATCAATACTTGAATAGCCTTGGCATTATCCTCTTTAATTAAATAAAAAAGAAAAGAATCTTTGATGGTTAGGTATTGAAAAAGAGGGGGGTCACTTTCAAAATGGGAAGGATCTAATTTAAAAAGGGCTTTAGCGAGCTTTTCTATCACAACTTCGGCTACAGCTCTTGGGATGTGTATATTATTTTGTAAGTAGGTAATACCGCTTATTAACCATTCTTTTTCAATGTCTTTACCAAGCTTTAATTGTTCTAGCATGTAGCCAATCATAGCATCATTTGTTATGGAAGCCTTTAGATTTTCGTTAGTAAGTTCTTTTTTAAATTCATCTTTATATTCGTCAAAGTTAACTTTTAATCGTAAAGAATTTTGTGAAGAATTTTCAATAATTATAAAAATATCTTGATCCTTGATGGCTTTTTGAAAGATTGTTTTTGCTACAATAAAGTTTGTTCTTTGGAAAATCATTTTCGAAAAATGGTCAAAGCTGCCTTTTGAAAGGGTAAATGGATTTACTAATAGGTATAGACCTTTTTCCTCTTTTAAAGTCACTTCAAGCTTACAATCTGCGGTATATTTTTTTAAGAGAGCAAAATCACTACCAAAAGGATTAACTCGAATATCTGTAATTAATTTTTCAGCTAACTCATACGCGTTTCTTTCGACTGCTTTTACTAAGCAAAAGTTAATGGCATAACTTTTTAATTTTGGATGTTGCATAAGCGCTGTTGCTAATTCAATATTGTTACTCTGGCAAGCAGCCATAAAGCTTAAAGTAACGACAATAGAGCTATAGTTTTCATCTTTTAAAATGGCTTGTATTTCAAAAAATTGAGTTGATTGATCAATGCCATTAATTTTTGTCATTACTTCTAGAGATAGTTTTTCAATTTTTTTATCTGTACGTTTATAACTTATAGAATCATGTCCTCTTAATGGTTCGAGAGAATGAAGGAAATTAGTAGTTGCTATTTGAAATTGATTGTTTGCTTCCATAGTTAGACCTCCTTATGTGAATAATTCATAAGGGATACCTTTTAACTGTAAATTTTTTATTAAGAAATCATAGCTTATTTTAAACTCGTTGACAAATATTGAGATTCAAAGTTTTAAAAAAAATCTTAAGTTTTAATAATAAATAAACTAATAAAGCTATTTGACAAAATATTCTTTAAATCTATAGTAAGGTTAGTTAATTAACTGTGAGTTTTTATGGAACCTAAGCTAAATAAAAAAGAAAAAGAATATTCGGATAGTGAATTACAAAAATATGCAAATATTTATGAAGTTCATTCGTTTAAAGAGCTTGAGAAAATCGTAAATAAGTATGGGGAGAGTTTAGTAAAAAAAACTTACAATGCTTTAACAGATAATATTTCACGAAATACGATCAACGTAAATGGCAAAGAATTAATTAACTTTACAGGCTACAATTATATAGGTATGTCAGGTGATCCAATCGTCAGCCAAGCATCTATGGATGCGATAAAAAAATATGGAACTTCCGTATCGGCAAGTAGAGCGGTCTCTGGTGAAAAACCCATTCATAGAAAATTAGAAGAAAAAATTGCTGAATTTGTTGGCAAGGAAGCAAGCGTTACATTTACAGCCGGACATGGCGCAAATGTTAGCACGATTGGTCATCTATTTAATAAAGATGATTTAATTATTCATGATAGCTTAATTCATAATAGTAGCTGGCTTGGAACTCTTCTTTCAGGAGCAAAACATATTAGATTTCGACATAATGATGCCAAAGATCTTGAGTCTATATTAGAAAAACATCGCACCCGGTATAAACGAGCTCTCATTTTGACGGAAGGGTTGTTTAGTATGGATGGCGATATACCAGATATTCCAAAATATTTAGAATTAAAAAAACGCTATCACACCTTTTTAATGGTGGATGAAGCGCATTCAATGGGCGTTTTAGGAAAAACAGGAAGAGGAATTAGTGAATATTTTGCTATCAATCCAAATGAGATAGATATTTTGATGGGGACATTGAGTAAATCATTTGGAAGCTGTGGTGGGTTTGTAACAGGAAGTAAAAAATTCATTAATTTCATGAAGCTTAGCTGTCCAAGTTTTATTTATTCAGCTGGTATGCCCCCCTCTAATGCGGCTGCAGCTTTAGCGTCTATTGAATTACTTGAAAAGGAACCTAGTAGAATGACCACTTTGCATGAAAGGTCACAGCTTTTGTTAAAATTATTAAAGAAAGCAGATTTAAATACCGGAGAGTGTCGAGATAGCCCAATCATTCCAGTTATAGTTGGAAGCGCGGTTCTTGCCATGACACTAAGTTTACAATTAGAGGAGCATGGGATTTATGCTCTTCCTTTAGCTTATCCAATTGTTAAAAAAGGGGAGTCTAGAATCCGTTTTTTTGTCAATTGTACTCATACAGAAGAGCAAATTTATTATACTGTTGCTACTTTGAAACAATTGATCAAAAATAATAAAGAAAATTTAGAATAAATTTAAATAATTGTAAATAGATAGAGTTCATTTTTAAATCATAATCCTTTAATCTTATTTGGTAAGTCTTATGATTTTAAAAAAAAGGATTCAAGTTAAATGCTTCACTCTCTCGATAATTGTTTTGGAAAAGTTTTAGCTGTAAATTGTCAAAAAGGTCACTTTTCTTTTGGTGAAGAAGTTGTGGCTGAGATAGCTAATTGTTTATCTACCAATGATAAAATTTACTTAGGCATGACGTGTCAAAAGCTCAATGCAGTAGTAAGTGAAACTCTACCCTTAGAAAAACGATTATTGCTAGGAAAAGTAAAAGAACTGCACGTTAGAAAAAAAACACTTGAAAGAGAACTTGAAGAGGTAAAAAGCCGGTTGATTTTTTTAAAATACTATAAGCCAGAAGAAGCTGATAAAAAAACAGGTTTTTTTAGTACTTTTTTTTCAAGAAAAGCAGCGGAGGATGAGACCCAAAGATATGATAAAAATATTGATGATGAGCAGAAAAAAAAGCGGTGTATAAAAGCAAAAATTGCTTTAATTGAAAGAGAACTATCCAAGACTTCAGAAAATATATCTATTGTATTTGAACCTTACGAAAAAATTTATGCTATTTTTGGTGGCAAAGAGTCGTTTGAAAACATCCCTACCCTTCAATTAAAAACAAAAAAAGAACGATATACTTTAAAAATACAAAATTCAGAAATGTCAGCCCCTATCATGAGGGGACAAGATAGCGAAGGTAGGTTATTTGTTGCCATAAGAGCTTATAATAAAGATTGGAAGGCGTGGAGTGTGCAAACTATATACACTAATAGCTCAAATCCTTCTAATCTTTGGTATACAACCTGTTCTTACTTAGAAATATTTAAAAGGGTTTTTTCTTTATTAAGTCATTTTGATTGGGATCCCAAATTAGAACATTCCAGCTATTCATCCTTCATAAAGCGTTGTGAAGAAACCCATTTTTTCAATCAAGTGAGAGATTTTGTCACTCATAAAGGAAATGAAGAATGGGAACTAAAATAGCAAAAGTTTTACTTATCTCTAATTTCAGATACTAAACTAAAAAAAAATTTAATGTAGTTTTAACGTGCTTTTGACTAATAAGGAAAATTTATGCAACCGATTGGAAGAAACATATTTAGACAAAGTAAACAAGTATCCTTTTTCTCTACAAAAAAATCCCCTTGCCAAATTTCTAGCCTATTTGCCAAAGAAACATCAAAGCAATCTCTCAAGAGCTTATGGAAGTTTCAAAAAAGAAATTATTCTTATGCAAGGGATGCTCTAAGAAGTGTGGCTATTAGCTATGCAATTTCTTTAGGTGTATCAACAATTGGAGCTGTAGGTTATGTTTTGGTGTATACGCCATTAAAAGAAAATCATGAAGTAAAAAAAATAGCTAAGTTACAAGAGATAGAAAGAGCGAATGCACTTTTGGAAATATGTAAAAAAGAGCAAGTAACCTTGTTGAGTAAATGCTTAGAGGTTTTTGAGGTGGATAAAAAACTAGTAAATGTTTGTTTGAAAAATGTTTTAGAGGAACAAAAAACAAAAAAAACTAAAGAACTTTTATTTATCTTAGTTAAGCATGGTGCAGAAGCAAACCCTGAGCTACTAACCTTTGCTATCGAAGAGGAGTCATGTGATTTAGTTAATTTATTGATAGATAAAGGTGTTGACGTAAATAAAAAACACGTTGAAAAAGCTATAAAACAAGGAAATGGATCAATTCTTAATAGTTTATCAAAAAATGAAAAGGCAAGAAAAATTCTATTCCAAGCTGTTAAAACGAATGCTTAATTTTTTAAACTCAATATTTTAAGGAAGCAATAGATTTCTTTTTTAGCTTGAGAAAGCTATTGCGGTTTAGAACAATCGATGCACAAGTGTAATTTAGAAAAAAGAACTTGGTCTATCTAAATGTATCATCTAAGATGTCAAAGTTGTTTTTGCTAAAAAGTTTATTTATGCATCGATTTTGGTAAATTTCCTGATAAAATATCCTGAAATAAGCCAATTTATAGGAGACCACGTCAAATTGATAATACCGTCTTTTAAGTGTCTTGGATATCTATAACGAAAAGCATCTTCAGTAAAAGGTAAACATTTACCTAATACAAATTCAGCTACACCTTTGGTAACAAGTATTATCCCATGGATTTCTCTAACAACTGGTATGTAACCATCTGTCAAAGTATTATGATTAGCAGTATCTTCTGGCTCATAGAGCATAAATATATCTTTTAAAAGAGGACTCATCTTTTTCTCCTATTTTCTAAGATAAATAAAGAATGTACAGCAAAATTTCAATAGAAATTTGGATTTAGCTACAGGCTAAAATTCTTGTTAGCTAAATCCTTACTTATCTTTAAGTTGCTTTACTTTATAGAGTACTATTACTTGTTAAAGACTTCTTATAGTTTTCTAATTTTGTAATAGTAGCTTCTACAATTTCAATATTATCATCTTTTGGAACACAACGTAGGTAATCATCTTTTAAATACTTAATAGCATTGTCTAAAAGATCGATTGATATATCTGAACGATCTCTTATTTGTTCAAGGAGATAACCTATGTGGGCTTTTGTGTACCAATTAAAAGTTACATTGGACTCTAGGGATTCTTTAAAAGCCGATAACAGATCGAAAAAATTGATAGCTTCGGAAGAATTTTGTGAATTTTTTCTATAGAGTGTTTCTGCAAAAATATAAATGGTTTTGTCTATAAAATTAACTATCGCTTGTTCTTGACTTTTAGATTCGCATTTTAACTCGATATCTAAGCCGTATAACGGTTGGTCTTTGGGGTAAAATAAATAATTTCTCTTTTCTGCTATGTAAGCGTCTACTTTTGCGGATTTTGGCATTATAGAGAAAAGTATAGAAAAATTGTTTGTGAAAGGATTGGTGCGGATATCATTTAAAATTGTATCTACTAGCCAAAAATTTTTTTGCTCAATAGCTTGAGTTAAGGCGTAATTTAAGGTGTGGCCATTTAACTTACCATTACGACGAATGAATAGAATAAGATCTTTATTTCCTGTGTTGCAAGCAGCAATAAAAGTTAGATTAATAAATAAGCTACTTGTCTTTGAGTCTGAAATCATCTCTATTAATTCACGATTTGTAAAATCTTCTTCTATAGAGCCTAAAAATTTCTGTTGTATTTCACTTATTTTATCTAATTTACTTTTTATAAAGTTTTCGTCTTTATTTTGGTAATAACTGTTTATATAATTTTTATAGTCTTTATATGTAGTTTCTATGTGCATTTTATACCTTTAGTAAATTCGCTTAAAGGTTATATCAAGTAACTATTCTTTATGAAAGAAAAATAAAAATTATAGGTTTTGTAATGCCTTTATTAATCCTTAATATTTAGACCTTATCCTTTCTAAATTAAAGATTAGATAGATATTTAATTGCTCGAATAAGAGGATTGTATGAATAATGTAGGACCTGTTAATAAACCCGCTATCGCTTGTCTAACGCAAAAAGGTTTTGTTGCCTTTAGTGGAGTGCCGATTATAGGAAGTATTTACCTACTCATTGTAAAAAATATAGCGATTAGTCAATTTAAAAAATTACCCAATGACAATGAAGCTGAAACCTTGTCCAAAAAAAAAATTATAAAAATTGGGATTGAACAATTAAATAAAGGGGAATTCTTTAATACATTTATTTCGATTGCTTTATTCTTCGTTCCTTTACTTTTCTTACCGGCCTTTTTTATTTTTTCTCAACCAGCAGGTCTTGGAATTGTAATTGGATTGGTTGCTTTTGCAGTTATTCAAGCTGTACTTTTAAGCCAAAGTTATAAAGCTAAGCTAAATCCTTGAAAACTATTGCTAAATATGAAAACAACCTCTTATGAGATTTTTTAACACTTTACAGTTTATTAAATTTTAAGTTGCTCCACCTTTTCAAGTAATCGATCAACACTTTCCTGATCTTTTAAAGGAATTTGATACCCTTCCTCATTATTCAAATAATACTCTTTTTCACCTGACACAAAATTTTTACACCTTGATTTTAGATAAACCATGTAATTTGTTCCTTTAGCAGACACTTCACCATTTCGCAAATAAATCCCTTCTTCTAAGGATACATTCTTAAGATTTATTTCATTTGGAGTTGCCCAAAAAAGATAATATTTGTCTAATTTTTTCCCGAAAACTGCAACTCCATGTCTATTGTAAACTTGTAACAACGGTAGAACACCATCAAGTGGAGTAGCTTCGATCTTTTGTAGAGCCAGGTTCTTGGTAAGAGGAGATGGTTTATAAGAAAATACATCGTATGCTATGTCATGAACAACTAATGTAACATCTACAAAATAAGTATTTTTTCCTTCCGTATCAGTTTCTTTAATCATGAGGAAGTCGCCATCACGCATAAATGTAAATTTTTTACTATCAGTAAAAGTAACTTTTTCTTTCATAATATCTGAACATGTGGGTAATATAAGTTTCTTACCTTTTATAGTTATGGAGTATTCATTTTCTCCCACTCTCTTTATATTTGCGATGCCATCTGCTTTATCTTTAATTATCAATCCATCTCTTAAACAGTATTCATAAAAGGCAACATCCTTAATCATATTAATTCTCCTTTTGTTAGTTTAGGATATTTTAACTACCTTACATTTAATAACAAAGTGTTAAATATTGAAAGAGAGATCAAAAACTATTTAAATAAGCATTTAAAGGTTTTTTCTTGCCACTTTTAGTAAAATATTTATACTTTAAAAAGCTGTTAAAATATTTCGATCGAAACTAAAAAGGAGTGCAATATGAGCTCTGTAACTGTAAATGAAATCTCTTCCATTATCAATAGTCCATTTTTAAAAGGATTGGGTCACATTCCAGGTATTGGACACATTGTAAACGCAATCGTGTTAAAAAAACTCAATAAAATGGATTCCGATCCAAATCTTTCTTTGATAAACAATGACAAAGTGGTTGAAATTAGAAGGCTTAAATCTAATTACGTAACTATAGCAAATAAATGTAATCTAATTACAAAAGCTTCCCTTATTGTCTTAGTAGCTGTTGCCATTTTTGCTTCGCCATTGACTTTAGCTTTTGTGTTTGGTGGAGTTTTGACGGGTCTTATCGTAACAGCCGTTGAAATAAGCTTAGTAATAGTTGGCATAAGATTTGCTAAACAACAACAAAAAAATTTGAACTTGAGTAGTTAAATTTAGGATAAAGTTTTTGAGATTGCTATGCGTTTTTCCTTTATTTGTATTGGCACCTATGGTGATGTTGTCCCCTATGTCGCTTTAGGAGCTAAACTAAGGCAAGAGGGTCATGAAGTAATCATTGGAGCACATGAACATGCCAAAGAGTTGTGTCAAAAATTCTCTTTGGCTTACTATCCTATAGGTGGAGATTTAGCTAAGCATACATCAAAAGAAGAAGCCAAAAGTTTATTCGAAGCGAAGGGATTAAAAAAAATAACAGCATTTTTTAATGTCATGCTATATTTACGAAAAGTTTTAGACATTCATTTAAAAGATTGTAGGCAAGCTACCATTGATGCTGATGTTTTGATTTATCATCCAGCAGCTTTTGCAGGGCCTCATTTAGCTGAATTTTTAAAAATACCAGCTATCAAAATGTCTCTTCAGCCAGAAATTTTAACAAGTCAACATCCATCTTGCTTAATTTCCATGCCTAAATATCTAGGTAAAATAGGTAATTTGGTAGGACACTTTATTTCCCAACAGTTTTTCTGGCAAATTTTTAGAAAAAAAATTAATCAGTGGAGAAAAAGCGAACTTAATTTGTCTAAAACACCTTTTTGGAGGCCAACAAAATACTCCAATATTAAAGAGCTTGTTACCTTTAGCCCAAGTTTAATTAAACGTCCTACAGATTGGCATTCGTCAACTGGGATGGTCAGTTTTTGTCGTTTAAAAGAAGGGGGGCGGTGGACTCCATCCAAACAATTAATTCAGTTTTTAGAAGAAGCGGAAAAACCTCTTTATCTTGGATTTGGCAGTTTGACAGAAGCCTTTCCGTCTGCAACAGTTAATACAATTATCGAAGTTTTTAAAGAAAAAAAAATTAAAGCTATTATCCCAAAAAATCTTCCAGGTTTAGAAAACATTCTTTTGCCAGAACACATCTTAGCTGTAGATTACATCCCTCATGATTGGTTATTCCCAAAAGTATCTGCTGTAATTCATCATGGAGGAGTCGGAACTTTATCGGCAGGTCTTTATGCTGGTAAAGCAACCTGGGTAATGCCATGTATTGTTGATCAGTTTTTTTTCGGACAAAAAACATTTGAATGGGGAATTGGTCCAAAGCCCCTTCCAAAAGTGCAATTTACGAAAAAAAGATTCGAAGATGGTTTAAAGGATCTATTGCGAAATACAAGTTATACAAAAAATGCGCTTAAGTTACAAAAAAGATTAGATCAAGAAGATGGTACACAAGAAGCGTACCAGTGGATTATTCAACAACTGGAGGTTAAACTATGAATTGTGTTCAAAATGTCGTGCGAACTTTAACTTCTTCTTATCGAATGCCTTTAAAGCTTAAAAACAGTTGTAAGTTAACGAGTCTATTTAGCAAAACAACTAAAAATTCCCATTCGTTAACAAAAGCTATGCTAGAGCCATTTGGAAAAATTAATAGCCGAAATTGTCATAAATTATATCAAAGGTATGACAGTGACGAAATTAAGATGATAGGTGGGATAATCGGGGGACTAATAACAACAGCTTGTATATCGGGATACTTTTTTATCATTAGACCATTTAATGATTTGGTTCAAATTACAACCGTTGGAGATAATAATGATCCCATAGCTGTCGCTACTTTTTTATTAGAGGCATCTACTGAAAAACCTATTTTATTAAAAAAATACTTGAAACGTTATTTTGTTGATAAGTCTATATTAAATGCTTGTGTGGAAAAAATTATAAAAAATCCAAACAAGAAAAGTTTTTCTTCTTTAATCGCCTTAGTAAATGCAGGTGCTTTCATTTCTGACGATTTATTTTGTTACGCTATAAAAAATTGTTCTATCGATCTTGTAAAGGCTTGTTTAAGTAAAGAGTTTCGGGTGAAATCAAAACATATTGACTTAAGCATTCAGATAGGAAATGCAGAAATAATTAATTGCATATCTAAACAATTTTCCGATAATGATTATGTATATTCAAAATTGGTTAAAAATAATTAATTTAAAATTAATTATTTACTTTCTTTAATAAGCTTTAAATCTAACTTACTAAATCTTAATAATTATTATTTATAATTCTTTTAATAAATAAAAAAATGATGGTTTATGGGAGTTACTTTAAAGTCTTTTGCAGATGAATATACTTTTAAAGAAATAAAGTTTGAAGCGGTAGTTACAAATTATTTTAAAAATCAAAAGGTAGATTTAATAAATAAAACTATTTTTATATCGGGTTTTATTTGTTCGGATGGTAAAGGAGATTTTGCACATATAAAAACGTATGTGAAAAGAATCCACAAACTTTTACCATTAGCACCCATCGAGGTATTTTTAGTCGCACAAAAAAAGCATAAAGAATTACTTGCACCCATTAACCATTGCAATTTGCAAATAGAGTATAGTGATGGTGATATGTTTGTTGCAGAAAATTACTTATCAGATAGAAAAGAACAATTACAGGTAAAGGCTGCTAAGGCTATTCGCATATCAGGTCCAGTTGGGATAATTCAAGTCTCACCTATAACTCTTTGCCAACCTTTTTTTTCTTCCTTGAACGATTGCTCCATACAAGAATATGATGAAAAATCTAATATAGAACCAGCAGAAGTTTTACTAAGACTTGGTTTAAATGAAGATGGAGTAGGCCTTTTTACCAAAAAAATAAAACCCTATACCTGGAACGAAGTTGAACATCAGTCATTAAAAGATGTGTTATTTAAATCGATTAAGGATTATCAAAGTAGTCATAGCTTATTTTTTAATTATAAAAGCGATTTGAGAAGATTTGTTGTACATGCTTTAGATTTTAATTTTTATCATCAACAATTAGAAGTAGATATTCTTAATTTTGAATCTATTAATCTAACTGATTTACCGTTAAAAGAATTAAAAAGGAAAAAATTTAATTTAAAGTCTATATCTATTATTTCTTTCAATAATGGGATAAAAGTTGAAGCAATTCACATTTTAAGGAAAAAGGGGAAAAAGCATTTAAGAATAATTAATGTGGCAAACCTCACTCATCAAGATTTCAAAAAAGTAGCTTACTTAAGTTCTCCGTTAATGGGGTGTACAGGAGATAGTTCTTTTTGTATGGCTTTGTCCTATGGAAAAATAATACACTATCAATTACCTGTACATAAGCAAAGACTATATTTTAATTTACTTAATATCATTAAAAACACATTTGGAGAAGATGCTATTTTAGCAAAGTATATGCTTGGTGTTAAAGCAAAAGAGGCTAATAGTTACGACTTAAAAGATCCAGCAATTGTCTTTCAAGCTAAAGAACTTAGTAAGGTTGTTTCTACCTCCCATTCCTGTAATCAAATCTTTGATGCCACAATTAAGAGGGTGGTGAGAAAACACGCTGATATTTCCTATAGAGAAAAGGAAAGAAATTTAAAACAGCAGTTTTTAGAGGGTAAAATTACAGAAGATGAGCTGCTAACTCATTATCCGTGCCAATGATCTCAGAGAAAAATGATTTCGGTGAAAAATTTACTATTAATAGTAATCATTAGTTTTAATCAGTGCGATCTTTAACGTCACTTAATAATAAAATAGTATATTTTCCCTTTATTTTATTTAAGGAATATATGAATAATATAAATGGTAATTTAGTAACTAATATACAAAAATTTCAAGAAGCTCAAGCAAAATTTTTTGACAAATTGGGCATAATCGTTAATAATTTGTCGAAACGTCAGTTTAAACCTACCTTTGACAATAATTCCGTTCAACAGCCGGTTCTTAAAAAAAAGCCAGAAGAAAAGAAATCTCCCCTCATTGAGCCTAAATATTTAGCAGGGACTTTTCAATTAAGTTTTACACCCGAGGCACTTCCCGTGGTCCAAAAAATTGGGAGTGATTTGCAGCTAAATTATTCCTTTGAATCTAAAGAAATCAAATATTTGTTATTTGTGAAGGATATCCTGAATGAAGCGGGCAAAAACACTTCTTCTCTCTTTTTAAGATGTACAAAAAAAATTCAGGAAAAATTTAATCAGTGGTGTAAAGCTCAATTTGGTGATGATGAGCAAAATTTAGGAGAAATTATTGACTCGATTCACAAAAAAGTAAAAAAATACGTGAATCTCGATGTAAAAATACTTTATCCAAGTATTGAAGAAGACGAGAAAGAGTGTCAGATAGCAGCAAGTGTGTTTACGATAGAAAATCGTAAACGCGGGGGTAAAGCGTTTACACTTAGACAAGTCTTATTTTTAGCAGTAGCTATAAAAGCGGTTGAAGAGGATTTTAATAAGCTACACTCTGTAAAAAATTGACAATTTACGATTATTGATTGCCAAGTTGACAATTTGCTATAAGATGTTAAAAAAAAATTGGCTTTAAGTTTCAGCAATTTGCCTTTTAAATCCCTATTCTCTCGTTATAAAGCTCGCCATTTGGGCGAGCTGGATCATCACAAGCAAAACTCAATAGATCTTATAAAAAAATTACTTTCTTTGTTTCTCTTGACGCTCTTCTAAATAGGCAATTGTATGTTGCGCAATCATTGGCGCTATAAAACATAACAATCCATTAAACACTGTATAGCTATTTTTATCTGTAACAATTATTCGATCACTTAAAAAAGAGGGTAGACATAGTTTCGATTTTTCTAAAATTTGATTACCAAATGTTTTTACCATAAAAATAGATAAAGCAATTTCAACAACTGTGGTCATTGTGTAGATAAAATCTTGTCCATTTTTATTGATTTTGCCAGGCTCGTCACCAGCGTTCTTTTTGATATAATTATTGATTGGTTTACAGCCCCAAGTAAAAAGAGCTGCAGATATAAAGCCTTGTAATGCGCCTCTTGGAGCTGAAATGCCAATTAATCGCCCGCCAATTGCACCAAGTGCTGCTGATACAACGGTAGATCCAGCTTTTTTACAACAGGTGTAGCTAAATTCCGCTATTGTATTGATGCATTCGTTTGTAAAAGAATTAATTCGACTTTGAGGCTCGGGTGTTAAAGAGGATGTTAGCAATGGTGTTGGTGTACTCATAGCAATTCCTTTCGTTTGTGCGTTAAAAAAAAAGTAATATATTTTTTATTAAATTTTTAAACAAGAGAAATGGTTTTCAACCGACTAAGGTGGCTAACCAAGCTAGCTTGGTTAATCAGCTTTTACTCATGTTCATAAGAAAAAAAAGTCATATGAATAAAATTAAAAAGAAAGTGTGTGAGGATAGCACTTTCAATTTTTTTAGAATATAGGTAAACACTTCCATAAAGAAGAGCTGCAAGAAAAGTAAAGATTAATATTTCTATACTAGGACTCCAATAAAGATGACTTATAGAAAACAATAAAGAAGCTATAATTAATCCGATAAGATTTCCAAGTTTTGTATTTTTGTAATAGTGGCAAATTGATCTTTGAATAAAACCGCGATAAAATCCTTCCTCAGGTATAGATGTCAAAATTAAATTGCTTAAAGTTCGGATACCCATATGAGAGGGAAAGTCAAAGTCCCAATGGGCGGTTTGACTGATAATGGCAAGCATGGCGAGTAAAGCGATTCCACCAAGACCAAAATATAAACCTTCTTTAATAGCAAAACTCCAATCTCGTCGGGTTTTGGCAAGAGGGACTAGTAGAGCTAAAGGGAATAATCCAATTAAAGGAACTTCTATCCTAATGACAAATTTAGGTGTGATAAAATAGGGATCATAGCCAGGTAAAAATTCTAATCCAAAGCTAATACTTAAACATATTAGAATAATAAAACTAACAATGTTCGGATTGTATTTGTAAAAAAACCATAACTTCGAAAGGATAATTACAAAAATTAAGCCCACCCAAGTTATATTACCGCCAATTATTCCCAATGCTACGGAAGCTGCAGCGGTTGTTCCCCAAATTTTAGGATCGCGTTTAATCCATAAACTTAAGAAGGAAATTCCTAACAGTATAATTGCAATAAGAGTTGTCAGAGGCACTATCTACCTATTAATAACATGGCTTGAGCTTATTTGTTTTTTAACTGAGAATCTCTATAAAATAAATAAAATATTTCTTTTGGCTTTAGATTTAGCTTTAAGAAAATTCCTTTTTTAGATTATTCCATGCCTTTCTATATTTTTCGATCTCCTTTCTCATTTCATTAATTATCAAATCTTTAGAATGTTTTTTTTGGATTTGCTTCTCTACTTTATCTAAGAAACTACGTATATTTATGTTTTTTATAATTTCGTTTCCATTTTCTTTATTAATAGTTTTGAGCAATAATACTTGAAAACCTTTAAATCTCTCAAAAGTAATATTCAAAGCTTTTTCTCCTAATTTTAAGGAGTGTTCAATCGTAAGATCTAAAAACATAAACATGCAACGCAACGAAAAATTTGGATTTATTTTGTATTGGTCAACAATTAATCCATAAAAGCGATCAAAAAGTTTAACTTTTATTTGTCCCTTAAGCAAAAGTGAGATCATTAAAACGATCCCATTTTTAATAAAAAAATCTAAAGCTTCTGAATATACAGGAATAGGTATTTGTTCTAGTTTTATGAATAACAACGAGTAAATTCGTATGAAAATTTTATTTAAATTTTTTTGATTTAAACTTGCCATTTTACCTGCAACAAAGGCATAGAAAAAGTCGAATAATGGAAAGATTTGAAAATTAATTACGGTTTTTTTCTCTAATTTTTTTTCAAAGTAACCAATAACAAAGTTCAAATAATTATCTTCTTCATTTAAAACCGTATCATTCCAGAAGCTATTCAAAAAGTAAAATTTAGTAAATAGATATATATCATTTTTTATATCATATTTTGGCACTATCAGATCAGATCTGACATTTTCCAAAGCTTTTGCGTAGGCCAATTTACACAACATTTTATTAAGTTCAAGTAAGCTTTTATAGTAAAAACCAAAAGGAGAAAGTACCATATCTAAAATGGTTTTTAGATTTTCTTTAACTACGCAAATTTTAGCAAAGGCGTGTAAAAATAAATGAGCTATGTAGAAGATATCTGATTGTTCCGTAATGGCAGTATCATTGATTTGACTAAAACCTCGTATTACGGTTTCTAAAATGGCTAATTGTCTTTCCGAATTTTGGGTAGTAAAAAATGGTGTTGTCAACTGAAGGTTTGGCAAATTTTGAGCTGAAAATTTAGAAGATTTATCGACTAGACTTTTATAATTTTGAGCTTCTAATAATAAAGGTTTTGCTATTGGAAGCAAAGTGTTAGGATAAAAAATTTGAATGATCTTTTCAATCTCTACTAAAAATTTCTCACAATTATCTAAAAATTTAAAATTATTATAGAGTAGTTGGATAGTAAATGAACCTACAGCCTTTTTAAAAATAACCTCGTTTGAATAGGAATTGGATTGCACGAAATCCCAAAGGCTTTTATAAAAACTTTCTAAATTCTCAAAAGATTTATTCTCAAAGTATTCCTTACTTTTTTGAGTGTAATAGTGAAGTAAAACTTCATTTTGCCTTTCCTTGCAAAAACTGAAGAGTGTTTTTATTTCACTTGGCTCTAAAATGATCTCTGAAATATTTTCTTCAAAAAAGACATAAAGGTTTTTTTGAGCTAGTTTATCGGCTTTAGTGGATTTAGTTATTAAAGAAAATCTTAAAGTTTTTAACTTAATACAAAAAGCATGTTTAAAAGTTGAGCTGCATTTTTTCAAAGATTTAATAGAGGCTAGTAGAAGATTGAGTAAATTCGAAGGAATAACTTCTAAAAGATCCAAGAGATAACTTTCCAGTTGTGGAATAAAGTTTTCGGCTTTTTCAAATATTTCAATCAATAAAACTAAAGCTGTATTGTAAAATAGTTGAGGGTTTTGGGATTTAATTGTTTTAAGATAGCAAAATTCTTTTAAAATTTCTTTATAACTTTCTAGTGTTTGTAATGCTGCTTTAGATAAACTATATTTAGTTAATATGTACCAAAAGCAAAGTTCTTCTTTTCGAGATGTTTGAAGATAAATTCTCTTATATGCTTGTTCTATTTGCTTAAAATCAACTTTTATTAAACATTCGTTACTGAATTCTATTTGAATAAATTTTTGAATAACTTTTAGGAATATATCAATAGCATATCCATTACTTGCCTCGATTATTTCTAAAAAATCCTCCTCTAGAGCTTGGTAAATTTCTAAAAATTCCTTACTTGAGCAAAAGTTAGTTAAATGAAAAAAAAGTTTTAGAAAATTTTCGCTATGATAGAGTTTTTTTTGGACAGCAAGTTTAAAAATCAAAAGCAAATGAGAACTGTTAGAAAATCTAGGCAATTCATTAACAATGAATGAAAAAACTTTGTCATTAATGCATTTTAATGTGGCTATTAATAGAAGTGGATCGGCTTTTGATGAATTAAAATCCAATTGAACAAGTGATAAAGTTTCCATTTCGACCAATTGCTCAAAATCAAAAAGGTCAGAATATCTAGCTAAGCATTCGATAAAAGTTTGGTATGTAGTGTTATCGCAATTGGGTAGTCGTTTTATTATTTGATTTAAATAAACTTTAGTTTCTAATTTGTTTATTAGGTGGTTCGATATAGCTTCAAAGAAAAGAGTTATTTTTTTCTCGTTGAAAACACCACTTACTAAAAAAGAGAAAGGTGTTTTTTTTAATTTCAACTTTTTAAGGAGAAGAATTTCACAAACATTCTGAAAAAAAACATCCCTTTTTTCAACAGCTAAATTTGCCTTTGTTTCAATTTTATTCACAAAATCTTCTAAAGTCTCAATTTGAAAAAAAGGAGATTTGTAATCATTAATAGCTAAAAGTTTTTCCCAAAGAGTAAAATAGCTTTCAAAAACATGAAGATTTTTAACCAGTTCAATATAACCATTTTTAAAAAAAACCTTTGAATAAATCTCTTTAATATTAATATGAGAAGCTAAAGAAAACCATTCGGAAGAAAGTTTTTCTTTCTTACAAAGGATGGTTAGTTTCTCAAAATGCATTTCAGTATAAGAAAGAAGATGTTTAGCGTTAGGTGGGTTTTGAGCAATGATTTTTATAAATAAAGCAAAATGAGAAGTGTTTTCTGTAAAACGCATTAAACTATTGAGTAAAGTTTCATTATTTAAAGCTAAACACTCAGTAAGACTTTCTTCAAAGTAGCTAGCAAAGTAAATGTTGAAAAATTCCGGATATTTGCTTAAGAGTAAATAAAAAGTTTCTATACTTGAAAAATTATTTTTTCTGCTCTTAATTAATTCTGCATATAAAGGAGATGGCTTGGCAAAACTAAACAAGAAATCAAAAAAAAGTTCATTTGGATAAGTTTTATCTTTAGCTAGATTAATGGCGATTTTCTCTTCTACTGCTAATTGTTCCGTTTGATTTAGCGTGGTTTGTTTTAATAATTGTAAACACTCTTTTAATTGATCTTGATCAGCCATTGTAGTAGCTTTCTCAAAAAAAACGATCCAAGCTTCTTTATCAATAGTAGTTTGATTTAGCTGTTTTATGAAATCTAAAAGCCGTTTACAAGAAATGGAAGGATCTTTAGAAGTAATAGTAATAAATTGATTTATTAAAATTTTAAACCTAAAAGTATTATAAGTTACTTCTTTTGCTAAATGGGTAATAAATGAAAAAATAGCATCATAGCAAATTTTAGGTTGTTCTAACATCTTTTCTATCATTTCTTCTGTTTGAGCATTAGATGCGTAGGATAAAACAACAGCTACAAAGGTAGGATTTAGAAATAATTCATAGCTTGCTAAATAAAAAGAGTGAATAGCTAAAAGAGTAGTGGTTGAATAGGTTTTAAGAAGAGATGTTTGTTTATCCGAATTTTTGATAGGGTTTAAGATTTTGGAAAGAAGTGTTAATAAAATATCGAGGATTTTTCTCTGAAGGGAAAGTTTAGTTTTATCATTATTGCAATGAATAACTATTGTTCGGACAGCCTCTTGAAAATAAGGGATTGAATGTATGCTTATATTTTCAGCGATTTTAATAAGTGTATTAATAGAAGTGATCGCTCCATATTGCCTTATGAAATCTTTGAAATTTTGTAAAAAAGGAAAAGGAATAGTTGAAAGGGTTGCTTGACTCTTTTTGCTAGCTTTCTTTTTATCATTTAATGAAGAAGAATCAAATTCTAAGGCCACTGTAATTTTATCCATAAGAAGTTTGATTTCCGCAGAATTACTCACAGAATTTTTTGCCAAACGCTCTATCACTTTACTAAAAGCTTTATAATCATATATTCTTTCCCAAATCAGATAAGAGTCTTCACTGATTTTTAAAGAGACTTCCTGAGGCTTTTGCTCGAGAAAATCATTTTCGAACACTCGATAAAAATACGTTTGAAGATTTGCTATAACTTTAGTTTGCAATTCCTCATTTATCTTCCAAAAGTTTAAATGTTTAACTCTGTCCCATAAATCAATGGCTTGCTTTGGGTGGCTACTTATTTTTACTAAAATGACTTTTCCTATAATGTCGGCCATTTTGTCAGAAAAATTCGTTGAGTTTGCTATAAAAAAATCTGCAAAAAATTCATTTAATTGTTTTTGACTACCAAAAGCTTGAAATAAAAGGATTTTTTCCTCGTTAGAGATACATTGATCTTTCAAAAAGTTAGAGAAAAATGCATCAATACTTTTGCGATCATTTTGTTCTTTTAAAAAGGTTAAATAATTAAAGCAGATTTCGTAATACTCTGTAGCAATCTCTTTTTTTAAAGTTAATATAGAGGAGTAATAGGTTTGGTCTAGATCATAAGACCAACCTAAAATTAGCAATTGTATATTTTGACATTCTTTAAAAAAATAGTATCTATGCTTTGGCATATTTACTAACGATGCTAAAGTTTTGAGTGTTTTTATCTTTTCCGTTTCTGGTAAAGAGATCGCCATAGACGGAAACAATTCGAGAATGTTGGAATTGATTTTTTGGGGTTTTATTTTGTATAAATTCAAAAGAAGTTGATAGCCAATTTTTTGGATTGGAAGTTTTTTTTTGTTTGAGTAAATCTTCACAAATTTCTACCAAATCATCCAAAAAGGAAATTTCGATAGGAAGAGATTTTACTTCGGTAAAGAAAAAAAGATGATTTAAAATATTAGACAACGTCTCACAATAATGATCTAGTAATCCATCGGATACTATTTTTTTAAACCTTATGATTATTTCCCCTGGATTATATCTTATGAGGCAGTAGTATTTGTCGTGAATTTGAAAATGTGTTTGCTCGCAATGTTCGACGAGGGAAATTTTTGAGTCTTTTTGCGGAATTAGTAAACCTAAAAGGGAACCAAATTGTAAAAGGGTCATATAATCAGCCATCGGATAGGATAAAGGCCAATCCCAACAAGTGGAGTAAATGGAGGTTTCTTCAAATTTGGGTAATTTTTCTTTTATCCTTTGAAGTGCGATTTCATCCAAAAGGTGACTTAAAGCATTGCTATCGTAGAGCATAATGAATAGTGCTAAAGAATGATTACAATCATTATCAGCATGTTTTTCTCTTGCCTCCTTTAACATGTCTAATGAACTGTTTACAAATCCATTTACAAGGAGTTTGTCGTGAGCTTTTTTAGATAAACTTAAGAAATCCTCTATTTGCTTGATGCAAAATCCTTTTGCCAAATAGATCAGTGCTTTCCAAAATGCCTTAGGATTAACTAAATTCTTGTTAGTTATTCGTAAAGAATGACTCAAGATGTCAATTTCAGTCTGGTAGATGTTAGTGCCTGAGCTAATTAATTCAATTTCTCCGTTTTCATCTAAAGGGATTTTTATTCTAACGGCATCAATTGTGAAAATATGATTTACCTCATCATTAAAAGATAAAGAAAAATCAAAGTGATGAACTTCACCCTTCGTTGCGAGGTGCATATATTGAGATTCGTTATCACTAACTAAAAAACGATCTTCTAAATTTTTATGCGAGGTTTTTAAGATTTTTTTTACTGTTTGGATAAGGGCAGGAATGGAGCTTGCATGAAAATTAATATCATATTTAGTGGGTTGATAATTCCACATAGTGCAAAGGTGATTGTAAAATTCTACACTCTCTTTTGATACTACTAAATATTTTAAGAGAATATCAATATCTGCGTAAGGATGTTCACTATTTGAACAAAGACATTGATATTCTTTAAATTCTCTAAAAAACTCGTTAGCACAGCGGCGCAAAACTTCAATAGCAAAACCACCTATAAAAAAGGGATCTGGAAAAGGGGAATTGTGAAAATTTTTTATATTATCTAGATAGATTGTTCTTAAAGTTTCCTTGCCAATTTTTTCATGCAAAATTGTTTTTACGAAAAGGTAAATATTTTTAAAAGACTCTTTTTTTAGAATATAATGAGTTAAATGAAAATGGGGATTAGTAACTATTCCGTGTTTGTCGCAAAAGGTTTCGTTTTGAATTTTAAGATTTTTTACTGAGTCTAAATACTTTTCTGTTTGCGCTTTTGCAAATTCTTCTATAGTTAAGGGGGTTTTATGGTTATCGGGTGGGTTATAAGTAGAATTAAAATAAATAGTTTCTGTATTACTTAAGGTAAAAAGATTAGAAGCTTGCATGTAAATAAACGTTTCAGTTAGTTGTAGTTAATTAAAATTAGGATTTGAAATTTTTAATTAAAAATAAATAGTTAGCAACTATTAATTAAAGCTTTCCACTCTTTTTTATAATTATCTATTTTCTTTTTGTACAGACCGAGAGTTTTGCTATCTGTTTCAGTTTTTCGACTTAAAACCTCTAAACGAGATAGATAATCCAACAGAGCAAAACAGTTTAAAAAAACTTCTCGCTCTTCTTTTACAAAGTGCGTTTTTAATAGGATGAAAAAATTATCGAAACTTTCAATATGGGTTTTTAGAAAGCTTTTTCCAAGGCTGGTGGCAAATTCAGCTGTTTGAGAGATATAAGCAAAAATAGCTTCTAAAGCAAAAAGTGGATTTTTTACGTAATGTTTTTGGATTTTCAAGTAAAACTTTTCGACTAAATCCTTTTTTTCAATATTTAATTTTAAAATTGACTTTAGGATAAATACCCCTTTGCGAATAATCTCCACAGAGTATAGGTCTCCAAATGGTGTTTCATTTTTTGATTCAAAGAATAGGGAAAAAATAGCTAAAAAAAGGTTATCAAAACTTTTGAAGTTTAAGGCTGAAGGCCTAGACTCTGCAATACAACATATTATCTCTATAAAGGAAGGAATTTGAAGGTTATCGATTTTATTACCCCTTATATTTTTTTCGATGTAATAAAGTAGAAAACTCAAATAATTTTGATCTTCATTTACTAATTTATCGTGCCAATCGCTATTGAGGAAATAAGTACGCGATATATAGTAAAGATCAGAATTGACGTCTAATTTAAATTCTTCGAGCTTAACTTTTTTACTTATGTTGTTAACCATAACTGCAAAGGATCTTTTGCAAAAAGTAAGGTTTAATTTAAATAATTCAATATCGTAAAAACTAAAATTGGAAATTGCTATATCGAAAACTAATTTTAAATGAGTTTTGGAATAAGATTTTAGCACAAACATCTGAACTAGCAGATGGGTTAGATAAAAAAGATCAGAATTTGTGTTAAGGTTTTTATCTACAATCAGAATCAGTCCGTTTAGTATTGACTCTAAGATATCAACTTGGGTTTTGGTATTTGAAGTTTCAAATAGATCAAAGGATGCATTAAAAGTTGGTAAACTTAAGGCTGAAACTTTTGGTTGACAAAGTAGCATCAATGCTTTGTATGTAGTTATTTGAGAAGATATTTTTTTTGCGAAGGGTTGCATTGCACTAGGAAATAGAACCTGAAAAATATGTTCTATTCCCTCCATAAAAATCTCAAGTTGAAGGCCTGGCTTAAGACAAAGGTTATAAAGGCGTGGTATGATATAAGAACCTAAGGCTTTTTTAAAAGTAGGGTCCAAAAAATAGGTTGTAGAGTTAATAAAATTTGAAAGAGATGTATGAAGTGTATCTAAAGATTCTATCGTTAAATCGTCAAAATATTGTTCACATTTTGTAAAATAAAAAAGAGAAACAATTTCTTCCAATCTAGCGGGAAAGTTGCCAAAAATAGTTTTTAAATCTTTAGATTCTAAGGTAGTTTCTTTAATATTATCTTCAATAAATAAATAAATGTTCTTATTAGCTAAAGTTTTCACGCTCTCAGCGTTGTTACATTGAGATAAACGAGATGAGGATAATTTTATCCTTTGAAAAAGGGCGTTTTTAAAGGCAAGGCTTGTATCTTTTAAATAAGGTAATGAAGCCAATAGCAAATTTAAGGAGGAGCCGTGAATCAGATCGAGGAAAGGGAGCAATTGATTTTCCAGTTGCGGAATAAGATCTCCTTTTTTTTCAAAGAACTTTATCACAAGCTCTGATACATTTCGTAAAAATAATTCCTCATAACCTACGTTCAAACTACGTGCACTATAAAAATCGTTTATTAGATCAATATAATTTTCATCACTTAGGTTTGTTTTTGTAAAAGTATATTTGCAATTAACATACCAAAAAACTAAATCTTTGGTTTTATAAGCATTTGGCAATTTTTCAAAAGCTTTTTTAAAACAACTAAATTTTATATTAAAAGGGAGTTGATTGAGAGTGTCGAGAATGAACACTCTTTTTAAAAGACAAAGAAGAAAGTCGTTGCCAGAGGCTAGATTACTTTCGAGAATTTGCTCTATGAAATCTTCAATGGCTATATATACCTTAATAAATTCATCATTGGATGTAGATTTATGTAAGTAAAAAAATAATTTTATAAAATATTCATTGGTGTATAGCTTTTTGTTACATGCCTGCTCTAATATTTTTATTAAACGATTGTGGCCTGTATATCTAGCCAAATTTTGTACAATATTAGTGAGAAAAAAATCATTTAAACAATTGGTAAGTGTTATAAACTGAAGAATATCTACCGATTCTATATTAGATAAATAATGGCATAAATTAGCCGCCTCATTGGAAATCTCTTGATTAATATACTCAGGCATTTCAGAAGTTAATTCAATAAATTCCGCCATAAAGTCATGAAAGATCTGTATGGAATGATTTGGCAAAGCCTTCATAACTTGAACAATTAACTTAGTAGCTTCCAATTCATAAACCGTTTTTTCATGAATCGCAGCAAACAAAACTACAATTTTTTCTTCAGTTAGATTATTACTCAAAATAGTTGATAAGGGAAAATTTTTAATTTTTATTTTTTTAGAAATAACTGTTTCACAAATTTTTAATAGCAAATAATCTAAATTATCAGACGTTAAGTTTTTGTACTTCTCAAGTTTTTGTAATAAATCTTGAATAGTTTCTAAATTGAAAAATGATAGTCTTAAATCATTTAGGACAAATAACTTCTTCCATAAATTAAAAAAGTTCTCACTTGCTTGGACTTTTTTTGCAATTTCTATAAAACCATTTTTAAAGTAGGTTTTTTGGCAAATATCATTTAAATTAATTTGTGAGCTGATCATTATCCATTCGTTAAGAAATTCTTTCTTTCGACAAAATGCTGTAAATTTTTCAAAATTTTTTTCTATAACTGAAAGAATGGGGGCAGTAATTGCATCTGAGCTAAATATTTTTTCTATAAATTCATCAAAATTGTCTAAATTTATAACTTCAAATAAAACTTGAAAAAATGTGATATTTTGAAATGTCAAACAATCTTGTAAATATTCTTTAAAATAGGTGGAGGCAAAAGCTAGAAAAAGTTCCGGATATTTTTGGAGGGCCAGATAAAATTCTTTCTTATCTTTAAAAAGATCTTTTCTTGCAAAAAGTGTTTTTAAATATTCTGCTTGAGGCTCAGCGTAAATGCCTACAAGAGAAAAAAACTGCTCGTTTGAAGTAGCTAAATCAGTCGACAAGGTATTAAAAATCTTTGCTTTAAAAATACGTTGTTCTTCGGAATCGAGTTTGCTTTTTGAAAGCATGTTTAAAGAAACTTTAAGTGTTTCTAAATCCGACAAAGAAACTCTTTCCATAATAGAAAACCAAACATCTTTATCGATCAAAGTCCCATCAATTGCTTGCATAAAATCGAGTATTTTTTTAGGTGGTTTGGTTTGGTCTTTTGAGAGGGTAATAAAAAATTGGTTTAGGAATAATTTACTTTTGTAAGTGTTACTTTTCAAAATTGGTTCTAAAAGAGAGAAAATAGTTTCGAAGGGCACAAGTCTATTTTCTAACATCTTCTCGATTAGTTGCTCAATTTGTGAAGTAGAAGCATAAGACAAAATTATTTTGCAAAAAGATGTTTTGTCAAATAGTTCATGGCTATTTAAGTAAAATGTATGGATAGCTTTTAGAGTCTCCTCATCGTATGTTTTTAGCAAAGGGATAGGGATTTGTTTTTTGGATAAATCTATCAGCAAAATATCTAATAATTTACGGGGTAAAGTAAACTTTTGTGAATCGTGATTACAGTTTATAACGACTCTATAAAGAGCATTTTCAAAAAAAGATACGGCGCTTACATCGTAGGTTTTATGAATTTGTTGTAGTGTTAAGATAGCGCTGAGTATACCCTTTTGTTTAATGAAATCGGAATAGTTTTGAAGGATTGGTATTTCTATTGTAAGAGTAGTATCTTTAGCTTTTTTATTAGCTTTTTTTAAATTTTTTTGAGGAAGAGTTGTATTAACATCATACGAAATCGAAAACTTATCAAAAATTTTTTTAGCTTCCATTTCAGAAGGTTCTTTTGTAAATTCGATAAATCGTTTCACTATTTTGCTAAAGGATTTATAATCAGCGATAACATTCCAAATAGAATATTTGTCTTTTGTTAATTCTTTGAGAAATAAATCATAGACACCACTTTTAAATGATGTATTAAAAAGAGTGTAATAATGGGATTGAAGTGGCTCTAAAACTTTACAATAAATTGTCGGATTGTTATCCCAAAAGGGAAGTCCTTTCACCTTTTGCCACAATTGTAAAGCATGATCGATCGAATTTTTTGCTAAATATGGTATTAATTTAGCAATGATTGGACAAATTTCATCTGTATAAGATTCAATTAAATCAGTAAACTGAATCAATATAGTTATATGTTTTTCATCACCATAATTTTGGAATAAGAAAATTTTTTCATACGGTGTTAAATGCTTTTCCTTTAGACAAGAAGCAAAGAAAGATTGGGTTACAGATCGATTTTCTTTAAAAAGGGTTAAATATTTACAACAAATTTCGTAATAATTCTTAGCTATAGTTTCTTTTAAATCTTTAGCTGAAGAATAGAACGGTTGCTCTATTCCTAGTATCCATCCGAGAGTTAAAACATCAAGATCATTATTATTCTTTAAAAGATAGATGGTATGTTTTGGTAAAGACAAAGTATTGGCAAAAGAATTTGAGATTTTTGTTTTAAATTCTTGTGGCAAATCGATCCATAGTGTTGGCGTTAACTCGATAAATTTTGAACTAAACTTATGAGAGTTAATTAGGGTTAAGGAAAAAGCTATTTTATAACCGATTTTTTGCAAATGAGGAGATTTATCTTGCTGTAACAGTTTTTCACTAAATTCTACTAATTGAGTAAAAAATGGAATCTCAAGGGTTAAGTTTTCCATTGGTGCAAAGAAGAAAAGCTTATCTAATAACTCGTTCAAGGTTTGACTGTATAAGCCTAGCTTTCCATTTTGTAAAAGGATTGTTATTTCGGTTAAGATAATGTCTGGCTTATATTGAGTAAGGCAAAAATATTTGTCCTGAATTTGAAAATGGAGTTCTTCGCAATGATTAACAAGTGAAACTTTAGAAGCTTCCTTTGGTAAGAGTATGCTTAAAAGGGAGCTAAATTGCAAAAGGGTAATATAATCTTTTAAATGATAATGAAGAGGCCAGTTGCCGAAGGTTGAATAAACTGTGTTATCTTCTGATTTTGGCAAATTTGCTTTAATGCCTTGTAGGCAAGTTTCATCGAAAAGGGTGCATAATCGATTGTTGTCATAAATCATTAGAAACAAAGCTAAAGAATAGTTAGGGTCGTTATTAGCATGCTTTTCCCTAGCATCTTTTAACATGTCGATAGAGCCTGTCACAAAACCATTTATAAGTAGCTTATCTAAAGCTTTTTTAGATAATGCGATTAAGTCATCCAATTTCTTTATAGTAAATCCTTTGCTTAAGTATATAAACGCTTTCCAAAAAGCTTTGGAATTAATCGCGTTTGGATCCGTTAACCTTAAGGATCGGGTTAAAATATCAAATTCGGTTTGGTAAATATTTGGACCAGCACTTATTAATTGGATCTCACTTTTACCATCTAGGGGAATTTGCACTCTAACAGCATCGATTGTAAAAATATGACTGACATCATCAAAGGACAAAGATATATCAAAATCATGACTCTCTCCTTTTGTTGAAAGATGCATGTATTTTGAATGTATCTCACTTACAATAGAATAGTCGTTTTGATTTTTGCAAAGGCGCCTTAAAGAAGTCTTTAAGGTTTTCACAAAATCTTCATCCGTTCCAAGAGAAAAATTAATATCATATTTATTTGGAGTATATTTACATAAATTACAAAGGTAGGAATAAAATTCTATACTACTTTTTGAAAGGTTTGATTGTTTTAATAGTAGATCAATGTCAGCATAAGGGTGAGTATTCGTTTCAAGGTCACATAAGACTAAGCCCTCTAATAACTTTTTTGCGCATTGCCTTAAAATTTCGATAGCAAAACCTCCGACAAAGGAAACTTCAGGAATAGAGTTGGTAAAGAAATTTAATAAATTATGATTAAAAATGGATTGAAAAGTAGTTTTAGAAATTTTTTCATTAAGTATGGCATTTACGAACTGATAAATTGCTTCAAAATCTTTTTTACCAAGAGAATATATAGTCTTTTGTAAATGAGAATTTATGACAATCCCATCTTCATTGAGGACTTGTTCGTTTCGAAAATGAATAGTTTTCAAAAATGAAAGATTTTTTTCTGTTTGGGATTTGGCAAATTCTTTTATAGATGTTGTTTGAGAAATAGAATTAACATCGGATTGAACAGGTATAAAAAGGTCGTTTTCGATCAAAGAACAAAAGGATTGAGTTGCTACTTGCATATGATTAGAAGATTAAAAAAAATTAAGAGTTTATCAATTATTACATTATTTTATAAATTAATTAATTATATATAATGTTAATTATAGAAAGATTTAAGGCATAAAATAATTAATAATTATTTTTTTGTAATAGTTATCCATTCTTTCTTTTTTTGATCTATCGACTTTTTTACAGTATCTTTATTATCTATTTGAGCTGTAGGCAATTGAGCTTCTATAATTTTTAGTAGTTTATTTATATCAAAGTGTTTTTCAAAATCTTGACGATTATCAGAAGTTATATGGTTTTTCAATAAGGTAAAGAAGTTTATAAAAAATTTGTAATGATTTTTGAAAGCATCATCCCCTAATCTTTTGATAAGCTGAAAAGCTAAAGATAGATAGAGATACATACCTTCTAAAGCAAACAAAGGATTAATTTTATAGTGGTTTTCAATTTTATTATAAAATAGTTCAAACATATCACCTTTTTCGATATCTATTTTCATAAAGGAAGTGAGGATGTAAACACCGCTTTGAATAACATCGATCAATTTCTTATTTCCAAGGGGTTCAGTGGGTTCTTGAGAGGCAAAAAATAGGTCATACATAGTTAAAAAAATTACATCAAAAGTAACAAAATTTAACGCTTCTGGTTTAGAGTCCGCTAAAGAACGAACCATTTCTATGAAGGAGGTAATCCCTAAATTCCCTTTTCTATTTTCTTGTAAGGATTTTTCTATAGTCTGTAATAAGAAAGTTAGATAATTTTCATTTTGATTTATCAAATCATCATTTTGATAACTATTGTCAAAATAAATTTTAGTAATAGAATAAATAGATGTGACTGAAAAATCTATATTTTTGCTTGTGATTTTGTTACTCAGATTATTGACTACGATAGCTAAAGATTTCTTTGTCAATCTTAAATGTAAATCTAATAAATCAAAATCATAAGATCCAAGATTGGAAATAGCCAGGTTAAAAGACATTTTTAAATGTGATATGGAACTGCTTTTTTTCGAATAAATTGTGTTCAATAAATGGGTTAAGTAAAATAAACTAGAATCTACGTTTAATTTAGTCGCGTCTATTTTTATTAAGCCATTCAGAATGGACTCAAGGATTACCATTTGTTGGGAAGAATCGGTTGTGGCAAATTCAAGATTGTAATCAAGTGAATCGGGAATATTACTTTTACTTGAAACTTTTGATAAAAAAGGATGTTCAATAGTTTTAAAATTAATCGTTTGAGCGCAGAGTGAATTTGTTATTGCGCCTAATGTTTCAGGGAATATTATCTTGAAGATTTGTTCTAAGCCTGTACAAAAATACTCTAATTCTAAAGAATCAATAGACGAAAAATTAAAAAATAGAGGAATTGAATAGGAACCTAATGCTTTTCGAAACTGTTCATCTGTTGAGTAAGTAGAGGTCTTAAGAATGTTTGAGATTATAGAAGTAAGATTATCTAAGGTGTCAATCACTTGATTTTTAAAATAATCGTCACATTTCTTTTTGTAATAAAGTTCTAGAATTTCTTCAAATTGATCAGAATGGTGAAAAAATATAGCCTTAAGATCATCTGGTTCAAGGTTTAAAGAATGGATATTTTTTTCAAAAAAGTTGAATATTTTCTTAAGAGCTAAATTTTTTCCATATTCATTTTTTTCAGACCTCAAGCTCGCAATAAAGGAGGGGCTTTTTATTTTGGAACAAATGGCATTTTTAAATTGGCCGCTGCAATCCGTAAAGGTTGGCAATAATGTGGCTAAAAAGGTTAAAGATGATTCGGGAATTTCATCAAGCAAGGGTATTAGATAATGCTCTAATTGAGGAATAATTTTTTGATTGAATTCAAAAATATGGGCAATCAATTGAAATAAGCTTTTGGTGAATATTTCTTTTTCTTTAAAATTGGACGAATTAATTATATGATAATCGTTTATAAGCTCTTTACAATCGTTGTAAGTTAAAATAGCTTTTTGAAAGCTAAATCTACTTATTGTATACCAAAAGAATAATTCATTATTTTTTCTCTCAAATTTTTCGTAAGATCTTCGAAGTATCGCAAAATTGACTTTACAAGAACGCTCTTTATTTACTTCAAGGATGATAAGTCTTTTCAAAATGGTTAATAAAAAAATCTCGCTATCCTCTTTTTGCAATTTCACGATATTTTCAATATCGCTTTCTATGCCTTGATAAACTTTTAGATATTCTTGCTTGGTTAAAAGCTTCTCCATGTGAAAAAACAAGATTAAAAAAGCTTTGTTAAAAAGTTTTTTTTGTATCGCTTGATAAAGAATAGTTTTTAAATGACCATTTTTGGCAAAAGTATTTAATTGTCCCATTAATTGAGAAAAAATGGATTCATCTAGACATTTGGTAGTAGCTATAAAGTAAGGAATATCAATATATGTAACATTATTTTTAAATAATTCCTGGCAGAATATACCTGCTTGTTTTGCTATCTCTTGATTTATTAGTGTCGGCTTAGAAGCAAGCTCGGACATAAAAGTTTGGAAAACATTCGCAGGATAAGAGGTGATGTTATTTGAAATTTGTACAAAAAGCTTAGTTATTTCCTCTTCTTCAACAAATTTTTCTTGAATAGCTTTAAATAAAAAAACAATCTTCTTCTCGGTTAAGGTCCCTTTTAAAATTAATGATGCAAGAGAAATGTTTAATTTAAATTTTTTAACTAATACCACTTCAAAAATAGAGATAGTCAATTCTTCAAATTTATCAGAAGTTAAGACTGTGCTTTTTTGCATTTTAGTTAATAAATTTTTAAGAGTTTCGAATTGGAAAATAGGGGACGTTGCAGGAGCTGCATTCAATATTTTTTGCCATAACTTAAAAAAGTTTTCACTTTCTTTGCCTTTTTTTGTAAATTCAGGCAACACATTTTTAAAGAATAATTTAGTAGAAAAATCGTTGAGATCTAATAATACAGTGATTTCTCCCCATTTTTCTAATGTATTAGTTTTTTGACACAAAGTGGTAAATTTTTCTAAATGTTTTTCAATAAATGATAAGATAAAGCTTGTTGGAGATGTTTCTGTAATCACATTTAAAAATTGTAGAAAGTGATCATTCTTTATGTTCTCAAAGATAATTTCTAACAGAGACTCAAGACTTAAATTTAAACTATCCTCAAGAACTTCTTTGAAAAAACTCTCAATATACAATTTCAAATAGGCAGGCTGTTTCAGGAGAGTTTGGTAAAACTCTTGTTTTTCTTTAAATGCTTCTTTTTTTGGGGATATAAATCCCAAATTTTCAATAAGAGGTTGTGAATAGGTAAATAAGAGAGAGAAAAACTCTTCATTTGAAATAGAAGATTCATTTTGTAATACTGTAAATATTTGTTCTACAAAAGGAGTTTGTTCTGATCTATCTAAATTACTTTTTTGTAAGAGGGCTAAAGCCTTTGTCATCTCATCAGTTGTGGATGTGATAATCTTTTTCCAGATTTCTTGCCAGACATCTTTCTCAATTTTTTTGATTAACAATAGATCCATAGAATCGATCATATCAATAACTTTTTGAGCTGATAGTTTTCTGTCTTTCGAAGCTATTAAGTAAAATTGATTTAAGAAAAGAATTCTTTTATATCCGTTATAATTGACCTCTTCAAAAAGTGCTTTTATACAAGAAAGTATAAAATCACAGTGGAATGTTTTTTGTTCAAAACTTTTTTCTATTAATTTTTCAATCTGATCAGTTGTGGCATAGGATAGAACTGTTTTAAGAAAAGTAGGTTTATCAAAAAGCTCACAGCTATTTAAATAAAAGAGATGAATAGCTTTTAGGGTTTTTTCACTATAGCTTTTTAGTAAAGAGTTTTGTTCCTTGGAAGACTCTCCTAAGACTACTTTTTTAGATAAATCTGTTAGCAAGATATCTAACAGTTTTCTTGGCAAACTAAATTTTCTTAAGTCATTGTTACAAAAGAGTACCATTGCTTGTAAAGCGTCTTCAAAATCGTCTATTTTGGTGGCATCAAAACGTTCGAGTAAATTATGAAGGGTTAAAATAGCCGTTACAATCCCTCTTTTTTTAATAAAATCGGGATAAGATCTTAAAATAGGAAATTCTAAAGATGGAGTGGTTATTTTTTTGTTTTTTTTGCTATAAGTTTTTAAAGCCTTTGATTGATTGCTAATAGGATCTAAGGGATTTAAAACTTTAGTTGTTAAATTTTTTGTTTCATCGTCTGAGAGGGGAGAAAATTCTACGATTCGTTCTATGATTTTGCTAAAGGCTTTATAATCATAGATAGTTGACCAAATAGCATATTTATCTTCGGTAATTTCTAATAACACAGCGTTATAATCAAAAGTTAAAAACTTTGTTTCAAATATCTTATAATAATGAGATTGAAAGAGAGCGATAACTTGTAAATAGACCTCTTGATTATTTGTCCAATAGGGTAGATGTTTAACTTTATCCCACAATTGGAGTGCGTTTTCAGGAGAATTTTTGGCGAGAAGTTTTATTATCTGGGCTGTTAATGGACAAATGTCATCGCTATACTCTTTTACATGGGTTATAAAAAATTGAGCAAAAAACTCTTTTAATTGTTTTTCATCTCCATACTTTTGAAACAACTTAACTAGTTCTTTTGGATTAAGTTTTGCCTCTTTAACAGAAGCTGTAAAAAAAGCATGTATAGCAAATAAACTTTTTCCTTTAAAAAACTTTAGATAACTCTCACAAATTTCATAACAAGGAGTTGTGATCCCTTTTTTTAAGGCTAATGTTGAGGAATAATAGGATGAGTCTAAACTAAGTGATAAACCTAATGTTAATACCTGCACATTTTCACATTCTTTAAATAGGTATAATGTATGTTTAGGTAAAAGCTTACCTTTTTCAAGGGTATCTAATACAAGACTTTTAAATGAAGAGGAGAGTTTTACAAAAATGGAAGGAGTGAGTTCAATAAAAATAGAGGGCAATTTTTGTGGTTTGATTTGATGTAGAGTTAAAAGTATTTGATAACCAATTTTCTGTAATTCTATACAATCTTGTTTCATTAAATCTTCACATACAAACAACAAATCATTAAAAAAAGGAATGTCTAAGGTTAGTTGTTCAGGTTGTGTAAAGAAAAAAAGATGCTCTAAAATTGCATTAAATGATGAAACACCTTGGATTAATTCCTGGCTATTTATTAGAGCTTTGAATTTTGCAATCACCTGATCTGGTTTATATTGGAGTAAACAAAAATATTTGTCCTGGATTTGAAAATGAGTTTGTTCACAATGTTTTACAAGGGATACTTTAGATAAGTTTTCAGGAAGCAATAAACCTAAAAGTGATCCAAATTGGAGAGCAGTGAAATAGGTGTCGAAACTTAAAGTATGAGGCCATTGACTAAAAGTGGAATAGACTGTGTTTTCCGCTATGGGAAGATTATTTCTAATACATTCTAAACTGTCGTTACGAAAAAGCGGCACGACTTTATTGTTATTAACTAATGTGAGGAATAAAGCTATAGATTGGTTAGGATCCCCATTTGCATGTTTATCCCTTGCGTCATTTATCATATTTAAGGCGCTTTCCCAGTTGCTATAGAATTGAAACTGTTGCTGAATTTTTTGAATTAAAGCTTCTAAATCCTTAAATTTTTTTAAGCTAAAACCTTTTGTAAAATAAATTAAAGCCTTCCAAAAAGCCTTAGGATTGATCAATTGTTCATTTGTTAATCTTAACGAACGACTTAATATGTCGATTTCAGTTTGGTATATATTAGTACCGGAGCTAACCAGTTTAATTTCATCTTTTTCATCCAAAGGCAGTTGTATTCGAACAGCATCAACTGTAAAAATATGACTAACATTTTCATTAAAAGAAGAAGAAATATCTAAATCGTAATGTTCACTTTTCGCAGAAAGGTGCATATATTGCGATTCATTATCAGTTGTAATAAAGCGTTCATTTTGATTTTTATTCATGCGCTTTAAGTAGCTTTTTAAGCTATCAATAACAGAAATGTCAGCTTGTCTGTGAAAATTAATGTCATATTTTGAAGGGGTATAATTAAATAGCGAACATAAAAAACTATAATATTCAACACTTTCAACGGATAAAGTATTATGTTTTAATAAAAAATCAATGTCTGCATAAGGATGTCTTTCATCGATGATCGGTAGATTTGTAATAAAGGACTTTAATAGTTGCGGAGCACATTGACGAATAATTTCTATAGCGAAACCGCCGACAAAGTTAACTTCAGGTGGATTAGATTTTTGATAAAATTGAACTGTGAAATTTGTAAAAATCGATCTTAAAAAATTTTTTTTCACTTTTTCATCTAAAACATTATCAATTGCTTGATAAATTGCTCGAAATTCTGATTTTTCTAATATAAAAATGAGTTGGTTTAAGTGAGGATTTACAACAATTCCCCCTTCATCAACAAGAAGTTCACCCTTATAGGAAAGAGCTCTTAATTCGTCTAAAAACTTCTCTGTATTGGCTTTAGCATATTCTTCTATCGAGTAAATATTAGAAGAGGAAGTTTCTTCGCTAACTATTGGTAAGTTGTAAGTTGTGTGAAAATTAATTAAAGAATTAGTTGTTGGTTCCATAATAAAAAGTATAAAAAAATAAAGAATATAAAGAATAACTATAAAGTTTAAATTAAGACAGTCTCATTTTAGGATAATTAATTATCAGACCTTTAAACTCCTATTTGACAAATAAAAATTTCCCTTTTAGTTTGAATTTTCAAAAGCATTACCAATGGTTTATCTATGGAGTCTAAGTCAAAACTTATCAATGATAAACAATATGATGAGAAAAAAGCATTTTCAGAAGAAGACTTAAAAAAGTTTTCTAACTTTTACGAATATCCCGCCTATATTGATTTGCAACAACGATTTGAATTGTATGGCCGTCCCTTAATTGAGCAAACATATTATGTGTTAACAGAAGGGGTGTCTAGAGATACGATCAAAATTAATGGGAAAGATCTTATCAATTTTTCAGGTTATAATTACGTTGGGATGTCAGGCGATCCTTATGTTAGTAATGCAGCTATAAAAGCTATTGAAGAATATGGAACTTCCGTTTCGGCTAGTCGCTCTGTTTCGGGTGAAAAGCCTCTTCATCGTCAATTAGAATTAAAAATTGCGCAATTTATTGGTCACAAGGAAGACAGCATTGTGTTTACAGCAGGCCACGCCACAAACATGGGAACGATTAGTCATCTATTTGGAGAAAACGATTTAATCATCCATGATAGTTTAATTCACAATAGCAGTTGGATGGGGACCATTTTATCTGGTTCTACCCATATAAATTTTCCTCATAACAACGCGGATGCTTTAGATGAAATCCTTCAAAAACACCGTAAACATTACGAGAGGGTGTTAATTTTAACCGAAGGGTTATTTAGTATGGATGGGGATATTCCTAATCTACCAAAGCTTATTGAAATAAAAAAGAAGCATTATGCGTTTTTAATGGTAGATGAAGCCCACTCTTTAGGAGTAATAGGAAAAACGGGACGTGGCATTTGTGAATATTTCAATATAGATCCACAAGAAATCGATATTTGCATGGGTACTTTAAGCAAATCTTTTGGTAGTTGCGGCGGTTTTATAGCCGGTAACCATAAATTTATCGAGTTTATGAAATACACATGTCCAAGCTTTATTTTTTCAGCGGGTATGCCAGCGCCAAATGCAGCAGCAGCCTTAGCTTCTATTGAGCTATTAGAGAAAGAACCACAACGGATAACAGATCTACGTAATCGATCCAAACTTTTATTAGATTTACTAAAAAAAGCTGGAGCCAATACAGGCGAAAGCAAAGATAGTCCCATTATTCCGGTGATTGTGGGTGACGATGAATTGGCAATAAAATTAAGTTTTGCCCTTCGAAAACAAGGAATTTACGTTTTGCCACTTTTTTATCCAGCTGTTAGAAAAGGGCAAGCCAGAATACGTTTTTTTGTTAACAGTACGCATACAGAAGAACAAATTCACTACACAGCAACGGTTGTACAAGAAATTTTTAAACACTTTAAAAAATAACTATGACAAAAACCACAAACAAACACGCGATTATAACTGGTGGGGCAAGTGGAATAGGCTTTGCCTTAGCAAAAATTTTAGCTAAAGAACAGTGGGATTTGACATTGATTGGACGATCGCTTGAAAAACTAACTCAAGCATCTGACCAATTAAAAAATACTTTTGGCATCAATTGTGAAGTTCAGCAAGCAGACGTTACGAATTTTGAGCAAGTCAAATTGGCTATTGATAAAAGTGTCATTGAGATTGGAATACCTGATTTATTGGTAACTTCAGCCGGTATTGCAAAGGCTGGCTATTTTGATACTTTAGATCTTGATACTTTTAAACAGTTAATGGAAACAAATTACTTTGGCACCTTAAATACTGTAAAAGCCATCTTACCCTATATGCAAAAGCAAGCTCAGGGGCAAATTGTTTTAATTTCTTCAGCTGCAGCCTTGACTGGCGTTTATGGCTATTCTGCTTATGCGCCTTCTAAGTTTGCGGTGAGGGGACTTGCAGAAGTCTTAAGAGCAGAATTAAAGTCTAAAAATATTTTTGTGTCTGTTGTTTATCCGCCAGATACCGATACACCTCAACTTGAAGATGAGAATAAGGATAAACCCCTTGAAACAAAAAAAATAGCAGAGACTGGGGGAATATTAAGTGCTGATGAAGTAGCTCGTTCCATCAAGCAAGGGATCGATCAAAAAAAGTTTATTATTACTCCCTCATTATCTGTTGCCTTTTTGGCACGTTCCCATAGCTTATTTCAGCCCTTACTCAATTGGTATAGCGACTACAAAATAAAGGATATTCGTCCCCTTAAGCCAATAGACAATTGGGGTCTCACATTTAGCAGCAAACCAGAAGAAATTGTTTATCCGACTAATGAAGAAGAAATAAAAACGATTGTTCAGCTTTGCCAAAAGAACAAAAAGAAATTAAGACCAATTGGTTCTCTATATTCCTATACGCCACTTGTAGCTTCAGATTCCATTTGGGTTTCATTAGAAAAGTATAGTGGGATCATTTCGATCGATTCTAAAACGCTAGAAGCTACTATCAAATCGGGAACAAAACTTGAAGATCTTGAAAGATTGCTATTTGAGAAAGGGTATGCCCTACCCAATATGGGAGATATCAATAAGCAAACGTTAGGTGGTTTTATTAGCACAGGCTGCCATGGAACAGGAAAAAACCTACAAGGGTTTTGTGCAAATATTACAGCTTTAAAGATAATAACTCCAGTTGGTGAGTTTTATTGTGATTCACAAACAAACCCTGAAATCTTTAAAGCTTGCCAAATTTCTCTTGGAGCACTCGGTATTGTTTCAGAGATAACGATAAAAATAAATCCAGCTTACAATGTAACCATAACAAAGAAACGAACAACATTTACAGAGGCTGTTAGCAACTTAGAGGAAAACTTAAAAAATAATCATTGTTATGAATTTTTCTGGTTTCCTTACACAGACGATGTATTAGAAAAAAGAATAAATATCACTCAGCAAACTGTTCCAAAAAAACATTTGCTCAAAGGCTTAAATGACTATGCTTTAGAAAATGGCGTTTTATGGCTTCTTTGTGAAGTTTCCAGGCATTATCCCAATTACTATAGAAAAAATGCCCGAACTTTAATTCCCTATATCTTGACCAATAGTGAAACTAGCATGAGTTGTTATGGTTGTTATGCAACTCCAAGACTTGTCAAACACTTTGAAATTGAATATGCCATTCCTTTTGAAAAAGGAAAAGAAACTCTTTATCAAATTAAAAAGCTTTTAGAAAATAATTCAACACATGTTTCCTTTCCAGTTGAAGTCCGTTATACTAAAGAAGATGAGATGTACTTAAGTCCAAGTTATCAAAGAGATTCATTATGGATAGCTGTGCATGCTTATGTTAAAGATGAATACTTAGATCTCTTTAAAGAATGTGAAAAGATTTTTGTGGCAAATGGAGGAAGACCCCACTGGGGCAAACTTCATTGGCAAAAATTAGAACAGTTAAAAGAGATGTATCCAAAATTGCCTGATTTTCTAGCTATCAAAAATAAACTAGATCCGGACCGAATCTTTTCTAATGAATATCTAGATAGCTTATTAAGTTCATAAGGAAAAAAACTATGATTATCATTGCATTGCCTCAAGCTGGGTTTGATCCAACAGAATGTGTAGCTCCTTGGCTTGTGTTATCGCAAGCTGGTTATGATGTATGTTTTGCAACACCCAATGGAAACCCTTCTATTGCAGACTCTAGAATGATAACAAAAGGATTTGGCCCATTGTCGCCCTTATTAATGACCCATCCTTACATCTTAAAAGAGTACCACAAAATGGTAGAAACGAAGCGTTTTAAAAACCCTATACCCTATGACAAACTCAACGCAGACAATTATCGTGGCATGGTTATACCTGGGGGACATGGTGCAGAAATGCAAGATATGTTGCATTCTAAAGCTTTACAAAATGTGATTGCCGATTTTTTTAAAAAAAATAAGCCGATTGGTGCGCTTTGTACCGGTGTTTTAGCTGTGGCTCGAAGTATGCAATTAGATAATCCTAAAAGATCTGTCCTTTATGGCAAAAAAACTACAGCTGTTACAAAGTTGATGGAGCTTGCGGGTTGGGGGGTTACCTATCCGTGGCTTAAAAATTATTTCAAACCCAATAAAGACACCGTTCAAGACGAAATTATTCAAAATCTACAAAAGAAAAATGATTTTTTAACAGGTCCTTTTCCAATCTATCCCATGCGTTATTCTACTAAAGCCTGGAATAGGCAATTTGTAGTAAGAGATGGCAATTATTTGTCGGCTAGGTGGCCAGGAGATGCTTACCGTTTTTGTTGCGAGTTTTTAAGTATGCTTCAAGAAAAAGAGGGCTGCTAAACTTTGTCGTTTAATTTAAATACTTTTGGTGTTGCTCAAATATTTTTCTATCAATAATAATTTTTTTTTCCGCAAATTCGATGATGGTTTTTAAACATCTTTTTCCATTTTCATCGAATTCATTGTTTAGCATAAAAAGTCGAATTATAGATAGCAAAACCTCATAATTATCACCTTTATATTCTAAAAATTCATCAAATGTTTTTACAATAGAATAGATTTTGTTTTTGTAAAAAAATTGCAATAAAATATCTATTGTAAGATCATTTTTAGGATTATTAAAATAAAAAATTAATGAAAATTCTCTTGTTTGTTGATTGATTTGACAGATTAATGCATTAATTTTATTTTTCTCTTTTTCACCAAAAAAACGAAAGAAATCACTGTCTAAGGAATTACTATCATTACATGTAAACTTAGTTCTAGATAAAGGATATATAAGACCACTTTCAAAATCCATTTTTAGTTTTTTGACTGTTTCACACATTTGTTTATAATGTTCTTGACCAGCATCTTTATTAAATATGGCATCTACCAAGTTTTGAAGAGCTGTATTTGGGAAATAAGAGCTAACTTTTCCTCTGCATAAAGGGCATGGACCTGGTTTTTCACAATTTCCATTAATCACTTTTCCAAAAATCTTGACAACAGAAGTTAGACTAAAGCTATGATGCCCATCGCAATTAACCATTTGAGCATCTTGATATGGCTCCAAAGTTACTGCACAGCAGCTATTATCGATCACAGAGTAAGATAAATCTTTTATTTCTTGCATATTCATTTTTTAGGTAAAAGTTATTCATCATAAGTAAATAACGAAATTAACGAAAGATAGTTTAAAGCTCTAAAAGTTAGCAGAGTAACAAGCTAATTTTTAAGGTTAATATCGATTTACTCGTCATCTAAATGTAGTAGTAAATCTTTCATGTTTAAGGTTTTGTTAACGATTACTTGTTTCGAGGTAACCATAGTATTGCCATTCGATAAAACGGTTGCATTAAATGGTATTTCACTTTTTGCAAGTTTGTTTGCATGCTCTTGTAAGTCTTTTGGAAATTTGCTAATACTTGAAGAATCTAAAGGGCCATGATAAGTAAGGGAAATTTGTTCTACATCTTGATTAGTTTTTTTTACTTCAGGATGAAAGTCTGAGATATAATTTTTAGCATGTGTAATAGCAAGTTGAGATACTGTTAAGGCTTGTTGAATTTCATACTCTTGTTTTTTAATGGTTGGAAGTAAAATATTTTGAATTTCAAGGTTATAGTCTTTTACTGTGCAGTTAAAAACTAGTTTCATTCTATGATTAGAATATTGAGGCTTATAAGTATAATTTACAGAATCTTCATTAGGAATTTTGTCTAGAAAAAGTTGAAAAATTGCTTGATCGTTCGAAATCCATTCTGGAGCATTTGTTAGTAATTGATTTACTTTAGAGCGAAACAGTTCTTTTGATTCTGCATGAATGAATATGTATTCTGGTGTTATAAAGTCGGTTTTTGTAGTTGGTGTCATAATTACTTCTGAATATTTTTACTATTGGAATTTTGATTAATAAACTTTTTTACCAAGTTTTGCCATTAAATGATAGAAAATTATTATTATTATTAAATCATATAATTTATATAGTTATCCGAATTAATAATTTAAATAAAAAAAAATTAAATTGTCGAATTTATTTAATCAATTAAACATTTACCAAAGAAATTATATTATGATTTACAGTAGCTCTAACTATGCAGATTATAAGCAAACGTTACAAATAAATTATGAAGAATTAAAAACGAGAATTGGTCAAAATTTTACGATTTCGAAAGTTATTGATTTAGCTGGAGAAGTTGATTGTTCTAGTGGGGAACCCGTTGCTCGAACTGGTAATTGGCTAGAAATTAATAACCAATATTTAATCTGCAATAAAGGTTTTATTGAAGAAAAAAACTGGGGAGCTGTGCGTATTCTAGCAGATGGAGAATTCAAAGGGCCTTTTGATGAGTTAGGACTTAAAATAATAAATGTGTTTTTTTCTGAGATGAAAGAGGGTTCGATTATTTATATTAATAATGAGAAAAAAAGTTAATTTTAGAAGGTGGGGAAATTAAGTTTATTTAATTTTACTAGTTTACTTAATCTTCAAAACTCAATATTAATTACTCTAAATTCTTGTTCTTCTTTCGAAATTTCCGATGCGTATGTTATCGATGTTTCGATTGCGTATGCTATCGATGTTTCGATATTTTTTGATATATCTTTGAAAAATTCTATTGAAAAAGGTGTAAGTTTAACTTTTATATTTAAGGGATCAATTTTATTTATTTTTTGAGAAATATATTGGTTGATTATCTGATCATGATCTAAAAAATGTGTTAATCCAATCGTCGCTGTCTTACCAGATTCTAATGCAATTGTAACCTGGGGCGGAATTTTGGTATTACCAGAAAGAGAAATCATAGAATTCATCATTTTTAAACATATTTGGTTGTAAAATTATTAAATAACTATAATTAATTGTAAACTAAATTTTAGGTATTCTTAAACATGTAGTGATTTCAAATTTAATTATAATTGCGTATGAACATCTTGATTGCACCTATCACTATACGATAAATTAAATTATTTTTTTTAAAAAATTTATATAGTTTTATTTATAAACTCTTTTAATTTTTTTTATCTAGAATCAAGTTATTGATTATTTATAATAACCATACAAATTTTTCACGGTTCTGAAGATTTTATTGAGTACTTAAAGCGCTGTTCATTTGACTCTAGGCCTTATAACTGACATCAAAGAATAGGCATACAGATTGGCTAAAATATAATTAAGTTTATATTATTTATTAAATTAATTGCTTGTTTTTATTAAAAAAACCATATAAGATTAATTAACTATTTTAAAAAAATATAAAAAAAGAGATTTTAATGTCTTCAAATTTAATGGCGATCATTCCTTATACTCCACCAAAATCTCCAATGGAGTTTATAAAATCCGTAGTGGAAAGAGGGGCATCCAATGGCTCTACATCCATTGAACAAACTGTTGCTTCTCTTTTTTCATATATTAGAATAAATAACAATTCAAATGATTATAGATCTCAAACATTTAGGAGTTGCAGATTATTTTACAGCTATTCTTTAGATAGACTAGATGCTCGCAAATTTTCAATTAGTTTATTTCAGGAATCTTCTAGTAGTGGAGTAATTAGTTTATTTCAGGCATCTTCTAGTAGTCGAGTTTCCTCTAGTAGAAAGAAACTAAATGGAGAAGAAATAGCTGAAACATTGCAAAACGAAGCCTCATTTACTATAGCAATAGATAAAAAACCTATAGTTGCTACATATGGATGTGCGTTTTGTGTCGCTTTAGGTGGATATGATGCCACAAATAAAATAGCTTTTATGGTTCATTTTTCTGACGCAGAAGAAGTGATAGAATCTGGTGATTTAATTTTCTTTAATATAGAAAAGCTAGTTAAGGAAAAAATTACCACTCCAATTCAACTTCACTTAAGAGGTGGTATTGAAGGAACGTCAGAACCAATTATCGAAGCCATAAAAATTTGGATGAAGCAAAGAGAAGATTTACCTATGGAAATAGCTTCGGAAGATATTTTATGTGGATCTTTAGATGGAAAAAGCCTCTTGATAGACTCAAGAACGGGTGAGGTATCAGATTATGATACTAAGGATAATCCAAAACGTAGAGGAGAAAGCGAGTTAATAGAGAGTGCTTTGCAGCTTCAAATCACATTAGCTTATAGCCCTAATAATTGAGAAATAGAATAGGGATAACTTAAATCACGTTTTTTCCTTATTATTTTAGTTCAAATGCAAAGAGTAGGAGCTAGTGGTTATTAAAATCTATTTATGAAAATGCTCATACTATTGATATTTATATCTATCCTATTAAAAGGGTGTGAGTTTGATCCTTGTTGATAATAGTAATTATGCGCTCCACGTAGCCATAGAAAGGCAATACTTAAATATAGTAAAATTCTACGTGCTGATCTATCAAAAGATAATATTGAGTTACTTTATTATAATTTGATCCTCATAATCGAAGTAATAATGAAATTTTATAGTTTAAAAAAGTCTATGATTCTGCACGATTATTTTTAGTTTAAATTTGGTTAAATTCATTTTTATTGGATTAACTAATTTTTTATGATTTCTTTTAGTGCACTAACATCAGTTATTAGAAAACTAACCTCACAATGTGATAAGGAAATATCAAGAGAATGAACAAACTCTGGTAAAATCACCTTCTTAGGGAATATATCAGAATATTTTTTATAAAGATTTACAATTTTTAACTTTTTTATGGAATTACAAATAGTAAGATTTACTAAAATTTTATAATCTTTCATAGAATATGGAAAAATTAAAACTAACTCTTCTAAATCGGTAGGTATAAATTTAAGTTCCTCTTCGATATTTGTTTGATTGATTAGTAAGTTAATTTTTTTTATTCGATGTAAATCTTTGTAGACATATTTTAAATCTTCTATCTCAATTGTTAATTCTTCAAGATCCTTTGGTAAATTAATTTCTTTTTGACTTGTGTTTGATAAAGAAATTTCTAAATGTTTAATATTTCTTAAAAAAGGGATTTTAGAAGTATGTTTAACATCCGATAGAGTAAGTGTGTCTATTGTAGATGGAAGATTTGTTAAATCTAAATCTTCGGGTAGCCTCATGGCTAACCTTTTCAATTTAATGATTTGACAAATGTTCGAGAATTGTTTATCTGGGAATAAAAAATTTAATGAGACTTCCTGAAGATTAGGGCATGATTTTAAAATCTGCACCAATTTTTTAGTGTCAATATCGTCTTCTATTTCTAAAGAGAGTATATGATCCGTTTTATTTAATGAGATATATTGCTCTAATGCATCTAAATCCTTAAATTTTAAGAAAGATCTATTAGGCTCCCAATCTTGAATTTCATGTATTTTTATAATTTTTGGTAAATTAAGAGAGTTTTTTTTAGATTGAATCTGTTCTAATCTATTCCAGTCTTCATCGTAAATAATCTTAGAGGGAGAAAACAATAAATTTTTAATTAATATAGATTGTAGCAAAAGGGATTTATCAATTAAAAATTTTTCAAACCATAAACGAAAACTATCATATTTGATAAAAGCGGTTTGCAGTAATGTTTCCCCATCAGTTCTTGAAAAGGAAAGAATTTGTTTTATTTTATCTAAAGAATAGTTACTAAAAAATTCGTTAGGTTTTTTTAATTTTTTAGCAATAGTGTCATAGAGTATTTTTTTCCAATCTGCGGCAAAATCACAACGTAAAGGGATTTTATTTGATATTTGCACCTGATCAAATAAACTTAGTTTTTTTATAAATGGTTCAGAGGCTTTAAAAATTTCTACACGTGTCAATATACTAAAATGTAAATTATAAGAATTAAAAAAACGTAACCTTTGTTCTTGGTTCATGCATGAAAGCCATAAATTAAGCTTATCAAACTGATTGCATAAAGTAATTAGAGCTTCTCCTTTTTCATTTTGCAATAGAAGAAAATCATAGGAAAGCAATGTCGTCAAACGTTCGAAGGAGCTTAAACCTTTGCTGATATTGTAATGAGCTAATGTTGATTGCATGCTATCTTGCAAACAAAGTAAATCTTTTTGTTGAGGTAAAGGAAGATTTTCTAACCATTTCCAAAAATGTGTATTAATGGCTGCAGCTTTCAAGACTTCAGGCTGTTTAGAAATAGTAAGTTTTAAAATTTCGATGCAATTGATAAAAGGAATTTTGTAAAATAAAGGGATAAATCTTTCAAAGGAATCATAAGCTAGAACGAATGGTAACAAATGAAGTTGTTCATAATGAGATTTTTCTTCTATGGCATCCCAAAAATGTTTAGGTAAAGAACGTATTAAATACTTTAAATTAGGGTTATCCACAAAATGTTCACAGAGAAACATTAAAGATTTAAAATCAAATTTTTCTAATAAAGGCTTCATTATAAAACTTACTTTATTAGGAAGAATTAAAATTTCTTCTATCAATTGAATAAGGTATGATGAATTTAACGTAAGCAGATAATTAAAAAAATTCTCTTCATAAATAAAATTCTCTATTGGGTATCCTTTCTTGGATTCTAAAAACAAACACTCTATTTTACTTTTAGTATCTATGAACTGAGTTAGCACAAAAAATTTTTCAGAACTCTTGGAATGATAAGCTGTTAAGCCAAAAACAGGAATAGAAGCAAGATCAAAAAATTCTTGATCTTGGAACCAACTCATTAAACGTTTTAAAGCCTCTAAATTAGTAATATTATGTATAATAGGTACCAATAATTTAATTGAACGAATAACGCAGTTTTTTCTTTCTTCTAAAGATAAAACTTCTAAATAAGGAATAATCTCATTGGAATGTTTTCTTATTAAACAATCTATTGCAATGAGTTGTTGACTACTTTCTAATTTTTTAAACCAATCCAAAAACATTTTTTCATTTCTGCCAGCATAAAAAAGAGAATTTTGACAATTTTTTTCTAGCTTAAGAATGCTATAAATAGATTCAAAAGGTAAAGTTTCTAAAATAGGCCATAAAATTTGCAAGACCCCTTCACTTTCGAAAGGGGATTGATTCATTTTATCAGAATTAAAAAGCTCTGAATAAAAATAACTTATTGCATCGGGAGACTTGGAATCTTTATTTTCGATATATTTAAAAGGATTTTTTAAAACATCCAACAATATTTCTTTTAAAACAATGACATTTTCAACATAATTTAGAACTGTTTTTCCATAGACGTCTTTGAGTGTTAATAATCCAATAATATCTCGTGGCTTTAATTTGACAAGTTTTGTCAGAATAAGTTTTAAAAACTCGGAATTGTGGATGTATTTTGTATTGTTTTCGTCATAAGGCACACAATAATGTTTTTTATAAAAACATAAAAACCTCAAAAAATCATCTGATTGACAGTTTTCAATAGCCGTATATATACCTTTAGCTTCTAAGGGTAGCTCTTCGAAATTTATTTTTTGAGCATTTAAAATGGGAAATATTTTTATTAACACGCTTCTTAATTTATTAAGATTTTCGTTTTCCGGGGGATTTGCAGCAGCAGCAAATGTTTGCTTGGACAGATCTTTATAAACTATTTCCCAATCTTTCATTAATTGGATAAAAGTATTTTTGATTTGTTTTGTATCTAAAGCAGATTGAGTTAATTGAATGAATTGTTCAAATGATTTCTCAATTTGTTTTACTTTATATAAATCTGATATATTCATGAAAAAACATAATTTATTTTAGATTATCAAGTAAATTTTAATAAAAATCAATTGGTAATCAATTTCTTAAAGTTTTACTTGTTAAGGAAAAGTAGATTATTTGCCTTTCGCAGGATAGCTATGCCATTCGGTGGGCTGCTCAAAATGGACATCTTGAATTGGTAAAACTTTTACTGGCAAATGAGAAAGTCAATTCTCTCGCTAAAGATAACGAAGCACTTATTTGTGCAGCCACTTTTGGTCATCTTGAAATTGTGAAACTACTTTTTTCAGTCAAAGGAGCAAATCCAAGCGCAAAAAAAAATCGAGCCGTCCGTTTTGCTTTGATAAGTGGCTATATGGAAGTTGTAAAATTTTTACTTACGGATCAAAGAGTCTTTTTACATGCAAATGATTCCCTCACATTTTGCCACACAGTCAACAGAGGTCGCTATTCAAAGAGCGGCTGCAAATGGACATGTAGAAGTTGTTAAACTGCTTTCTTGCGGATGAAAGAGTAGATCCTAGTGATAATTACGATAAAGCCGTTAGATCTGCGGCTGATAAAGGTCATTTCGATATTGTAGAGCTTCTTGCTAAAGATCCAAGAGTGAAAACCAATACTTATTGAGAAAGCAAAATGGGAAAAGCAAATCTGATTCAAATAGATGTTAATGAATAAATCAGAAACTGAAGTTTTAACTTTTTATTCTACTTAAGAGCATTGCCAACATCTTAGGGATAAATGATTAAGTCAAAATGAATTATAGCATATCCTTTGTAGATAAAATATCAGAAGTTGATGAACGCAAAATGACCAAGATTTGGTCGTCTATAGTTTAACTCACTTATGTTAATCTTCAAAACTCAATATCAATTACTCTAAATTCTTTTCCTTCTTTTGAGATTTCTGTTGCGTATGTTATCGATGTGTCGACGAATTTTGACATAGTTTTGTAAATGTTTAATGAAAAAGGTGTAAGTTTAACTTTTATATTTAAGGGCTCCATTTTATTTTTTTGAGACAAATATTGCTTGATTATTTGCTCATGATCTAAAAAATGTGTTAGTCCAATGGTTGCTGTTTTACCAGATTCTAATGCAATCGTAACTTGTGGGGGGATTTCTTTTTTGATATTATCAGAAGAAAAATTTGAAGAAAAACTTATAGAATTCACCATATTCAGTTCCATAATTATAAAAAATTGATTAGATATAATTATAAATAACCTTAAGTTAAATGCATAATTATATTTTAATAAATTAAATTTATTTTTTTTATAAAAAAATAATATAATGAATCCTTTTATAAATTCAAAAGTAGTTTTTATGTCTGTAAATTCAATGGCACTTATTCCATATACTACACCAAAGTCTCCAATGGAGTTCATAAAGTCCGTATTAGAAAGAGAATTACCGAACGGCTCTACATCCATTGAACAAACGATTCCATTTCCTACTTTTATTGATTTAACCAATTTAGATCGTAATTTTATATCTGAAAAATCTAGAAGTTTTAGATTAAATAAATTAAGCTTTATAAAAGAAAATTTTGAGACTTTTACACAATTCAATGACCCCACAAGCTATTACTCCACAAGAAATTTATCTCAGATATCCACTAGTAGAAGGAAATTTAGTGGAGAAGAAATCGCAGAAACACTGCAAAAAGAAGCTTCATTTACAATAGCAACAGACAAAAAACCTATCGTTGCTACCTTTGGATGTGCGTCCTGTGTCGCTTTAGGTGGATATGATGCCACAAATAAAATAGCTTTTATTGTTCATTTTTATAACGCAGTAGAAGTGACAGAATCTAGTGGGTTAATTTTCTCTAATATTGAAAAGCTAGTTAAGGAAAAAATTACTGCTCCCATTCAACTTCACTTAAGAGGTGGTATTAAAGGAATGTCAGAGCCTATTATCGAAGCCATAAAAAATTGGATGTGGCAAAGAGAAGATTTGCCTATGGAAATAGCTTCGGAAGATATTTTAGGTTCCTTTGATGGAAAAAGCCTTTCAATAGACTCAAGAACAGGTGAAGTATCAGATTACAATCCTATGGATATTTCAAAATCTAGAGGTGAGTACAACTTAGCTTATAGCCCTAATCCAGAATCAATCCACTTAACTAATAGCAGTTATAGAGAAGTTTCATATAATTTTGGTCCTTTCTTACCACACAAACATCTTTCAACAGAAGAAATTTTGTTTATTCTCGAAAGAGGACAAGATGAAGAAACGCTTGAAAAAAAAAATATTCTTGAAGAGTTTACTTTCACAATCGACTTACTAAAGAATATTGTTTCGAAAAATAATCATAACCATATTTTTCTAAAAAAAGTTAGGGAGTGGACAGAATCACAAATAAATAAATTGATTAAGTGTTATTCTTCAGATAAACATTTTTTAACAAAAGAACTGGTTATTTTATTAATAAAAGATTTATCCATTCTACTGAATCGCCTTTTTAGATCACCACACAGTTTTTTCAATGCATTAAAAATAAAAAATATATTTCCAGAGCCAATTTTTGAAATTATACAAAATGTATTTTTTTTAATGAGAAACGAGCCAATTAATAACAATTGGTATTGGACAAAAGTAAAACCAAGAAAAATGGTTGAATTAGCCCTGTTTGGTATGAGGGATAGTAAACTTCAAGACCCTTTACAAGATAAATATTTGTGGAAAATTATTTTTTGCGATGAAAAAACTTTTTCATTTTTTTTAAGATGTCGAAATTCTTTAATACACTTGCCAAGAGATAGCTTGAGTGAATTTTTTAATTTAATGAATTTAGAACGAACTAAAGAAAATGATTTCTATCAATTAATTCGTAATCATTATGAATTTTTTTCTCGTTCTGTAATTTCCAAGTTATACAAAATGGCACTAGAAGAAGAATGTTTAAAAAAAATTAAAGGTGCATGGCATCAACTGCATATAGATGTTCCGGATGTTGTAGAAGTGCCTAAGTGGATCGTAGAAAATCAAGAGCTAAACTTTTTACTAAAAAATCTTTACTCGTTTAAGAATAGACGTTTGTATCCTAATAGTTTAGAAGCGGTAATGAGTGTTGAAAGTGAAAAAATGCTCGAAACAGCAATGGTTCTAAATCAGTACAATCCTCAAGCCTATTTAAATTTGCTTAAAGATTCTGAGTGTACAAATTATGCCCTAAAAGCGTACATCAATGAGCAAATTACGCTTAATCAATTTGTATCTTTATGCTTGGCTTGGAGCGTAGTAAATGTTTACGATCCGACCGTTGAAAAAATCAAAATATTTAAAAGTGATGAAATGGCTATTCGTCCGTTTTTTCATGGAGATTTTGATAGCAAGAAAGACACTATTGCAAAAGCTATTGAGTTAAATCAACAAGCAAAAGAGCTTTCAGAGCACTATGTCATTGTTTTAGAACTCAATGAAAAGGATTTCACCACAAATTATGAGACAGCTAGACTATTGCAATTGATCAAAACCTTTGGTGTTTTTCTTTTTCCAAATAAAAACCATTGGATTATTCCCTCTTTTACTCTTTTAAAAAATTGCTTGGAAGCATTGTATGGATCAGATTATGCAAAGCCTGTACCTTGCCTTGGCGACTTTTCTTCAAAACTTTTAGCTGAGTGCTTACAAACGGGTGATCGTCCCTTTCAAATAAGCACTAAAGCTGCTGGACATACTTTAGAAGCAGATAACTTTAAAACTGTTAGTTTTAATCAAATACGCGATTTAGATAAGCCTCTTATTAATCCCTCTCTTTGGTTACATGACTTATTTCATTTAGATCAAATGGGAAATATTCCGAAACATCATCGTTTATGGTTTTCTAAACTTGCTACATATCTTAAAGAAAAAATACATGCATTAGACAACCTGCCGCAAAACCGAGAGTTTAAAACTGCTTTAAAAAAGTCGTTCAATCGATTAGTTGACATGCAATTTAGTGGTTATAAATATGCTTCGATAGAAGAAAAAAACGCTCATTATCCTAAAGTTTTTTTAAAATCGCTTGAATTTATTACAAAAAAAAATGTAAGGGTTAAGCAGTTAATTGAAGAGTATTTAAAAATAAATCCCTTTTTTTGATAATTTTTTGAATGTTTCAAGTTTTAAAATGCATATTGCTAAGCTTAAGATTTTGCTTTGCGATCTCTTCCTTTTTTACAACAGGATGAACAATTACAAAAAATTTGCTTTTCGGGATAACAATAATAGCTTTTTTGAGAATGCAAACGGTATCACATCTCTCATTAAAATTTTTCTACTTTTTATAAAATTTATATCTATATCTTTTGCCCACCAAAAGCATGTCTAAAGATTCTATTTGGTTAAAATTGGGTGTAAAAGGATATGATGAAATTTGACTTAAACAGCAAAGATACTTTAGCCGCTAAAGCTTTACATCCAGCCATAGATGAGATTTTTCATTATACAATTAAGCAAGAGTATATCGATAGGTATTCCTTCGATATAAAATTAGCTCTATATAATAGTATAGAAAATACAGACAAAATCGATACAAGAATATTTACAAAGACAGAGTTAGAGCATCTTTCGAAAGAAGAATGTAGCTTGTTATTTCCAAAGATTTTAAGAGAAGATAATGTAGAAGCTTTCAATTCTTTACTGAACAATAAAAATTTTGTACCAGATCTATATGTCTATTACTGGCTTTTATATTTAAATAAATTGGATGAAGCGAATGAGGTTTTTAGTAAAATTCAAAACAAATATGAGGACTTGAGGGTTTGGGAAAATGCTGGTTTTACACAGATAGTAAAATATTTTGTTGAAGTAAAAAAAATTGATCCTGCACAAGAAGATAATTTTGCTATTCGGTTGTCTGTTTCTAAGGGACAGGTTGAAGTAGTAAAGTTCTTACTATCTGATGAGAGAGTAGATTCCTTCCAAAATGATAATTGTTTCATTGTCCTTGCTGTTGAGGAAGGCCATACAGAAGTTGTAAGACTCCTTCTTCTAGATAACAGATTTGATCCCAGTGACTATTGTATCAGAGGCTTAAGAATAGCTTTTTGTGAAGCTGCCGCAAAAGGACACATTGATGTGGTAAAGTTTTTACTTTCTAATGAAAAAGTAAATCAAGCAGTAGGTAATAATTGTGTCGTTCAATTGGCCGCTCAATTGGCCGCTGCAAATGGTCAGTTTGAAGTAGTAAAACTCTTTATTGCTGGTGAAAGAGTAAACCCTGATGCAAGTGTTGTAAATTTTGATTCTGCTCTACAAAAGGCAGCGAAGAATGGCCACATTGATATTGTAAAACTTTTACTTACTTATGACAACGTTGATCCAAGTGCAGATAAAAATAAAGCAGTTCGACTTGCTGCAAAAAATGGTTATCTTGAAGTGGTAAAACTTTTACTAGTAGATAAAAGAGTTGATCCAAGTGAAGTATTTAATTTTGCCATTCAGTTAGCGGCGAAAAATGGTCACACTGAAGTTGTAAAACTTTTGCTTACTTATGACAAAGTTGATCCAAGTGATGATTTCAATCAAGCAATTGTAAATGCTTGTGAGAATGGTTATACTGATATTGTGAGACTTTTACTTGCAGATAAAAGAGTTGATCCCAGCGATCGTAATAACGCTGCTTTTCGTAAAGCTTCTGAAAATGGTCATACAGAAATTGTAAGAATTCTTTTACTTGACAATAGAGTTGACCCCACTGAAAGGGATAACGAAGCACTTATTGCAGCATTTTGCAGGGGCCATGATGCAATAGTAACACTAATTAAGGCAGATAATAGAATTGATCCAAATTTAGAAGAGAATGAAGTTTATAGGAGAAAAAAATTAAAATACACTTTAATTGGAAAATTTTAAGCTTTTACCAAAAAAATCCTTTTTATTTTTTCTCTTTTACAAGCATTTAAAAATTAAATCTTTTTATGAAATATAAAATATTTTACCTTGGTTTCTTTCCTTCCAAATGACATTTTTTAATTTTAAGTTCTTAAGACCACCAGCCACCAGCCCCCCATTCATCGGAATCTGAATCTTGCATTCCTGGATAATTCAAGATATCCTTTACTGACATATCTTTTACCAAAATCCTCGTTTGTCTTTTATTCTCAAATTGGACTTCATTTAACAATTGTTCTGCAAATTTTGCATCAGTTTCTTTAAATTTTGCTAAGCTATACCTCAAGATGCAAGTATGCAATTTAGGCGATTTTAAGATATGAAGAGCTAAAAATTTATTATTTTCACAAGCTTCTAAAAAAGCCAAATCAACATAGAAAGAGCTAGTATTTAAGTCTGTGATCGATTTACAAATTTTATCACTAAGGCTTGGTGACTTAATTTGTTGAAGATTTTGAAAGTTTTCTAAACTTAATTTTTCCAATTTTTTATCGATTTGAGAAATAGAATAGCCTGTAGCATCGCAATAGGATTTTGTTAAATGAGAGGGTAATACTTTTATTACTTGATAATCCATATTAATCCTTAAAATTTTTTTTAGTGAGGAATATAATTTATTAAATTTATTTAAGAAATGCTACAAGAATACTTCAACCATTAAAAAACGTGAGTTATTAATGTTAGTTATTTTCTATAATAAGAAGCTGTTCTTGTATGCTCAATCAATTTCATCATAATTTATAAATGATATTCCCTATATTTTTAAAAGACATGATTTGTAACAAAAGCATAAGTTTGAAGAAAAGCTTACATTTATAAATGAGCATTAAAGAGGATTATAAAGGATTTATAATATATATATTATTATAAATCCTTTATAATAAATTGATTAAAGAATAAAAGCTGTAATGAGGGATTTTATGTTTGTTGTAGGAGCGATCTTACCTTTTCCAGGGTGGTTTTTTCAAGGTAGAAAAAACGAGTATAATAATTCAACCTTATTAATGTCATTGGTAGATAAAAAACATGTGACATTTTTTCTAATATCGAACAAGCTTTATCCTTTGCAAAAGAGGAAATGTTGGATGGTCATTCTTCTCCAAGAACTTCTTTACCTTTAGCTATGCGTGCAGTTTTTGAGGTTTCAGGAGAAACAGATGAGACGGGAAATTTATGTATTAAAAAAATTAAAAGAGTTTGCCTTCCATTTGAATCTAATAAGTGGAAAGAGTTAAATTTCGAAACTTCAAAATCCATTTATGAAAATGCTCATACCATCGATAGTTATATTTATCCTATTTTTTATTCACATCGAATAAATTTAACAGTAAGTGTTAAAAATAATTAAGATCTATTAAACATTTTTTAACTAATTTAAGAGCTAAAGGAAGCAAATTACTAATTTCTTTATTTCGAAAGAGAAAATTCTCTAACATTATTTTTCAAAACATCAATGCGCATTTGTAATATTTTTTCACATACTTCATGCTTTAATGACTTTGCTAATTTTAAAGCATTATAAATATTTAAAATGTTATTTGCTTCTTTAAATTCGATAGGATTCAATAAAAACCTAAGTACAGAAACACTTTTTAATTCAACTGTAACTTCTAAAAAATATTTGTAAACAAAAGCTTCTGGAAAGCGTTCTAAAAAGGTATGAAAGTTATTTAGATTATCTTTTTCTATAAGAAATTTAATAAATTTATCCCAAAAAAAACTATTAAAAAAAGCATTTGTAAAAAAAAATTTATCAAATGGATAGTTATCTAAGGATGTAAGTGTGTATTCACAACAAAATGAAATTAAGGATTGTAAATTCTCATTTTTTTCCTCTTCAATAAGATCAATCAATTCTAATAAATTGTTTCTATCAAAAATAGATGATCTGTAAAAAGTAGACTTAAAATGTTTTTTTGAATATGAAATAGCTTTATCAAATATACAGGTGAAATTTCTTGTACTTTCTTCACCTATTGAAGCTGAGCTTAAATTTTTTAAAATAGTGCTTAAATTGTTTAACAAGCACTTTACTAATTCTTTAGAAACATTTTCGTTTTGGCACATTTTTTCGTAACAATATCCTACAAGGGTATTTCCATTAAAAATTATGCTTAAGAAAAGGTTTTGGCAAAGTTTCATACAATCTTTATTTCTGGAAAGAGTTAATTTTTCTATATTGATAATTAGATCTCTTTTAAAAGTGTTTTTCTTTGCCAAATTAATAAATGTTAATTTAAATGAAGAAATAAACTTTTCTATAGAAAAAACTTCATTAAATGAAATTTGGATAATACTATTGTCGACTGTGCAATTAACGGTATATTTATTTACATTTTTATATTTCAAATAGCTCAAAGCGAAAATTGGCTGAATTTTTTCTAGAAATAAATTTTCTAAATTTTCATGTTCAAAATCCTTTTGATCAATACTATTCATCTGAGTAGAAATATTTATTTTTAATGCATTTATATTGAAGTCATATTCCAAGAACATAGTAGAATTGAAATCATTCGGATAAAAATATTTAAACAATGCGAAATCAAATGCAAAGAGATTTACTCGGATATCATTTAATAAACATTTGGCTATCGAATATCTTTTGGTTTTAACAACTTCTAAAGTTGCAAAATTTAGAGCAAAAGGGGATAGTTTAGGCGAGTTTAAAATATAACTGAATAAATAATCATTTTGATTATTTAAAGAAAGTAATAAGGCTAAATCCATACATAATGGATTTTTGATTTTTTCAAATAGTTTATCTACAATTTCATTTTGCTCAAAAAATAATTGGACGGGCCTATAATCGATAAAAATATTAGAAGTAAAATGCTTTTTTAGCTCTTCGAATAAAGGATTATTGTTGAATTCTTTTATGAAATTAAAGAGATATGTTTGAGAAGCCTCTTTCGAATAGCTGTTATGAAAGGATTCAAGGGTGTTGTAAAACATCTTCTTAAACACGAAAAAGTCGATCCTAGTGACAATGCTAATCAAGCCATAATAGATGCCGCTCATAATGGCGATACTGAAATTGTGTCTCTTCTTCTTGAAAATATAAAAGTAAAGGTAGGTCCAAGATTAGATTCTGCCATTAAGTTAGCTGCCAAAAATGGCTATATTGATGTGATAAGACTTTTTGTGGCAGATAAAAGCTTAAATTTTAACAACTACTTATACATTAACGATGCTTTTATTATCGCTGTTGAAAATGGTCATATAGAAATCGTAGAGATTTTTTTATTGGATGATAGATTTGAAACTTGTATTAATGTTAACCAAGCGCTTTTAAAAGCGAGTCTTAAAGGTTATAGAGATATAAAAGAGCTTCTTGAAAATCATGTGAGAAAATGCAAAGATAATATTGCTTAAGTAAATAATGAACGTTTTATTGCTTCTTTTTATAAATTCAAATCTTTATGATATTTTTTTTAGTATCTGAGATAAGTAATGGATGTAAATAGTGGGCATAGTTTATTAGTAACGAATAATTTTTTTCCAAATTTTTTGAAGTTACCACTTGAAATTCAGTCACGTATAATTTTTTTAAGTGTTGTAACTAATTTGCCAAAGCAAAGCAATTCAAATAAGGGCGCATTTTCTGCAAAATCCCCACTTGTAAAAAATTTTACGAAAACAGCTAAAGCTTTACATTTAGCTATTGATAATGTTTTTTGTTATACAATTAAGCTAGAATATATAGATAAACATTCCTTCAACATAAAATTTGCTCTTTATAAAAGTTTAGAAAATAAAGACAAAATCGATACAAGAATATTTACAAAGACAGAGTTAGAGCATCTTTCCAAAGATGAATGTAGCTTGCTATATCCAAAGATTTTAAAGGAAGATAATGTAGAAGCTTTCAACTCTTTACTGAACAATAAAAATTTTACACCTGATTTGTATGCCTATTATTGGCTTTTAGCTTTAAATAAATTAAAGGAAGCGGACGTCTTATTAAATAAAATACAAAATACAGAAGAGGACTTGAATATCAGTGAAAATGAATATAGTGACTTCACGCCAAAAAAATTCAAAGAAATCAATGATTTTATTAGTAAAAAAGAAAAAGAAAAGTTAGATATCGGGGAAATGCATGTAGTAATGGCTTCACGCCTAATAAATTCAAAGTAATGAAAGATTTAGTTAGTAAGATTCAAAGGGGTAAAGAAGAGTTAGATATCTGGGAAAATGCATGTAGTAATGGCTTCGCGCAGATTGTGAAATATTTTATGGAAGTCAAAAAGATCAATCCTAGTTTAAGCCAAACATATATCTTAAATGATATTGTCATTCGATTTGCTGTTGCTAATGGATATTCTCAAATAGCAAATATTATGTTACAAGTTATAAGAATAAATCCAGCACCTAAAAAAAATAATGCTATTCGATCAGCAGCGGAAAATGGTCAAGATGAAGTGGTAAAACTTTTACTTGCTGATAAAAGAGTAGATCCTTGTGATGAGGATAATTACGCTATTCGAAGTGCTGTCAAAAAAGGTCATATAAATGTCTTAGAGCTTATACTCGCTGATGAAAGAGTAGATGCTGTGGCTTATAATTTGGCACTAAATGAGGCTATTCTTAATGGTCGACTAAAGATAGTAAAATTTTTGCTAGAAAATAAAAGATTTAAAAAAAAGGTTCATTTTAAGGCTTTAACAAATTCTATTCAAACAAATCAGCTTGAAATTTTAAAGTTATTGCTTTGCCAAATAGATCCAACTGAGCACAGTTGTAATATTTTGACATTAGCTGCAAAAGTAGGAAATGCAGATATAGTAAATTATCTTCTTAATGAATCGAGATTTGATCCTAGTTTGAATTCTAATGCGGCCTTAAGAGAAGCTGTAAAAGATAATCATTTAGAAATTGTAAAAAATCTTTTACGCGATGATGGAGTTGATCCTTCTGAGCATTATTAAAGATGCAACTCTTGTAGAGAATGAAGAATTAATTGCTATTCTTCATTCTAATACATCACTTGTATAATTACTTCTTAAGTAAGACTAGCCTTTCTCTGTAGAAAAACATTTGGTGCTTTATTAAAGCCTCGTCTATGTTTTCACTTACAAGAAAATTCACAGTTTCATTCGATAAAATTTTCATATCTACAGTTATATCTTTTTTTGCCATCTCTTTTATTGCATCTTTGGCAAAATCTTGAAATACAACAGGAAGTTTTTCAACGCTATTTGTATCTAAAGGTCCTTGGTAAGAAGTTGAAACATTCCAATTGTCTAAGTATTGAAATTCATAGTACTTTTTTTCTTTTTTATCTTTCCTATTTGAAAAGTTGTCTAATGAAAGATCTGGTTCATTATTATATTTTTTTATTGATACTTCAAATAGGTGTGTTTTGTGATTACATTCGAATGTAATTTTTAAAGGGACAAACGATACTGAATTTTCCTCTAAATTAGAGCACTTTTTAACATTTGGGCTAAAGTAAGCTTTCCCAATTAAACTATGAGTCGAACCCCAGGAAGGAGGGTTGGCTACAGATCTTTCTATACCTGCTAAAACTTTTTCAGCAGCATCGCAAACGGAAATCCATTTAGGCGGGTTTTGGATTAACTTCATTATGTGATGACAAAATATTTCTTTTGAATTAGTTTGGATAAAAATACTATCGTCAATGGATGAGTCAGTCTTTGTAAGAGATGCCATTTAATTTACCTATTTAAACTTTGTGTTTTTTTCTATTTCAAAGAATAACATTACCCTTACAACCAGGAGTTTTTGTTATATCCGTATATTTTGTCAATAGTGTTAACGCAGTCTTGACTTTGGTTTAAGGGGATTGAATTAACATTTTTTACAAATATTTCATCTACAAGTTTGCTATTCGTTTTTTTTTGTTTTTCTAAATTGTACTGCACAACGCAATAATGTAATTTAGGGGATACTGAAATTTTTGCAGCTAGGGATTCATTTTTTTCACAGGCTACTAAATATGCCAAATCAATGTATAGGGAGTTAGCTGTTCTATCTTTGATAGAATGAATGACTTTATCGTTAAGATTACCTATATTTATATTCTGCAAATTTTGAATCTGTTCAGAATTTAATTTTTTTAATTTTTCTGTTACATGATCTAAAGAATAACCTGTAGCGTTGCAATATTCGTTTGTTAATTGTATTGAGATAAGTTGATTTGCATTACATTCCATTTTTAACCGACATTTTATTGAAATTTTAGAATACTGTATGAAATCATAGAGTGAAAAACAAGTATAAAGTCATAAAATGTTAGATTGAGCTAATGAAAGATGTGGCAAAACTTCTATATTATTTTATTTTTTTAGTTTTTAAATTTCTAATTAATAAACAAATATAATTTCGATAAATAATTATTTTGATACATATTAAGACTTTAATTAATATTAGCTCTAATTTTTTCAAATATAAAATCATGTACATAAGTAATAGCCTCAATTCTTTCCCCAATTTTTTGAATTTACCGACTGAAATACAGTCGTATATATTATTTTTGGGTGTTAAATTTAATTTTTCTAATAAGATGAAATGTCGAGGTAAATCACCATTAATAAGAAATTACACATTGGCAGCTAAAGCTTTATATCCCGCTATAACAGAAATTTTTCAATTTGCTTTAAAGAAAAGTTACACTGATGAATATTCTTTGAATATAAAGTTTGCTTTCTTTAAGGAGGCAAAAAATCAAGGTAAGATTAACAAAAAAATATTTTCACCTTTAGAATTTCAGTATATTTCCAAAGAACTATGTAGTGAGTTATTTTCAGCGATTTTAAGAGAAAATAGTAGTGAATCCTTCTTTTATTTACTTAAAAATGTAAATTTTGCCCCTAACATTTATTCTTATTATTGGCTTTTAGCTTTAAATGAAATGGATAAAGCAAATGAACTATTCAAGAAAATCAAAGTTATTCAAGCGGAAGAAGTTTGGGAAAATTCTCTCTCTTTTGGTTATTTGCCAATCGTTAGGTATTTTTTAGAAGTTTTAAAATTTGATCCTGCACAAAATGATAATTTTGCAATTCTGTTGTCAGCTTCTAAGGGACAGGTTGAAGTCGTAAAGCTTTTACTAGACCATAAAAGATTAGATCCTAGTGCAGATTTAACTTATACTCTTCAACAAGCTGCTAGGCTTGGGTATAAAGTAGTAGTTGAACTATTACTTCAAGATGACAAAGTTGATCCTAGTGCGGATTTTAATTATGCTATTCGAATAGCTGCTAGGCTTGGGTGTAAAGAAGTTGTTGAACTTTTGCTTAAAGATGAGAGAGTAGATCCTAGCGCTAACAATGATGAACCTATTCTTTCCGCTGCTGAAAATAACGACATTGATGTTGTAGAAGTTTTACTAAAAGATCAAAGAGTAAACCCTGGTGCTTCTAAAAATGAAGCGCTTGTATTAGCTATAAGAGCTGGCCGTTATAAAATGGCTAAACTGTTGTTATTAGATAAAAGAATTGATCCTAGCGTTAATGGAAATAAAGTTCTTGAAGAAGCTCTTCAATGCTGTAACATTGACTTAATTAAAATTTTGCTTGATGACAAAAGAGTCGATCCCAATGCCGCAACTTATACGGCAGCGCAATTGGGTTTTGCAAAAGCGTTTGAACTTTTAATGCAATATGAAAGTTTCGATCCGAGCGCTAATAATAATAAAGCTCTTGACCTATCCTCAATTTACAATCGTATTGATGTCATTAAACTAATACTTAAAGATAATAGAGTCGATCCTAGTGCAAATAATAATGAGGCTATACATTTAGCAGCAGGCAATGGCAGCTTTGATGTGGTAGAATTTCTACTCAAAGATAAACGTGTAGATCCCAGTGCTAATAAGAATAGAGCGATCTTTTGGGCGATAGAAAAAGGTCACTATGCTGTAGTCAAGCTTTTACTTTCCGATGAAAGAGTTAATTCAACGCTAGATAAAAGGGAAGCAATTCTTCTAGCAAAAAAATATGAACGGAAAAATATATTATATATGCTGCTTGGGGAAATATAAAGTTGATCGTTAAAGGTGTAAATAGTTATCAGACGTAATTTTTTTGTTTGCTAAGTGAGACCAACTACTCTTACATAAACGCAATAGCAGTAGGACTTTTGAGTCTTTTGATTTTACATTTTAACTTAAAAATTGAAAAGTGGTGGGAAGAATTAGAAGTTAAAAAACATTTGTCAACTTCTATTATTCCCCCCAAATAATTTGGTAACATAACCAAAAAAATTGTTTATAATTGTAAAGTTAATTCAATTCTTTATCAGACGTAATGATTCCATTTTGTAAACTTTCATTAATCGACTCTTCACTCGTTATTTTTAATCTAATTTTTTCTTCTTCCGTTAAATTATTCCATAACCAGTTACTAAATGAGTTTAAGATAGGAAATTCGAAGATTTTTGAATCTCTGTTACATCCATAAAAAAATTGTGCCCTATATAACTCGATCATTGAAGAAAATTCTTGATTTAAGAAAGTTAAGAAGGCTCTTTCAGGTGTCATATGAATATATTGCAATACTTCTCTATCAACTAAATTAAAGGCAAATTCACAAAAAAAATGTTTCATATCTGCATTTTTTTCTGAAGTTGCAAGAGATCGAATAATAGTTCCTAGGCGACAGTAAATATCAATGTGAGGATTATTCATATCTGTAACAACATGATAAAGTATGTCATGGTGATACATTTGAAAACCTGGGGAACCTTTGTTACATTCGTCTGGGTAGGGAAGGTAAAATAAAGGGGAAGGAATAGAGATAATCCTAATTCCATTATACAATGAAGTGTCATTGTCCGAAAACCCGAACATATAGTGATGATCATTAGCTTCACGACAGATACTATTTGTGGCGCTTTTGGCAAGTCTAATACTTAAATCAGGAGACAATAAAACTACTGTCCCCTGGTTATTTGTTACATTTTTGATTCCAATCTTCCAATTTCTCTCAAAGTATAAAACTTGTTCTAATGATGAATACTCATTTCGTAGCAGGTTGCATTCACATTTTTCAAAAGGCGTTTGGGTGTATTCAATGTAAGTTCGTTTTAGAGGAGAGAGCAAAGGTAAGTCATCTATCAATTTAGTCTGCTCGTGTTTTAATTCTTCTGGTGACTTTAGATTTAACAAAATATTGCTAAAGCCTTCTTTTGCAAAAAGGGGATAGTTACTATTCGCTAAAAAAGTAGCAATATTGTGGCAATTAAGTATGCCCACATTCACGTGAACTAAATTAGTAGTAAATAGCTTTTCGTAATAGCCATAAGCGACAATATTAGTAATAAAAAGTTCTTCTTGGTCAATTGCTTCAGAAAAAAAAGCTATCAAAGCTAAATAAGCTAATTGATGAGGACTAGTTGCATAACGATTAAACCAAAAGTCTGTGTTAATATCAGTTAAAAAGGTTTGATAGTCTTTAGCAAAATCGCTTGTGCTCAAATACATCTGTAATTGTAAAAAAACAGTTTCCTTTTCTTTAGTGTTAGTAAATAAAGAATGTTCACAAAAATCAGTTTTCGAAATTTTTTTGCCATTTGGTAAAATTAGCATGTCAAACTCGTTAGCTATGGGGGATAGGTTGTCGGTAGGTGTTATTTGCTGAATTGTAAACATTGATTGCCTAAATAGAAAAGTTCAAAACATCAAAGATTTTAAAGAATTATAAATTACCCTGAAATAAGAATATAATGTTTTTATCAGACGTAAAGGATTTTTATATGCTCTTAATTGCCTAAATAGGACTTAACACTTTTACTAACGTAGACTTTCATTTATTGATTCTTCGCAACTGATTTTTAATCGTACTTTTTCTTCATCGGTTAAAATATTCCATAACCAGTTACTAAATGAGTTTAAGGGAGGAAATTCGAAGATTTTTGATTTAACCATACATTCATTTATAAATCGTGCCGTATGTACTTCAATCAAGAAAGAATATGCTTTATTTAAAAAAGTGATAAAAGCTTTTTCAGATGGCAGAAAAGTATACTCATGTGCTTCTCTATCAACAATATTAAAAGCTAATTCAAGAAAAAATTGTTTTAAAATAGGATTATTCTCTATTGCTGCAAGAGACTGAACAGTAGCTGCTAAATGACAGAAGATATCAATATGGGGATTATTCATATCTAGTATTATGTGATAATTGATGTCATGATGATATACTTGAAATCCTGGAGATCCTTTCATACATTCTTCAATATAGGGAACATAAAATAAAGGGGAGGGGATTGAAATGATTCTGATACCTTTAAAGAGTGGATCATCGTTTTTAGAAAACCCAAACATGTAATGATGGTCCCTGAAGTTGCGACAAAGGTTAGCTGTTGCATTTTTAGCAAGTGTAATACTTAAATAGGGAGATAATAAAACAATTGTACCTAAATTGTCTGAAACATCTTTAATTCCAATATTACAATTATTGTCTAAATATAAAGCCTGTTCTAATAGTGAATACCTTCTTCCAAAAGGGCTAGACTCATCTTTAGTAAAAGGAGTTAATGTATATTCAACATAAGTTCTTTTTAATGGAGATAGCAAAGATAGATCATTTATGAATTTAGCTTGTTCATTTTTTAAATCTTCAATTGATTTAAAATTTGTTAGTAACGTGACTGCACCTTCTTTGGCAAATAGTGGAAAATTGCTATTACATAAAAAAATAGCTGCATTTGTGTTATTTAGTAATCCTACATTTAGATTAACCAAATTTGTAGTAGAGATTTTTTCATAAAAACCGTAAGAGACAATATTAGCAATAAAAAGTTCTTCTTGGTCAATTGCTTCACAAAAAAAAGCTATCAAAGCTAAATAAGCTAATTGATGAGGATTAGTCTCATACCGAGTAAACCAATAGTCTGTTTTAATATCAGTTAAAAAGGTTTGATAATCTTTAGCAAAAGTATTAGAACAGATAAATTTTTGTAATTGTACAAAAACATTCTGCTTTTCCAGTGTATGAATAAATAAAGAATCTTCACAAAACTGTGTTTTAGTGATTGTTTTACCAATTGGCAAAACAAGACTATCCAATTGATCTGCAATGCAGTTTAAAATTTCAGAAGACGATCCATTTTGAATACTAAACATAAACTACCGATAAATAATAAAATAGATCAATATTACCAAAACTTAGAAAGTCAAGAAAGGATATATAAAGCAAAAGTAAAATTTTAATGCAAATGCTGCTAATTTACGATTAAATCTCTAAAACTTATCAGATGTAAAGTATTTTACTTATTTTGTATAGCAAGAGGGTGTTCGAAAAAGTATACCTTACCTTCATAATTATAAGCGTATGGCTCAAATCCATAAGATCTGCCGTAAAAAAACATTCCTAAAATTAGCAATATAAATGCTAAGTATAAATTCCAGTATTTTTTAAATGATTCTTTCATCAAAGCCTTTTTTATGTAATTTTCTCAAGTATAAAACTTATATAGAATCTATTTCAAGATAACGCATAAAATTTGTTTCTTAAAAGGTTTTCAAAAAAAAATTTATTAATATTTCAAAAATGATTTTCAAATTATTAGTAATTTTTTTTCGTTAGATTGATAATCAATGTTTAGTTAGGACAATCAATATAAGTTTGGAAAATATAATCAACACTAAAGAAATAGCTAAATGATCTCAAAAAGAAAATAAAATAGTATAAACACTTATTTCTGAACTCAATTTAAATGAATACATAGATTACATGATTCGACTTGGTTATCAATTTATTTTATCAGACGTAATAAGATGAGTTTACCTTATTTATAAGTGAAGTGAAAAGTTAACCTAAGATTAAAAGAAAATTTATCATTGTTGATAAATTATAAAAAATCCTACTATTCTTCTATTATGGTAAGATTGACAACTAACAAAGTATCTCCAAGTATGCTATCGACATCTGGATATGCCAAGCTCGGATGGATATATAATGTAGAAGGTTGATTAGGAACCAAATAGTTCAAACTTTTAGCTAGTCCTTTCATGGCCAAATCTGTTGAAATAACTTCTACTCTTTCTTTTTGTAAAATTTTACCTTCCTTATTCTTGATTTCCCATTTTATTTTGATATTATTTTTATTTTGTAAGTTTGTATTTAAGCTTGTTGTGCAATATATAAAGCCTTTTTCGATGCAAAAAATATTTGTTTGTTTAGTTAAATTATCTAAAAAAGAATCGGCATTTTTATATTCATCTACAATTTTTTGGTGATATATTTTCCAATGAATTTGATTTACATAATTATCTAATTCAAATGAATCTTCTAAAAGAGGCTCTTTTTTTCTTAAGCAATCAATTATTTCTTCTTTATCAAACATTTTGTAACCAAATCGTAAATAATCCCATAACTTACAACCTTTACAAAAAGAATTTTTTGTCATGATTTCTTCATATTCTTTTGAAGATATCAAAGAAGATTCAAAAGAGTAAGCTTCCAGGGGAGGAATATTTGTTTTTTTAGGTAAAACGTTTAATAGTTCTATGGTTATTTTTAATGCTTTATTAGGTTCGAAATAGTTTGAATTGCCATATACATAGCAAGGATGAATATAGATTTCTCTAATTTCTCCTTCTTGCATGTTAAGTATGCCATGAGCCATGCCAGGTATAACTTGAGATAAATCTAAATCTCCTTTTACTTCAGAGCAAAAAGGAAAAAAACTATCTAAATAGGATAGATAATAATTGGCAATTATATTCCCATTTTCTATAGATACACTTTTTCCGTTTCCTTCTTTAAGAACTTTATAAAATAATTTTTGAGGGATAATAATTTGGCAACCATCTGTCTTTGCCATTTTTTGTAGCCATTTTTCAGAAGCTTCTAAATTATCTAATGAAATTTTTGCCCTTTCCACGTCAATTAATCTTAGATCAATTGCTACTTTTTCATCATAAGCTATAATTCCTTCAATAAAAGCATTCATATAATTGTCAACCGGTACATCAACAGTTTTTTTTATGTGATCGCAAATAACTCTTGCAGGGGAGAGTTGTGTTTCTGCAAACATAAGCTGAAAATTATTGATAATCAGGAATGATGCTAAGATGAAAGTATTGATAAGATTAGTCATTCAAAAATAAGTTCCAAGGTTTTTTCTAAAAAATTAGATTCGCTAAGAAGATTTTCAATTTTTTTTTGATCGTGTATATAATTTTCAATTAGATGAATAGTTTCTTCATCCAAATCATATATGGCAAATAAAGGAATTTTAGAATTAAATTGAAGAGAGCTTTTCTTTTCTTTCAAAAGGAATTTGTATTCTTCTGCTAAATTTTTATAACTAAAAGAGGGGCTAAGCTCTCTTTCTGCTTCTTTATCAAAACCTAAATAAATTCCTTGATAAGGATCTTCAATATTCAATCGCATAAATTTACTTTTTAGAGGAGCTTGTTCCCTACATTGGATTTTACTAGATTCAATAAGTTCTAAACGACGATAGTATAAGGAGTTTTCTAAACCAAATCCCAGTAGTAAACCTGATAAAGTATAATCTAAGGGAATATCCTGATCTTTATCTATTATATAGTTAAGAAAAGAAGAGGCTGTTAGCTTTGGACCTAATATATAACGAAATAGAGATAAGTTTTTATTTACAACCTCAGTTATTTTTTTGGGATTGACGAAAACTAAATGGATCCAATTTACATAGATCGAATGAGGCTTGTTTTTACAGCAAATTACTAACTTATTAGAGTTGATGTTGCTAAAATATTTATCCCAAACTTGAAAACCAAGTTTTAAATCAACAGATCTTCTATGATTTCTAGCTCCAAGCCAAGAAATTCTATTATTGACATTTGAAAAAATTCCTTCCATACACATAGGTTTAGAGCCAAATAGTACAAAGCCACCTTCTGAATTAACAAACATTGTTTTGAATAAAGACTCGAGATAAGTTTTTTCTTCTTCATCCATTTGCAGAAATAGACTTTTCCATTCAGGCAAATTTTCTTCTTTTGCTTGAATGGAAAAAGTGGTAAAAAATTTAAAAATAAATAAAAAACAGAATAATTTGCAAAAAATTTTCATAGTTAAAAATTGTTAATTGTATGGACAGTTATAACCAAGACAGCCACCATCTATGTTGTAAGGGTGACCGTTGGGACAGTAACCATAGAGTCCTGCTCTGTAATAATAAATGCCTGAGGAGTCCTGGTGAATGGTGTTAACATGTAATAAGTGATTACCTTCACAAATTAATAGGATATTTTCTTGCGTCACTAGGTTTTTTGGATTCACGTAAACTTTAATTAATTGCTTATCTGTTATTTTTGTTTCATTTGCATTGAGTTTATGAAAGCAAAAAGAGAATGATGTAAGTGTAACACAAAGAACTGCAAAGTTTTTCATTAGTTTAGACATATTTTCCTTAATTAAATTTGTTTATTTATAATTTCAATTTGACTTTTGCAAATTTTTAATTGATATAGCTAGGCAATATAGATATTATTTTGAATAATCGGAAGAATTTTTTGTTTTTACTAAAAAACTTAAATCTAAAATTTGAATTATCAGACGTAGTATTTATCTAAAGGTTTGATAGCTCCAACATCTTCTTTTTGCTTCATTGTAGCAAGTTTGTCTTTTACCTATTAAATAAGATTTAGTGCAACTGTCTTGCTACTATCGTAAACAAAACTTTAACTCATTATTTGCATTTGTTATGTAACAAGAGGGGACTTGGAAAAAGTAGGGCGTTGCATTCAGAATTGTGATTGTAGTGCTCATTTCCATAAGATCTGCCGTAAAAAAACATTCCTAAAATTAGTAATATAAGCGCTAAGTATAAATTCCAATATTTTTTAAGTGATTCTTTCATCAAAGCGTTCTCTATGTAATTTTCTCAGTCTTAATCACAGTAATTTAAAAAAAATTATCATTAGAAAATTCAAATTACATAAAAATTTATTTCTGAACTCAACTTCTAGGATACACAGAGACTGTTTTTTTTGATTTTATCAGACGTAAAGTTTAAATTAATTTCACATAAGTCATAAATTAAAAAAGTTTACGAATAACAAATGTAAAAAAATTGTAGAAATGGTTTGCCTAATGATTGGAGGACGGAGAAAAATCTACCTTATTAAGATTATCAGCAATTTTTGATGAGAGACAACTTTCAATATCCACAAAGCATAATTTTTTTGCTATTTCACGTAATTTATTTAACAATATAGTGTTTTTTGCCTGAGGTTGCGTCAATAAAAACTTTAAAATTTCTAAATTATTAAATTTTACTGCATTGTTAATAAGGGTAATGTATTCAAAACTATAATCTAGTACTAGCTGCTTAACAAAAGAAAGATCATTATAAACTATAGTACTTTCTAAAAACTTTTCTGTAAAATTTCTCTTTTTTAAAAAATCAATACAATAAAAATAATCTTTCCTAATCAAATTTTTAAAAAATGAATACAAAAATTTACAAGTATATGAATGAGTATTTAAAATTATTTTGTTTTCTTTAGTATGAAATTTTAGTATGTCTGCGATGGTATAGGGAGTAAAAGAACAAATGGCTGAATCATCCAGTTTGATGGTCTCGTAAAAATATTGAAGCAGTTCCTCTAAAATGTGGCAAAAAACTTTTATTTTTATATTGCTGGGTTGGCAAAGTAATTCGACGTGAGCAAGAATTGTTTTTTCGGTTATTCCTATGTTTTTAATAGTTTGAGTTGTATTTGGGTGCTGATAATTTTCTAATTTGTAATTGTAAATTTCTTCATAAGTTTTTCCAAAAAAAAGTCTAGATGAAGAATTTTCTATAGCTTCTTTTGCTATTTTATCTTTTATGTCTTGTTCCAAATCTTTTAATTTTAAGTTTACATTTATATATTCTGCATCGATTAAATTTTCTAAATCCGCATTCTCATCCAATGTTTTAGAATTATTTTCGTTGATTGAATCGACTATTACTCTTTCATAAATCCCACGAGTTTTGTCTAGAAAGGCGAATATTAAATCATTTTGTTCATTCGTAGAAATTATCAAGTTAAAAGAATATTTCCAACCTAACTTAGTGAAATTTATTGTTTCATCAAAAGGAACTAAAGTTTTAAAAAATAAATGATTAAAAGCAAAATAGTTTAATCTTATTTCTTTCAATAAACAATTTGCAGCTAAATAAGATTTTTTATCTAAAGCTTTAAAAAATGCTAAATTAATACATGAGGGGTTTAAAGAAGGACATTTTAACAGTTCGGTTAAATTTTCTTTTTGATTTCTTTCAGCGGATGCAATTAAAGCTAAGTCAAGAAATGCAACTTTTTTAGCGTATTTTTTTCTTATTTTTTTATCTATAGTATTCTTTGAATGTGACAAGGATTCATAATTGATGAAAACATTTTTGGTAAAATGTTCTCTGAGCTTTTCATAAAATGATGAATCTGTAAAAAGAGGTCTATTAAAAGTCTCTAAAACACTAAATAAAAAGGGATTATTATTATTAAAAACTCCTCTAGCTAAATCTAAAATTCTTTTTTCAACCAAGAAACAATCAAATTCATTATTAGGTAAATAGGAAACTATATGAGATACAGTTTCAATAGGTAATGAATTAAAAGAAAATTGAGATGAAGTATCCATTTTAATAATACAGCTTAGTTTTATAGAATGGAAGAGTATATAAGTTAATCTAAATAAATTAATAGAGATTTTAATTATATAATAAATTATTTAATACTAAGAAACTAAAAATGTATTAAGCTTTTTTTTATATTTTCATTAATTCAAAATCGTTTTGAAAATTGAATTCTTTTGAGGTTGGTTTACGCCATTTTTCAACAACCTCAACTATCATCCAATTATCTAAAAATTCTTTGCTAAGTTTTATCTGTTTAGGATTTTCACTTACTTTAAAATTCTCAAAATTTTCTCTAATTAATGTTACGGGAATAGCAGTTAGCTCTTTCAATGGAGCTTTTTGATTATCAATTGACAATTGACCTAATTGTATTTCTAATCCTTGTATTAAATCAGGTTTAAAAGACATAAAATTACCTTAAACTAGTTTTTAATGATGAAGTATACTTATAATATTACTGTCTAAAGTTTAAATAAAAATAAATATTAATAATGCAAAAAGACATCACGCTTAAGCAATTCATTGTTTTAATTTTAAAAAAATTGATTTGCTTGCATTGTAAATAGTTATCAGACGTAAAAGAGTATTTTTAAAATGAATCTGGAAATATTTAATACTTTATAAAATCTTTTAAAATATCTTCATTATCTATTTTTAAATACTTTTTTTCTTCTAAAGTTAATGTGTTCCATAACCAATTTACAAATGATTCAGGAAAGGGAGAAGTTGAATTACTGTGATCTTGTGAATTGACAAATTCATTATCTGAATAGTAAAACTCCTCTTGAATTTCGCAAAAAGCATCGTAAAAAGAGCTGTTAATAAAGTTAAGAAAAGTTTCATTTTGATTTCCTGATTGATATAACACTTTTCTATTTGCTAATTTTGATGCAAACAAAAATAATGTTTTTTTGGTAAATATGTCTTTTTCCTTAACAGCAATAGATTGGATGAGTGTTGCTAAACGACACATAATATTGATATGCGGGTTGTTGATATCAAATGAAATATGATAATATAGATCACGATAATACGCCTGAAATCCTGCAGATCCTATTGTCAAATCATGAGGATGAGGAAAAGCAAATAGGGGAGATGGGATAGAAATAGATCTAATGCCTTTAAAAAGATAAGATTTATTTTCAGAAAAACCAAACTTATAGCAATGATCGCTATGTTCATGGCATAAATTATTTGTTGCACTTTTTGAAAATTCTATAACAAATCTTGGTAATAGTAGAATTATTTCAGTTGAACTATCTAAATTTGTTTTTATTCCAGCGCAAATCTTATCTTCAAAATAAAAGGCTTTCTCCTTGGTATATTCTTTAGATTCAGAAATATTTTCTAAGTCTTTATTGATAGATTTTAAGGTATAAGTGATGTAAGTTCGCTTTATTGAAGATAAGAAAGATAAAGTACTTATGAATTTATCTCGTTCTCTTTTTAACTTGCTATAAGTTTTAAGATTAGTTAAAAAGGGCGGAGTATTCTTTTTCTTAAAGTCTAAAAATTGTCTCTCCATGGTAGTAAAGTCTACACTATGACTTATCCCATCTTTTATATAGCTATCATTTATATTTTTTAATTGAGTAAAATTTCCTTCTATTATGTCAAAAATAAAATTGTCTTTATCTTTTTCAAAGATATTTTCGACTGCTTCATCGAAGCTGGGATTAATCTCAACTTGAAAATCGTAAAAATTCTTCGTAAAAATAGGGAAATTTCGATCAACTAATAAACGAGTCGCATTTTCGCTATTTAAAGTACCGACTTTTAGTGTAATCGATTTAGATTTCCTCTCTTTGAATCCATAGGCTACGAGATTAGCTATGAAAAGCTCTTCTTGATCTATGTCATTTGAAAAAAAAGCGATTATAGATAAATAAGCTAATATATACGGGGTACTTTGGTACCTTTGAAACCAATTTTCGGTTTTAATATCTACTAAAAAACTTTGATAATCTCTATGAAAACCATTTGAATTAATATAGTTTAGAAGTTGAAAAAAAACTTCTTTTTTTTCAGAAGCATCTGTAAATAAAGAATGTTTGCAAAAACCATTAATAGATACCATTTTGCCATTTGGCAAATTTAGTGCTTTGGAATTGTCAACAAGGCATTAAAAATGTTCAATAATCGAAAGTTTTGGCATGAAAATTGACCAACTAGAGAAGCCGCAAAACAAATAGATTTACTATAAGTAGATCTTAAGGCTTTATCTGATGCTTTTAATTGATTACTTAAAAGCCTAGGTAAAAGTAATTTTATTTTTTCTAAAACTTGGGTTCCAAATTTATTTATAATAAATATAGAGAGGGCAACTTCTATAATTTTAATAGTTAGGAAAAGAAAATTTTGACCTTTTTTATTGGGTGTACCTTGTTCATCTAATTCGGAATTTTCTTGGACAAATTTCTTTATTGGTTTGGAGATCCATGTAAAAATTACTCTAGATAATAAACATTGCAGAGTGCATTTTGCAATGGAAGTACCTGTCAGTTTACCGACAATAAATCCTAAAGTTGCAGATAGTAAGATTGGCTCAATTTTTTTAAGACTAGTATTGCCAATAGTGGCTATTTTATTACTGCATTGTGTTAAAAGATTAGATTTTTGAAACTGAGATATTTGCGATGAAGACAATTGTATACCCATTGGCAAAATTTCTTTAATTTTGATTTTTTTAAACTTTAATATTTAAAAGTGTTTTAAACAACTGAAACTAAACCAATCGGTGTAAAAATTTATATAAGGCTTTCTCCATACAATTCTAAGTCTAGAATTTGATGACAGGTAAAAATACAAAAAACACATGTCTGATCCAATTAATTGAAAAAGTATATTTATATTAAGCTTTTTAAGCTAGGAGAGGATATTCTCTATAGTTGTATAGTTTATTGTACATATCAATAAATAATATTTCACAAGGAAGACATGAGTACCATAACTATTTCGCCATTTCTAAACAGTTCATTTTTAAAAGGAATTTCTTATATTCCAGGTATTGGGCATACTGTAAATGCCATTGTTACTAAAAAGCTCGACAAATTGCAAAGTGAAATTAATAATAATTTAACTCGCTTTACTGTTAATAGTGATGAAGATTTAAGAAATAGAGTAAATCTATTAACAATCAATAACATAAAAATGGAATACGAGATCATAGCAAAAAAATGTAAATTGATAACAAAGGCATGTGCCATTGTTTTATTAGCTATTGCAATTTTTGCTACGCCTATTACTCTAGGTTTTGTACTTGGAGGGTATAGAATTGGATGGATGATTCTTGGAATAGAAACATTCTTAATATCATTAGGTTTAAAGATGATCTCAAATCGTTAGTGGTAAACGCAATGTAACTTTTTGCAGCAAATATTTATTAATACAAAAGGTTATATATAAAAATATGCACGTTAGGACCTGTAGTTAATAAGGTCCGATAATGTACATTATGTTGCTAAATAACCTTATATTTATATTGGTTATTCATATTCAAACAAAATTGTATTTATTTGATATTACAATTGGATTTCTAAAGATTTGATTTAAATATGCATTAAGCGGAATTATTCATTCCTTTTGTAGTTGGCAACTTCTATTAAGCTATTCGAATTTCAAATTTATTATTTACACTGGATCTACTCTATCAAAGGTAAGAAATGGTTTTACTATATTAATTTGAAGGCGTAAATTTCTTGACGACTTCAGGCAAATTTCAACAAATTTATAAGATGTCTAAATCTTTAATATATTCATGCTGGACAGCATATGCATCGTAATACAATTTTATCTACTTTTCTACATCTCCCTTTGAAATATAAGGTTCTAAGTAGATTATTATTTTAGAACCTTAACTATATTAGGAATCTTTAGCCAATGTATTTTTTATGGTAGCAATTGTTTGGGAAGTTTCTTCGATTGTTTTTTCCGTACTGATTATTTGACTTTGAATATATTCAAGAAGTTTTTTTTCATCATCATTCAAATCTTTCATTTCTTCTATTTCAACATCTTTTAGTAGTTCAAGACTATCAACACTTAAGCTGTGCAATGTATTTTGATATTGAAGTTCTTTCGAAAGCCTTTCTTTTGTATCTTGCAAAAGCAAATCTTTTTCACTTTCTAATTGCTCTTTATTTTGTTTCAATGTCTTTATTTTTTTTTCAGTATCGATAATGTCTAAATTATAGTTAACAATATTTGTTTGATATTTGCCGATTAATTCCTTATCTCCATTTTCTAAGAATAACTTATTAATAAGACTTTTGTAATAGTTGATCTTCTCTTTACTTTCTTTTAGCCTTCCTTCTAGGATTTTAATGTTAGTCTTAAGTTGATTTATTTCTTTTGTCAATCGATCAATAGAATTAGGTACAACATTAAGTATATTTTGATAAATTTCCGAGACCTTTTTGCTTTCATTATTTTTAAAGAAGGATAAAAACCCTCTTTTGTTTTCTGTTTTATTTGTATTATATCTTTCGACCATTAATTCAGCTTTTTCTTGAATGTCTGCTAAAATAATGGGATTCTTAAAATTTTTCTTTGCAACGTTTAGTAAATTTTCAAGTGTTTTAACTACACCTTCTTTTGGCTTTTTATCAACTGCCACTACCCTATCTTGAACAACTGTATAATAAACCTTATTACTGTCATTTAATTGTATTGATGACATAACTCTCCTAAGTTAAAAAAGAAAAATTTTAATTTAACTTTGTGAAGATTGTTTAAGTTTTATTTTAATTCTGCTTAAAGGAACTATAATTTTACTCTATTTAGATATAGACACTCTACGTCTGATAACTATTATTTATCTATTGATTTATGCTAAAATTCCCACTTTTTATAGGAATTCTGGTTTTAATTTATTTAAATGGCTCTATTTTTCCCCTTTTAATTAGGAATTTTGGAAAAAATAGGATTTATGTTAAGGTAAGGTTTAACATTTTGGATGCGTAAAATGAAAGATGTCTTAAAAAAAATTAAAACGCCTTATGTAGACACGCAAACCTTACTTGTTCTTCTACAAGAGTATAAAAAACCTAGAGAATACATACGTCGTAAAGTTATAAATGGGGAATTAATTCGGTTAAAAAATGGCTTTTTTCTCATAAGAGATAAAATTGAAACAGAAGCTGGTACAACTATACCCTATGAACTGGTCGCCAATTTACTATATGGACCATCTTATGTAAGTCTAGAATGGGCTTTATCTTTTTATGGAATGATTCCAGAAAAGGTTTACACAATTAGTAGTATGACACTTGGTCGCAATAAATTGTTCAAAACATCTATTGGTGATTTTGCTTATCATGCCTTATCAGAAAAATGCTATGATGTTGGAATTACACAAAAAAAAAACAGTGACTTTATAGGCAGTTTTTTTATTGCAACACCTGAAAAAGCTATTATCGATACCATATCTAAAACCTGCAAAGGTTTGAATAAATACGAACTAAAAGATGAATTACTCCTTTCTCAAAGAATGGACGAAGAAGCAATTACTCAACTGGATAAAAAACTTTTAGAACAGATAGCTAAGGTTTATAAAAGTCGTTCAGTAGATAACTTTATAGAACTTGTAGGAATGATATGACTTTCCATCCAGTAGTAAAAAAAATGTTAGAAGCTCATAACGAACCAAACATTTCTGCTGTCGACAAAATTAGAGAAATTTTACAACAGACAGCTTTGCTTGGATTAGCAAGACACCATTTTTTTGAGCATGCCGTTTTTTATGGGGGCACAGCCTTAAGAATTTTATATGGATTAGATAGATATAGTGAAGATCTAGATTTTTCTCTTATAAATCCAAATAATGAATTTGATTTCTCCCCATTTATAGATGGGATGCATAAAGAATTAAAAGCCTTGGGTTTTGATTTATTAGTATCTGTTAAAAACAAAACGATAGAAACAGGTATAATATCGGCTTTTTTAAAGGCAAACACTCTTTCTTTATTACTTACCATTAAAGATAAAGACAGTGTAAAAGGAATCAATCCAGAACAAAAAATTCAAATTAAACTCGAAATAGATACTGATCCACCAGCTGTTCATTTACCCTATGAAAGTAAATTAATTCTTAATCCTTTGCCATTTTATGTAAATACATACTCTATGAGCGATTTATTCGCAGGAAAAATGCATGCAGCTCTTTGTCGTGGCTGGAAAAATAGAGTAAAGGGAAGAGATTGGTATGATGTGATTTGGTATGTCCAAAGAAATACTCCATTAAATTTAGAGCACTTAAAAGCTCGAATGATTCAAACTCATCATTTAGATATAAAAGACAATTTTGGCAAAGAAGAACTACTACAAAAATTGCACAAAAAAATCGATGAAATAGATTGGCATTTAGCAAAAAATGATGTCTCCCCTTTTATATCTGATAAAACAAGATTGGAAATATGGAATGGAAATTTCTTTCACGATTTAGCAAATCAGATAAAAATAAATGGTTAAACTAAAAAAGCTTATTACGTCTGATAATTTTTTATCATTGAATCACCTTGCAAATGACAATAATTTTTTACAGTTTGCAAGGTATGTATAATCTTTTTTATTCACTGCGTCGATAAACCCAAAGACCGAAACTTGGAATTTTTTCCGTAACAGGTGAAACAATTCTATATGTTTTTACGAAGACCTTTTTAAAATATGAATATACTTCTGTTTCTACTATGTCAGAAAGATCCACTTCATCATCAGACGGACTTGTTTCATAATAAAAATATAACTCGACATTATAATCTTTATGATTAGCAATGACTGCCCTTAAATTGGGTGTAACAGCCCCCAAAAGAGCTATTTGAAGGGAACATCTAATCTCTATATTTGTTATTGTCATACATTAGTTTTTTTTTAAATTATTCTGGGTGCGCAGGAACAATGTGTGCCCCTTTTTTAGAGTAATGAATATGTCCTTTTTTTGTTGGTAAAGAATAAATACCATCGATATCTTTCCATATACCTATATGCTCTCCAAAGTCAACTAATTCTTTATAACCATGACTTCCTGGAATTTCTTTATTAGCAGGTTTTCCTTTACCAGCAAATTTGCTAATTAAATCATTAGGATGTTGATGCTCAAAAACACTTTTACCGTCAACATAATTATGTTTGCCAATTATGTGTTTATTTTGCTTATCCCATTCAATTGTTACATTTTTAAAAAATTGCTCTCTTTCTTTGACATGCTTTAGTGAGGAGGAAATTACAGTTTCTTTATTTTTATTAGAAACGAGCATTGATTCTAATGTGCATAACTTATTAGCATTACAAAGATTTCTATAAGCCGAAATACTTTTTACAAACGCACCACTGGCAAAAAGATCTACTCCGTAGCGACCAATTGTATAACCTATTAATTCAGCTTTTTCAGCTTCGTTTAGATTATTAAAGTTAGTACACAAATCTCTAATCTGATCGACATAATTTTCAAGAGTATCCCAATCCACATTTTTATAATAATCAGCAATAACTTCAGCCATTTCATAGCAAGCATTTGCAAAATAACCAGCATTTTCTAAAGATTCAGGATTTAGAGGGTTAATAGCCCAAAGTGTTTCAGATATACCGAAAGCAGAACTGCATAAAGAAGGCACAAAATCACAGGTAGCTTCTGCAGCTCCTTGGCATACACTTTTAAATAAACTCTTTGAAAATTCTATTGTAGCTTCGTAAGTAGACTTAGTTAATTCGTTACCTTTATTACTAAGTAAATAATCTTCAAGAGCTAAATCAAAAGAACCTGTTTCAAAATAAGCTATAGCTCTGTCAAAATAAACTTTTTTATTCGCAGGATCTTTTTTTATAGATTTAGTAAGATAATCTATAGCCTTATCATATATCATAGATTCAATGCAGACAGAACCTAAGTTATGGTAAACTGTTGCATCTATATTTTCCAATTCTCCTAAATTTTCAGCTTGCTCAATCATTTTATAAAGCAAATCAAGAGACTTATCAAAATTTCTATTTAAATAAGTGAGTAAGCCAAAGTCATGATAAGTTGCAAAGCAATTGTGTTTTTTTAAACAAGCTTCGTATAGTTTAATATATTCATTTATAATTTCAGTTGTACATTCTTCAAGTTTTTGTTGACATACTTGAGCATATTTTATAAATCGAGTTCTTTCCTTTTCTATTCTAACCTTTTTTTCCGACTTACTATATGCCCATCCAGGTTTCATGTATTGTTCATACGCAGCTTGTAATTGATAATCTTTAACTAAATCTATTTGTTGACTGTATAGCAAAATATTGTGATAAAATTCGGGAAAGCGTTTTGGTTTAGGATAAAACTTTGAATTAAGTTCTTTAAACTTTGAATGGTATTTAGATTCCCATTTTTCTCTGTAAGGAGGTAAACTATCTAAAAATTTTCTTCTTGCGGTTTCTTTATATTCGTAAACATAAGATTCTATACGAGATATATTATAAAAATCATAGCAAGAACATAAAGTTTGCTCAGCAAAAGCCATTTTTGCAAATAAGAAAAAAAATTGAATTAAGATATAGATAGTGATCTTCACATTTAAACCAGATTAAATTTTTTAATAACTTATCTATTTCTAAAAAATAATTAAATATTTTTTTTCATTACATATGTAGAAAACTTATTTAAAGTATCAATAGCCTCTAAATAAGATTTATTTTAGGTCATGATTGGCATTTAGCAAAAAATGATGTCTCCCCTTTTATATCTGATAAAACAAGATTGGAAATATGGAATGGAAATTTCTTTCACGATTTAGCAAATCAAATAAAAGTAAAAGGATAAACTAAAAAAGCTTATTACGTCTGATAATTTTTTAATTATTGAATCACCTTGAAATGATGATCTTTTATTGTTTGCAAGTGTGTGTATAATCTTTTTTATTCACTGCGACGATAAACCCAAAGACCGAAACTTGGAATTTTTTCTGTAACAGGTGAAACAATCCTATAAGTTTTTATCGAAACATTTAAAAAATCTGAATAAAGTTCTGTTTCTACTATGTCAGAAAGATCCACTTCATCATCAGACGGACTTGTTTCATAATAAAAGTATAGTTCAATATTGCGATCTTTATGATCAGCAACAACGGCTCTTAAATTAGGTGTAACTGCACCCAAAAGAGCTACTTGAAGAGAACATCTAATCTCTATATTTGTTATTGTCATACATTAGTTTTTTTTAAATTATTCTGAGTGCGCAGGAACAATGTGTGCTCCTTTTTTAGAGCAACAAATGTGTCTTTCAGTATAAGGAAAGCCTATTTATTTGTTACTCTCACTAGTTCATATATTTCCAAAACACAAATACGTCTGATAATCCTAAAATTAATTATGAGAACATCTTAAATAATTTATATTCAATTGATTCTTAAATAGCACTTGAACTTTCCAACATTTTTTTTAACTTAACAGAAAATTAATAAGGCAGGTTTATTATTAAATAAAACCATTTTTATTTTTATGAATAAAATAGATCAGCCTTCGTTTTCTATTGTTCCTCTAAGTGAAATCCCCACCTCTTATAAAGTCTCTCGCTTTTTAGCAGGCCTTGTTTCTACAATTTTTTCTTTTGGTTTTGCATTATTCTCCTCTACAGTTCGTGATTGGCTTACTATTTTTAAAAATGTTAAGCCTTTAGATCTGAAAGTAGAACAAAACGCTGCGGTTAGAAAAGCTGATTCTGTTAGAAGTGAAATTCTTCCAGCCCATATAGAAGAAACCCTTGTCGAAGGATTAGAGCCTTTATCGCTTCGCGCCTTATACAATTTACATGCTGGTGAATTTGGGAAAAATTCGAAATATGAAGGGGGACAATCAAAAGTTTATCTCGATTATTTGGTTAAATATTTTGCAAAACGGAAAGAAATTGGACTTCAAAGCTTTGGTTTAACCGATCAACACATCGAACTTTTGAAAAAAGCTTCTGAAATTGATGGAAGACTATTTTCTGCTGATGACGTTAATAAGTTAAAAGATTTCTTTTTGGAACAAAAACAACTTTTAATCCCTTGCGGCTGGATGGATGAAAGAGGCCATGCTATCTTCTTTGAATGTCTACTACAACCAAATGGGAAAGTACTTTTAAGAATTTATAATTATGGTGAAGGGGCTGAACAGCACGATTTTCTAGAAGTGAACTATAAAGAGAAGGCTACATTCCTACAGTTTGAAGATGTTGATATTAACACTCTTTTTTCACCAAAATTTTTTCAGATTCTTTATGAACTTCAACATCCCCCAAGAGAAGGTGATGGCATTCGAGATACCCACCTACCTTACAATAAAAGAGATATCTACACCTCTTTACGAGAACTTTTTCAATTAGAGCCAACACCTTTTAGTCAAGAACAAGGAGAAGATTTAAGCCTCTTATTTTCACTTGTTCAAGGAATGGGAAATTGCAGTTGGAAATCATTTGCTGGTTATTTGAAAAATAAGATGAAGGCTGAATTTTATAATTTTAAAAGCCATTTTTTACTTCAAACTCTTTATGACTTTGCTCTTTCCTTAAATCCTCCATCTAAAGAAGATTGGTATTTTGTTTCCAAAGCATTGAAACACCTGGGCAAATATGATGAAAGCCATAAATATACTTTAAGACCTTTCGAAAAGGAAATTAAAACTCTTCAGGAATGGGTAAAAAAACATGACTCATTGCGCTACCATCAAATCGTTGAAGAATCCCAAATAGCAAATCCCATTTATCCGAATTCTGAAGGAATAAGTTTGCCTCGAGCAAACGTAGTACAATTTCACGAAGTGCTTCATCAAAATGTACCTGATGTGACTTTTCCGGATAACCTTTATGACATGTCTTTTGATGCATTTCACCAAAAACTTACAGAAGTTAAAGATCAAGGGGCTAAAGAATTAGCTCATATAATGGTTTACGAATGGGTTAAAAAAATTCCAGAAAACAGCGAAGATTGTTTGAGATATTTTTTAAATGTAGATAAAGAAAAGCTAAATGATAAATCTATTCAAGCAAAAGCCCTTCAAATTATTCCAAAAATTACAGAAGTTTTAAAAATTTACACACAAGGCTTTTACTTACCTCAAAATCCTTTTTTGAAAACAATCGAAGAAATGCAAATATCCGTTAAGCTAGTAGCCTTACAAAGACATTTAATGGAACTTTCTTCTGAAAAAAGTAAAAAAAGAAGTCACTTTTTTACTAATTTTAACAATCTTTTTGATCCATCCTTACTAAGACTTATCAATCAAGATCCTTTTTACAACATTCAAACAGATCTTATGCCGAATATCAACAACGGTAAAGTTAAATGGGAAAGAGTAAACATCGATCAAATGAAGCCATATTTAGAGGAGTTTTTAAAAACCAATCCCTCTTTTAAAGATAATACTCGAGGAACATCTCCTCGTAAAATGTATGCAAAGCTTTTTGCTGAGATTCCCTCTTCTCACTGGATAGGTGCATTACGTGATGCTTATTTACTGTTATATAATGAATATTTAATCTATCAAAAATCTTTTAATAACGAATACTTTGAATGTCACTATATTTTAGAGGGGTCAGACGACCAGGTTAAGGTTAAAGCCGATTTCATTGATATGGTCGACAACGGTGAAAACGTACTGCAAACCTTTGAAAAACACCATCAAGAGGCTCACAACCTAATTCATAAAAGTAAGGGACCAGAAAAAGAAATTTTTTCTTATATTAATCACGCTAGCAATAATGAACCAGAAATCAAAACAAGCGAGGATTTAAAGAAATATCAATCTACCCAAGAATTAGCACACTTAGGTGTTGGTGAACAGGTAAAAATTCTTGATACTTTAGCCTATTTTAATGGTCATTTAGAATCGATCCAAGACATTGAGAAACAAATTTATTTGAGCTATTTGTTAATAACAAAAGAGATCGAAGAAAGCAGCCCATTAGTAAAAGCTAAACTTGCTACCTTTTTAGAAAATTCTTATCAGTTTTTTAGTAAAAACCACTTATATCAACCAGCTATTTTTTGCCTTTCCTTAGCAAAAAGGTTACATCTTGCATTGCCCGATGAGTCTTTTATGAAAGACCACGAGAATTTGTTGCGTGACATGTTAACGAGAGTGCAACATAAACCTGAAATAAAAGCTCTTATTTACTACCACTTACTTCAATACTATAATCTAGAAGAGGAATTAACAAATGATCAAACATTGGAAATGCTCAAAGCGTTAACGTATTTGCAAAATGTGCCTATATCAAACGCTTTAAATAATCCTCAATTAGATCTTCAAATAAGACGTTTAAAAATCCGATACAATTCCACCTTCTCAAATTTTTTGAGACAAGGTCAAGGTTTAAATCAAGAGGCTTTAAACGCAATTGCTAAAGATTTAATCCCCCAATTTAGTTATGAAAAATGGAAATATAATAGCAAAACACAATCTTTTTCTTCTAAAAGTGGACAATTCTCCTTGCAAACACTTCAATTTCTCCATCTGTCAAATTCTAAATATCCAATACCTTATGAAATTACTTCCCAAAAAATATTTAAAGAACTCTACACCGGTGTAGAAGAAGCTCAATGGCAAGATAACAAGTTTTTGTTTACAGACAAGCATGGAAGAAAAACAAGAGTCAGCTTTGATCCTTTAAAAGGAATTAATATTGAACAACTATTCGATAAAGAATGGTTGACTTATATCGATAGCAAAACTTTTCTAAAATCTGAAAATGTTTCCCAATATGAAACTATTTTGCCTACCTATAAAAGTGCGCTCGGAAATAGGTTTATTACAGAAAATTACTCGATTTTTTACCAACCTTCCTCTAAAAAAACATATTTCGTAGACCGAAAAAGTGGAAAAATTTTTGCTAAAACTTCACTTAATGAAAATTCATCAATAACAAATGATCGCAATTACCAGCTTACAATCCCTTTTGAACCCTTTACTTCTTTTGAAGATCCAAACTACATATTATCTTGGAAAAAAGGATCACAGTTAGAGGTAGAAATTCCTCGTTTTAATATTCTTTTTAAAAAGACTAAAAATGGCTGGGAAAGTCGTGATTATCCAGGTTTCGTTTTAGAAATTCCTTTGAAAGAACCTTTGAAAGAATTAGGTGGTTTTAAAACGTTTTTGGTTTTAAAGAACGATCAAGGGGAAAGATTTGCTATTATTCCCAAACAAAAGTTTGTTAAACTTGAAAAACCAGAATCGTTAACACCTCATTATATTTTAAATCAAGAAAACCAAAATATTGAAAATCCTCAACAGAACTATGTCCTATTCCCTATTAAAGATAATTCTATACAACTTCCCTCAAATCTTGAAGATACGCTATATCTAACCTTAATCTCTGCCATTGGACAAAACTATATTTTTGCAACTGATCTCTTAAAAAAAATCGGACAAAAATTATCTGCTTATTCTGAAAAAGAAAAAGCTATTCTTACTCAGCTTGCCAATTTAACTGATTATAATGGAGAGCAATCATCTGACAGCATTGCTATTAGAAACTACGCTTCCTTTCTGCTTTTAAAAAATGGTTTTTACTACGACAATAAAACCATTAAACCTGTTTTAAACCAAGCCTTTGAAAATTATAAATTTTACTTAAATCGTTTATCACGCCTTACTTTATTACCCCTTACAAAAGAAGAAGAAATTTTTGTTATATCAATGCTTGGCGATCTGGCCTCTCAAAAAATGCACAATCGCTTAAAAAATTTGCATGGAAAACCATCATCTGAAGGCTCAATTACACAACCTAAAAGACCTCATGTAATAGAACAATATATTGATAAAATAGAATCACCTTTTTTTAATGTTAGAAATCAAAACAGACCCCCTTTTCCTTTATCCATCACAAGACCTAATTTTTATCACCATTTTGCAACCTATTACAAAATGGCAAAAGAAGGAAACGACCACGAAAAACAATTCTTACAAGATGCCATCAAATTTAGTAAATACCAAGAACCAAGAGAAAGAAATGCAGCTATAATCTTATTTGCTGTTTTGCACGCACCGGATAAATTTCCACCTCAATTTAATCCTTATGAGATTAATTTCATTGAATCTGTTTTAGACCAAACCAAAAGTCTCTTTAAATCTGAAGGTTTTCCAAAACCAGATTTTTTATCTCCTATCGCTAGCACAACTACAATTGTAAGCACAAATCCAACTAGTATTGATAAAAAAATTGAACCAATTTCTCTTAAAAAAGCAAATATTCCAACCTTAAAGCAAAAGTTTCTTTCCTTTTTTAAAGAAGTAAAAACAAAACCTAAAAAAAATACTCAAAAATTTAGTGAATGGATCGATAAAGAAAAAGCTACTTTGACAAACCCTTCTGAAAAAAAAGAATGGCAGAGGTTGCAAGATGAAAAAAGTGTTCTCGAACAAGAGACTAAACAATATACTTTATCGGTATCCAAAAGTGAATTGGAAAAGAAACTAACACAAGAACAAACTACCTTAAATAAAGAATTAACAGATAAAAAAAGTCATTTAGTTAATCTTTTGAATCGATTTAAACCTGGCAAATCTTATGAAAGATTGACAAAAACCTTAACCGGTAAATTTGTTGAAACCTCTTTTAACAAATTTCTTTTATACTTCGCACAAAATGATCCGTCCCTTCTTTTGAAAGATAATCCTGATTTAGACAGTCGCGATATAGCTTTTTTATTTCAAGAAACCCATCTCTATTTAGTTAAGTCCATACAATTGCAGCAAATAGAAAAAGGATTAGAGGCATTAAAAAATAAAAAACAAAACTTAGCCGACTTTTTGTTAACTGAGCCAAACTATGAAACTCATAAAAGTCCCTCCTCGTTAGTTTTTGAATATTTCTCTTATATGTTAATACGAGAAGAGCAACAAGAAAATATACAAGCCTTTTTTAAAGATGAAGGTCAGAATCTCATTAAGCAAATGATAATGGGAGCTGGTAAAACGTCTGTTTTATTACCGTTAATTTTATTAATAAAAGCCAAGAGTGGCAAGCTTAGCTGTTGTATCGTACCAGATTCCTTACTAAACGCTATTAGCACAAATACTCAAAATGTTTTCAAAAATACATTTGGAAAAAACATTCAAACTCTTCAATTCGAAAGAGATACACCATTTACTTTGTCCTATCTAAAAGTTTTAGAGCAACAGTTAGCTACAATTACTCAAAATAAAGAACCGATCATTTTAACAAACGGATCATTTCAAAATTTTTTCCTAAAAACATTAGAGAAAATTCAGGAATTTTCTAAAACTAGTAACAAACAAACTTATGAAGAATTTTGTATTATGCGCAATATTCTACTTAAGTTTAAAAATGATGCTATAGTAAATGCTCCCCTAGCGGATGAAATCGATAAAATTTTGCAAATTTTAACGCAGCGTATTTTTAGCTTAAATCAAACCGCAGGGCTTCAAAACGACGAACGGTGGCTAATTCAAACTATTTATTCCACTATCTACCAGGATGCGGAAATTAAACAACAGTTTTTAATAGAAACAGATCCCTCTCCCAACACACAAGCGCCAACACTTACCCTTGCTAATTATCCAGAATTTAAAACAGTTTTCATTCAAAAGTTTATTCAAAGAATGGAGAACACACCTTTAACGGATAAAAGCTCTCTCCATGAGAAAAAATTTGTTACATTTATTAAGAACTTATCACCAATTGATAAGGCAAAACTCATTAACTATTTGGAAAGAAAAAACATACAAGAGGGACAAGAGTATTACGATCAATTAGAAGATGATATAAAAAATATGGTCGCTTTGCTCGGTCAAGAAGCCAATGTATTTTTACGAGATACTCTTCTACGAAGTTATGATGAAAATTACGGGACAAATAAGCCCGGTTTATATGCTATTCCTTTCAAAAGTGCAGGCAATCCAACCCCTAATTCCCAATTTTCTAATGCAGCCATTACGGCAAACTACACTTTTCAAAACTACTTTAAAAAAGGGATTGGGGTACAAGATGTTAAGGAACTTATTAGACAACTTCAACAAGAAGCTCTTTATGAAATGCAACAATCTAAAGGTGACTTAACTGAGACTAATGCTTGGCAAAAGTTTCAATTAATTACTGGCGATTTGGATGTCCCTTTATTTGATTTAACCGAGCTGAATTATTCACAGATTAAACAAACAATTAACGGGAATTTTTCTCAGTTAAGCGAAATTATTTCCAGTTTGATCGTTACTAAAATTGAAACATCAGATCAACTTTTGGCTTGCAATGCGATTAATTTTGTAAGTCTTTTTGGAGGAAACCTTTCTGGATTTACAGGCACTCTTTGGAATGCTAAAACAATGCATGCTGATTTAAATCCAGTGGCTACAAAAGGAACAGATACACTCACCTTAGAGACTTTATGGAGAAAGCAGCAAAAAGTTTTAGTAGCTTCTGAGCATAATAGTCAGTCATTGTTACAGCTCTTAGCAAAACAAAAAGTTGGAGCTGATATGATTATCGATGCTGGTGGTTATTGTAAAGACCAAACTAACCCAAACGCTTTTGCTAAAAAACTCGCCACTCAGTTTAAGACACCAGTCGTTTACTACAATCAAAAGGGAAAAATCAAGCAAACACAAAAGGTAGATGAACAAGAAAGTTTACATTTTATCGATCAAACTCGAATCGAGGGGGCAAACCATATTAAAGGACCAACTGCGAAAGGGTTTGTAACTATTGGAAAAAATATGATTTTCCGCGATCTTTTGCAAGCTGTTGGAAGACTTAGAGGACTAAGGCAAGATCAGCAAGTGCAATTTATTATTTCTAAAGAAGTCGAATCACTCATTTTACAAGAATTAAAAAAAGTTGGGCCTGTTACTTTCAACGATATCATCAAATTTGTAATAGCCAATCAAAAACGACGAGAAGAAATAGAAAATACAGTAAGTTTCGAACAGCAATTAAATAATATACCACAACAAATTTTCTTAAATATCCTTTTCGATCCTCATCTGACCGAAAACGAAACAAAAGAACTTATCCAGCAATTTGGCGATTTATGGTTCAAAAGTGGACACAAAACACCACATGAGCTTTATGGCCAATTAGCTTTTACACAAGATAATAGTGAATATATAAAAATTAAAAAAAGACAATGTCTTGGACAAATCGAAAAAATCTTTTCCACAGAATTGTGCCAAAAACTTGGCTTAGATAAAAATTTCTTCCTCCAAAAAGTTGAGGAAATAATTAAACAATTTGAAGGAGCTTTACCGCAACACTTAAGTCAAAATAGTGGTAAAAATGATGGTCTTGGTGATGAGATTGTTGAAGTACAAACACAAAATCAAAAAGAATCGGTTTCTGAAATGGAAAACGAAGTGGCCACAGTTCACACTAACCATTCCTTTGCTACTTTGAGTAATTTCCCTTTACCTTTAAATAAAGAAGTCAAAGAATTTGATATTTCTTACATTACAAATTATAAAAAAAATGATCCGTTCCCTGTGTTTTCGTTAAGTAGCTATTTTGCTCAGTTTGAAGAATACAAAGATTGCGCTAGTTACTTTAAAGATGTTGCTATCAGCTCCCATTTATTTAACTGGGAATACAAAGACTTAAATAATCTGTCTAAAGACACCTTTCGTTTTTTTGGAAAATTCAAGATTCCAATGAAACTTGCTTTAATAGAAGAGGATAAAATAATTTTCCTCTCTAAAATGGAAGCAAAAGGGTACGAAAAAAATCCTAAACTCTACCATTTAGAAATGGGGTTTTGCAACAAAGAAGAAGATTTATCTGATGAACAGCTTTTAACTATAGTTAAAGGAAAATTTTTAGATGGTCAATCTACCTACACTAAAAGAGAAAGTGCTTTATTAGAAAATTGGTTAAAGAGCTCTAATCCTCAAGCTCTATACAATTTTTTTGTAAATGTTATCATTAAAGATTCTCCTTTAAAAAGAGATCGTTTTAAAAATAGCATATTAGAAAGCATTTTTAATACTATTTAAGAATTAGTATAAAGCTGTTTGCTTTAATTAAATAGAACCATTAAATTAATTCTCTTTTTTATAGCAAACAAGCTTTTATGATTCAATTTACAAACTTTTTTCATAGTTTATTATATTCTCAAAATACACAAGAAACAACTTCCTTAACTTTACCTAATAATCAAGGATTAACGGAAAATGAATTTTGCAATCATCCTTACTTTCAATATACAAAAGAAAAGAAAAATGTCTTTCAATTACTAAAACAGTTATTACAAGAGGCCAATTTTACTAAAACTTATTCTGATTTTTTTGAGAATATTACTAAAGATTATTGGTTTGAATTATATGAACAAAAACCTCAACAATTAGCCCTTTTAGCTATCATCGCTTATTTTGAAAAGCACATAGATGAAGAAGAACTTTTCATCATCCATTTAGTATCTTATGCCATTGTTGAGAAAAGAGAAAAAAAGAATGTAGATAATATAGAATTTGGGATGTTAACTAAGCAAAATGGAGCCAATTATTTGGAAGAAAGTGGCTATCCTCTATTTGCTATTAACCACTATCCCAAACCCATTCTAAAAAATGTATGCTCTCAAGACACATTGAGTATGGCCCAAAAAGATTTTCTCTCCTCTTTAGATAAAATCTCCTGTCTAAAAAGAACAACTATTGAATATTCCATTAAAGACTTCTCCCTTACAGAAGATCGGGACAAACCTTACTCTTGTGAACAAAAAGTTTATTTTGATACGACGTGGAGAATAGGTTATAAGAACATAATAGAAAATAAGGGAACAATAGTATTACTACCCCCTATGCTATCCATAAATGTCTGTCGCTTGGCTTGCAGTAATCCAACATTGGAAGCTACAAAGCATCATTTTATGTTTGGTTACACTCCAGATAATCAACTACTATTAAATGGCGCGAGAATCATATCCATTCCTTCCGTTTTATTTGATGTTCCTTACGTTCATGACTATAAAAAGGGATCTCCAGGTTTTCAAATTTATTTTCACGATGTTTGCTATCATCTAGTGTTAGATATGAATAACCCTCATACAGACGATTTGATTAGGATAGCAAATGAGATCAAGTTTCTAGCAAAGGTACAAATTCCAACTCCTTTGAAAAAATTCTTGGACCTAATCTCCTCACTTTTAATAGATAGAGAAGCCATCCAATATAGATATCATTCTTCAAAAGAAGTATTTTTTGATTTTATACAATATGTTTTAAATGAAGCGTTTCAAATTGTCATGAATGAAGCGTCTATTGAGGAAAAATACCAATTAGAATCTTTTGCGTACGATAAATGGATTAAAATGGTTTTTATTCCACTTCTACATAGATCTCTTAATGAATCAAAAAATAGTTGTTTTTTCGCACTTACTTCAGAAGAAATTGCTGCTAATATAAAATATAATAGTTCTAATTAAATTGTTAATTAATTAAAATTTAATAAATCTACATAAAATAATTCATCTAATTGATAACTATGAATACTTTATCTAGCGATATTTATCAAACGATAGCCTTAAATTTAGACACTCGAAGTTTACAAAGTTTATTTTGTACAAATAAGTTTTTTTCTTCTTTTTCTTTTGAACAAAGGCTTGTCATAAATAAAATAGCAAATTTACTTAAAGATTTCATATCCCTATCTTCAGTAAATCACTATCTATCAAAAGATATTGTTGAGAAAAAATTTAAAATATTCCCCCAAGCTTTATATAAGTCTCAAGATAAAAAACAATTATATCTAACTCTAAATGACACTCTTACACAATTAACTATTTATATTAATGAAGTTATTTTTGCACTCAATTCATTATCTTTATTAACAAAGATAAAAGTGAATTATTCTGAAATTGAAAAATTTGTGAATGACATCAAATTCCATTTTGGAACAAAACAACACCTTTCTCATAGTTTTGACATTATAATCAAAATCTTAACAATAGCAAGCTATCTTATTAAAATCTCTGATTTAAAGCGATTTATACAATTAGAAGAGGTAGTTGTTGAGCAAACACTTCATTATTTAGAAGAAAAGCATCCAAGATTAATTGATCAAATAAGCCGGCTTCTTGAGTTAAATAATTTTATACATTTACCGATTAAGCAACAATTAAAGTTGATAAGATTATTTTTTAATTTGAACTGTACCTACAAAGATTACGATTTATTAGATAAATTTAAAAAAGGGGTCTTTTATGTGCTTGAATCTGGTTACTATGAAGAATGTGCCCCCTTTTTGCAGATACTTAAATCTGTAGATTTATCAGAAGTTGAGATACCCCAAGGAATGTTCTGGGATACCAATTTTCAAAATGATTGGATAAAGCTTGTTATAAATAAATTATCCTTAAGTGAAGAAGTAGACTGGGAAAAGTTTTTTAACTACTTTAAAACAATTGAATCTGAGCAACTTAATGAACCTCAAGTGCCCCCTTTTTATGATAAAATACTGTTAGTCATTAATATTTTAAGAGGCAAAGAGAAACTAGGTTTAGCCCTGCAAAAATTTGGGGATTTACCATCTCTTAGACCTGATATAAATAATTCTGTATTGGAAAATTTGCCAGATCAAGACTTTAAACAAATTTATAAACTGTACAGCTGTTTTCTTTTGCCAGTTTACCAATTTTTTACCATTGAAGAGTATAAACAATTTGTTATAGATAACCAGCTAATTAAAATAAGAAAAATCCATTCTATTATTTTAAAAGACTTAATGGCTAAAAAAGGGCTTGATTTTGCTTTAGAAGTCTACTTAGATATCTATCATTCAATTTTAATTCCCCAAGATCTTCCTATCGAATTATTTTTAAAGACTCTTAAAGCTAAAAGAGAATTTGCTGAAACTATTTATATATTTATGGTTGAAAATGCATATGCAAAACATGTTGAATATTTCGATGAATTTTATTGGGACCTTAAGAAATTTGAGCCAAATTTTCAAAGGTGTCAAGCTCATTTATTTGAAATTAATGCATTTTTTTATAGAAATAATATTTCAACTATAATGGCTCAAAAAAAGCCAAAGTCTGATAAAGCATAATTTCTAATAAGTAATTATTTAATTCTTTCTTTAATACTAAAAACATGGATTTACAAATGAATAGCTTGTGTGATGATCTATATACAAAAATTGGATCTGAATTAGATTATAGATCTTTAACAAGCCTTTGTTGTACAAGAAAGTATTTTTCGAGCTTTTCTTTTGAACAAAATATTATAATTGCCAAGATAAGCAAGCTTATTAATACTTTTTTTGAAAATACGGTAACCTCTGAACTACTTCTTGATACAGAAAAAACAATTAGTCAATTTCCCAAAAGCCTACATAATGCAAAAGATAAAGAAGCATTATATAGCACTCTCAAAACTCAATTCACTTATTTTACGAATTTGTTAAGTGATTCTATTTTTAGTTTAGATTTACTTAATTTACTTTATGAAGACGAAGATGCCTATGCTAAACTAATAACATTAATGGAAGAAATAAAAGTAAGTTTTGGTTCAAAAGAACAACTAACCCATAGCTGTATCACAATTATTAAACTATTGACCATACCTGAAGACGACAAAGAAAATGGCTTACTCCTTCAATTTTTAGATTTAGAAGAAAAGCTTATAGAAAAAACCCTCTGCCATTTGTATGAAACGCAAGAATCAAAAGTTTATAAGTTTAGAAATCTTTTACATTATAGTTCTTTTGTTAAGTTAACTTTTAAGCAACAACTTAAATTAATTACTATACTGTTTAAAGTTAATGAAACAGTTTATGATTATTCTTTCTTAGAGCCTTTGAAACAGGCTGTATTTTTTTTGCTAAAGCTTAATCGTTTTGATGAAGGCGCACTATTTATAAAAAAAATCAAGCTAATTGATAATGCTAAAATTGTTATTTCAGACGGAATGCATGGTGCCATATATGCAAATGATTTACAAAAGCATTGGATTCATTTAATTTTAGAAGCGTCATACAATAAAGCTCTTAATTTAGAAAAGATCGTCGAACTTTTTCACACATTTGAAACGCACCAAACTTACAACCAACCCCACTTTTTTGAAAAAGTATTATTAACAATTAATGCTTTAAATACAGAGCAAGCTTTAGTAGAAGCTATTCGAGAATTTGGTGATTTGCCTTCACAAACACCTAATGAAATTCCTGTATTACAATTTATCCATAATAGTATCTTCTATCAAAACTATCAGTTATGCACCTGTCTTATCTTACCGGTTTACCGGTTGTTGCCAATCGAACGATACAAAAAATTTGTTATAGATAATCAATTAATTAAAAATAATCTTGTCCATTCTATTATTTTAGAAGACTTAAGAGTGAATAAAGGTATAGAAGTAGCTGTTGAAATTTATTTAGACATCTACAATTCAATTTTGATTTCTACAACTTTACCTATAGCTAATTCTGTAAACGTACTTGTAGCAAAGAGGGAATTTGCTGAAATCATCTATGAATTTATGAGGAAAAGTGGACATGAAAAACATATGGATTACTATAATTTCTTTTACGACAACTTAGCTAAGCTTGATAAAGAGGAAGCTTATTATTTTACTAAATTTGCATTAGAAAAAGAGTTGGATTGGCTTTAAATTTGATTGAACTTAAAAAGTATTATTACATGTCTGATACTAATACATAGTTTTCTGCCATAAACTTTTTTTTGAATATTTTTTTGGGATCTTGGTAAAGTTAGATAGAGCGTTCACTTTTTAAGTCTTTTCTCTAGAAGTTCCTCTATCTCTTTTAAGTTTAACTCTTTAGCTTTATCGAAAAGCTCTTTAATTTCAAAATCTAATAAAAGTCCATTTTTACAATAATTTAAGCAAAGCTCATGCAATACTTTGTTGTCATAAAGACAGGCAAAATCATAAATCTCAAAAAGACTTTCTATACAAATTCTCTTGTATAATTTTTTCACACAGAGATCGAATAAATCTGTTACTTCAAATCGATGGGTTAACTTTATAAATTCAATAAACTGAGATAGAGTAGGATTATTTAATACGATACTATTTTTATACATGAAGTCTATAAGTAATTTAACGTTGTTTTCGTTTTCAAAAGATAGGTCTATTGTATGCCCAACACTTTCTTTCATATTATTCGAGAAGATTTTTCTAAAAATTGGAGAACTCAGTCCCAAAACTAACTTATGTACTTTTAAAATTTCAGTTTTTAAATGAATTGTTAAATCAGTCAATTCACCTCTAATCCTCATCTCTTGCATTTGATCAATTACAAGAGAATTAAATTTGATGTTTTTGGATCGTATCATTATATCTGTAAGGTTTATGCGCTTTTTAGGTAACTCCCAATAGAGAGTATCATCTTCAAAGCTACTTGGTATCTCAAATCCTATTTTAAGAGCCGCTGGAAGAATTTTCATCTCTAATCCTATAAGAGTTTTCAAAAAATCTCTAACTTTCGGATCTAAATTTTGAAAACGTATAAGCTCCATTTTATATTGATAAGTTTTGGCTTGACTATCTGATAAGTTAGACAGAATAGATTGTACTCTTTCAATAAACATGCGTTTAAAAATAAGATCATCCCCGAAGTGCATTTTAAAACACATGAAGTAATCATTTAAATATTTATGATCAAAAGGTATGCGATGCTCAATCGTGTATAAATAAAATGGCAAAGTGGCTGTCGACATAAATTCCAAATTGAGATTATAAAATTTTTATGAGTGTAGTAATTTTAAATATTTTAACCAATAATCTTTTACAAAGAAAAAATATGATTTTGCTAATCCTGCAGTAGAAAAGAAACATTATTCATCAATACTCTATTTTGAAAAAGCAAAGAATAAAATTTTTTTTCATTAATTAATCTTTAAGGAGACATAAAGGGATTTTACGTCTGATAACAAAATAATCACCTTTCAAAATTCTTCCTAAAAAAATTTAATTTTTATATTCTATACTTTCAAAAATTTATAATTGGTATAAGTCTCATGCAAGTTACTAGTGAATTTTTTCCTTCGCATTTATTCCAATGCACTTATGAAGAAGGTTCCCACTCCCCAATCGTTGTAGCACCAAATTGCAATCTAGACTTGATAGACTGGGCCCAAAATAATCAAATGCTATTAGCTAAAGCTATAGATGCATATGGTGCAATTGTTTTTAGTGGTTTTAATCTGATTAAAGATAACTTCTCTAAAACATTTGAAGCTATTACTGGTTTTAGACCTCAAGCTTACAAAGGAGATGTACCACGAGATGAAGTTAGCTCTCAAGTTTACAAATCGACAGCTGTCGCTAATTCTCACACAATAGGACTTCATCAAGAAGTTTCTGGTGGCAATCGTGAAGAGATGCCAAAGTATATTTCTTTTTTTTGTGTTTCTCCTCCAAAAAGAGGTACTGGCCAAACACTCGTGGGAAACGTTCACGATGTCACAACAAAAATTAAAACTTTGCTACCAAATTTATGGCAAAAACTTTTAGAGACTAACTTAACTTACACTTCAAGATATCTGCCAAGAACCGGTTGGCGTGCAAAATTAATTAGCTGGCTCAATCCATCCCACGCCACCATCTTGAAACGCTTTGGAACTGAAGACAAATTTGAAATAGAAGCTCAGTGTAAAAAACAAGGACTTACTTGCTCTTGGGATGGTGATTGGCTGGTTGTCACAAGAAAAGGAATTCCAGGGACTATTACTGTGAATGGGGAAACTCTTTTTTGCAACGAAATCCACCACGATAAGTTAAGCCCTAAATTATGTGGAGGATGGTTAAAATACATTCTCGCAAGAATTCTTTTGTACCCAACATTTCGCCACTTGCAGTTTGATGTGCAATTTGATGACGGACAACAAATAAGTCCAAAAGATGCTAGCGCCGTTTATTCTATCCTACAAGAATCCCAAGAAGGCAGGAGTTGGAAAAAGGGTGATTTAATGATTTTGAACAATCTCACTACTATGCATGCGAAAACAAAGCATATTGGAGAAAGAGAAATTATCGTTGCTATGGGAGGTAAAATCTAAAGGTAAAGCTTTTATAATTAACTTCGTTTGACTTAAGCTTTTTTAATTACAAAGAAATTAAACCTTTACTTCTTTTCAATAAACATACGCCCTTCGTTTGTGTCAATACGATATTGAAGATGAGGGTGATAAAGCTTTAGCATACCGATGATATAATTTCTCATGGCAAACAACTCATTGGTTCCATGTGTGCCTTTTCCCGTAATCAATTGCAGTGAATAACTTTCTTGATTTTCTAGATCTTTCAACATCAACCTCACGCAAATGTAAGCCTCTACGTGAGACATATCGTGAAGATCTATAAATTCTAACTTACCTGGAAGTAAAGGACGGTAAAATTGCTCCGCGACTTCAAAAGATTTGTTTTTAGTGTATTCTTCTAACAATAACTTATAGGTGATGTGATCAGGTTTAATTTCACCTGCATTCATTTCTTGATACAAATTTTCAGCCGCTTTAAGGTTACTATTTTTTATATGATATCTAATCATAGCATTATAAGACACAGTACTTTGTAAAGCTGTATTTCTTTGAATGATACTAAATGTTTCTTCTGCTTTTATTTTATCATTCAACTCTACATATAATGTAAGTAATGTTGCATAAGTCGCATGGGTAGGCTCAATTCCCTCTTTTTGCATTGCGTTAAAAACTTCCCTTGCTTTTTTCACATCTTTTTTTATGACATAGAGTTGCAATAAGCTAGAATAGGTTTTAACAGTCGGTGTAAAGCCATTTTTTTTCATTTTGTCTATAAAATGTAAAGCTTTTACTTCATTCCCCTCTTCCACATAATATTTTAACAGCAAAGAGTATAAGATAAAATTTAACGGTATTAGTAATCTATGGATTTCATCTTTAATTTTTTTAGCCTCTATCATCTCTTTTGATTTAAGATAATGTTTTAGCAAAATGCCATAGGTAATCTCATCCGCCTTAAAAACTTTTCCCTTCAATAAATTTTTTATTTTTTCTATTCCACTTAAGTTCTTTTTTTTGACATAATGCTTTAACAACAGATTATAATAAAAGACTTTAGGCTTATAACCATAGTCATGTTTTGGAATAAGTTCTAAAGACCGTTTAGTATCGTTTGTTTTTAAGGCAAAGATAAATTGTAAATGATGAAATTTATCATTAAACCTCAAACCCCTTTCTTTCACTTCTTCTATTAAAAAAGCTGCTTTTTCAATAGTATTTGGATCTTTTAGATAGTAATCAATCATAGCGTTGTAGATAGAAATAGTCTTATTGATTTTATATTTGTCCATTTCTTCAAAGATGCTATGGATTCCATCGAGATCATCCCGATCTAAGCAATAGTATAAAGCTATCGAATAGGTATTTTCATTAGGTTCAACATCGTCTTTTGCCATTTCGGAAAACGTATTTGCTATACCATCTCGATCATCTCTATCAGCATAAATTTTCAATAAACCATTGTAAAAAGAAACGGTCGGTTTTAAACCAAGTTCAATAACTTCTTTTTTAAATTCCAAAAGATTTTCAATATCCTCTTGATCAACATAAGTTTTTAAGAGGGTATGATAGGTTATATCTGTTGGTAACACCCCTTCTTTTATCATTTCCAAAAATAATTGCTTAGCCGCTGTAAGATCAGCGTGTTTGACTAAAGTGTCTATTACTAACGTATAATTAAAAACATTAGGATTTACCCCTTTGTTTTTCATCTCCTTGAGGATATCGCGTATGCCTTCAGGCTTATCGGTATAAAATTTAAGAATGGTTGAATACGTAACGTGATCTGGTTTTATCCCTTTTTGCTCCATTTCAGCCAGTACATTTCTTGCCTCATCCAGGTTTCTTTTAGTAATGTGATAATTTATTAAAACATTATAGGTCTTTACGGTAACTTCAAGATTTTTCTTCTGCATATCTTGAAAAAAATCTAGCGCTTTTTGCGGTTCATTCAATTTAAAATACAAATCAATAATTGTGTTATAGACATAATTATTTGATGGCAAAGACAATTCTTTAAATCGATTAAAAACAGCTAGACATTTTTCTTCGTTTTTTTGTCTCGCATAATAATTTATCAAATGGACTAGAGTGTACGTGTTGGGCTTAAATTTTGCCTCTATAACCTTTAGGGTTTCAAAAGCTTCCTTTACTTTTCCAGCCTTAAAAGATGCTCCAATTTTTCGATTTAATTCTTCAAGCTCATCTTCTGGAGACAAAACATTGGGAGAACTATATAAATGATTTGTTTGCAAAGAACTATTTAGAGGCTCACCCATTTTAAGACTCCTATAATCTCAAATTTTTAAGTCTGATAAAGTTAAAAGATCTTTTAAGAATTAGCTATTTTTTTATACTTTAAATCTATGTTCATAAGAGAGATTAAAGTAATCATTTTCATAATTCCAAAAAGTATACAAGAGGCTATTAAAGCAGCTTGAACGAACCCACCGCTAAAAAATGTGGTGGCAACAAACAAAGAAATCATAATCGCACAAGAAATAACAAAATTTACCCCATTAACTTTGGTATAAGATCGAATGATTTCAATTTTTTTTTGGAGAATGTGGTGTGGACCTTTGGAGTGTTTTTGAATAATGAAAAGTTTTTCACTCAATTTAGCTTCTACAAGAGCTGCAAAAAGCTCTCCGATTAAGGGTAAAGCTGTAATAGATCGAAGATATAAGTTGTTAAATGAATCAATAGTTTGAATACTTTGATTTAACTCTTCTTGCCCTTTGGTTATGTTTTGGCAATGCATTTTTTACCTATAATCTTTTTTATTAATCTAAAATCAGAAGCTTTTCTAAATGTAAGGTACTAAAGCCGTTTCTTAAATTTTCATCATCTTTTGGTAAAGATAGGGTTAGAGCTTTCAAGGATCGATTAGTTAAATGATGGCGAATAATTGCTTTAAACCCTTTTGAAGTTAGATCTTTACAATTACTTATATCTAATTGTTCTAATCTTGGGTTTTGATCTAATATCTTTATTAACTCATTATCATTAATAGAATGATTATTTAAATTTAAAACTTTAAGATTGGATAAATATTCAATTTTATTTTCTTGGATAGCGGTCTGAACCAAAATGTCTTGGCTAGTTTTATCCAAATCATCGACTTTTTCAAATTCTAAAACCGTGTCTAATAAGTGCATTAAATCATGCTTAGCATAAGGATAGTAGGATTTTTTAGATTGCTCATTTAAAGTTTTGATAACTTCATTAATGATTGGTTTTAAGTTACAAGAAATTCCAAAAAAGTCTTGAAGCTGATAAAAGGATTCTACTTGATGAAATTCTGGTTTTTTCCCCTCAATCCAATATTCTAAAAAAGCTTTAAAGGAATTAGCAAATTGTTCAGGATTTTTTACTTGTGGCCCTACTATTTTTTTGCAATTACTAAATCTAGATGAAAAAAATGTTTTAAAATATTCAGAAGAATCGAGTAATCGAGCTTTATAATGTATAGGTAAAGTAACTGTAATTCCTTCCACGTTTAAAGAAAAAGTAGGGATCTTATTTGATTCATCATTTGGTTGAATATTTGAAGCCAGTAATGGCTTAGGATCTTGCTTGGCTTTAAAATTTAAAACTAAATGTTTAAACGTTAGCGCAGCTAATGTTCCAAAAGTCACTAGAGCGACAAGTGAGGTTAACGCAATGACTGCTACCTGTCTTCCAGTAGTTAATTGTTTAAATTCATGAGTAGCGTTAAAAGTATTGTTTGTAACTGGATCCATAAATAGTTAAAACCGATTAATTTTTTAAAAATAATATGTTATTAACATTAAGATTTAATAAACTTTTATTGGTGTAGTAAGTTGAACTAGAATTTCTAAAGATATAAGCTTTTAAAATAAATATTTATCTTTTAGATTTTAATTTAAAATTTAAGTCTTAGGAAAAATGTATTCTGAAATCTATTCATTTCGCTACATGACATTTAATGTATGCAATACACCTCAAATGGTAAAAGATCCAGCTTATAAAGAATTACAATTTGTAGATCGTTTAGATAAAATTACCGCTGTCATCCAAAAATTTTCTCCTGATGCCGTTGGATTTCAAGAGATTCGGGATGTAGAGGGTGTAACTGTTATGTCCCTATTGTGGGAAAAACTTAACCCCTTAGGTTATCGAATAAAATATCAAGAGGGAAACCTTAACGAATCTGCTAGTTACAATACAATTGCTTATAAAGCTGACAAATTATGGCCCCAGGCGGTAACAACCTGGTGGAATTCAGCAACTCCGGAAAAACCAAGCTGTTCTTATGGTAATGGTTGGCCAAGAGCTATTTTGGCAATTACTTTTTATCCTGTCAAAAAATCAACAATACACCGAAAAGGGGTCAACAACGAAATAACTGTTATTGAGCAACTAGTACCCGATTATTCATCTATTCCCCTTCTTTTAGTTAATTCACATCTCGGTTTAGCAAGAGGCATATCAGATCCAAAAGAAAGAATATTTTCAAATCAAAATACAATCCAAAAAATAACACAGTTAGTAAATAATAAACCGACTTTTGTCGTTTCTTTGGGAGATTTTAATTCTTTCCCAGAAACCCCCTATTATAAAGAGGAAATGAACGTGTATCATCTAAACGGATTTGTAGATAGCGTTACAAGTTCTCAACTTCTAAACCAAGATAATATACCGATCAGCGGCACGTTTATCGGCTATTCACCCGATGACTTTAAATGTACGAATGAAAAATTGGGAGCCGCTTTAGATCATATATGGGTTAAATCTTTTTTCCCGAATGAAGATTGGACTGCTACCATTAAAAATTGTTTTGCCATTACAGCAATCGATCATATGTTAAAGAAAGAAGAAATCAAAAAAGAATCTGATCTGCTCATGACAAAAGAAGACTTACCACTTAGAGATCATTATCCTTCTGATCATTTACCTGTCGTCTTAGATTTCGAAGTTAAAATAATCTGTAATGTAAATTAATTTTTCGATTAAATAAACTTTTATTTTAACAAGTAACCTGTTTATTATTAAAAGCTTTAAGAAAGATATATAGGAAAATTAATATGGGTGCGATTAAAGATTTATCTAGTTCAATAGATAAAATGAATAACTACGGATTAAAATTTGCTACTGCTATTCCAGTAATCGGGGGCGCAGCCTATGGCTATTTTTTATTTACGCTTTTTCGAGAAGCGATAAGCCATCTACCTTTAGCTATTGTAGAGAGTAATAAAACAGCACCAGATTCTCCCAAAAAAGTTCAAGTAGCAGAGCTAAAAGTTTCTTTATATAAAAACACTAAAGATTATCACATAGCTTCAATCATTCGAAATATCTTAAACATCGCAATAATAGCGACCTTAGTCGGACTTGGAATTTTATCTACAAATCCCGTAACCGTTTCATTGCTTTTCGTTTCATCTATATTAACCGTCTCTTTTGCAATAGCATCTTTAGTATTAGAAAATTATCAAAACCAAAGTTCTTTTATTAAACAAAGTTTACTAGCTTAAATATCGTAAGTACATTTTAAATGTACTTACATTTCACTTTATTGATTTCATTATGCTTATGGATTATTTTTATACCTGACAAGGGATTAGGTTAAATTGTAAATGAAAAGATTTAGTTATCTAATTACATAAATAATCAAATAACTTTTAATTATTAAAAAGATAATAAAGATTTATTAAATCTTGTACTTTTCAAAATAAAAGCAATATAATGTAGGATTTTATACTAAATTTTATTTTAAGATGAATTCTATTAGCCCTATTGGCTTTTTAGTTCCTGCAAACATAGCTGATCCCTCCCTTACTAATTTAGAAGACGCAACTTCCCTCGTTACAGAAAATGATTGGATTAAACTTCTATCAACCACCTATCTAAACGAAAAAATATGTAATGATAAAGGAGAGATTACAAATGAATGCTTAATTAGAGATTGCAATCAACTAACGCGCAGTTTAACGAATCAGAGTGTCCAATTAATTAACGAATTACTAGACCAAGCCTTATATGACCAAGTAACACTCAGAGAATTAGCAATTTCCCTTAACTATCATTTTCAAGCCAAAGTTGATCTTTTCGGCGGCTATGCCATTTATGTGTTAGAACATAGTATTAAACATATTATTTCACTATTGAAATTAAATGAATTAACCACAAATTTTCATCCTAGCTACCCATATGCAGACCAAGATGTGGCTTTTGAATTTCCCATTTTAAATGATTCCGTTCTGCTAGAATACTTAAGGCTTTGTAAAAATACGAATTACACAATTCAAAAATATGACATTAGTTTACCAAGTTGTGTTCAAGACCGCTTCTGCCAGTTATACTATTTTATTTTTGAAAAGCCATTTGATCTAAATCTTTTTCACAAGCAACATCTCTCTACCTTTTTACATTTAACAATTACTGATCTGGATATTTCTTTTACTTTTCAAAAACGGAACGAATTGCTCACTATAAATAGCGTTGTGATTGACCTAATCAATTATAAATTTGTATCCAAAGTAGATAACTTTATCCAAGCTATTTTAGATATTGTATCAAAACGTTTGAGAATAATAGAAGGGTGTGAAGGTAATCCCAAGGCTTTTTGGAAGATTCTACTCAATCAAACAAGAGGTTACACTAATTTAACGAGCGATGAAGTTTTCAATTTAGCAACAAAAAGTATTAGCAAAATTTTAAATTCCGAATTACCACATCCTCTCATTAATATAATGAAAGAAATTAGTGATAAGCACGCTCATAAAGAGCAATATTTATTTTTTCCTTTAATTTTAAACTTTTATTTTTCTGTACCTCCTCAATTTAGAGTAATCTTAGAAAAGGAAAAAAAATATTTACCTGCAAATTCTGATCAAAACAAGTTTTATAGCAGCCTCATTCAATCAAGCTCTTTAAGTTCTTATATAACAATATTACAATTTGCCACTTTCTTGGGTAGCCCTACAAAAAAAACAAACGTTAAAATTACCTCTGTAAAACATTTAGATAATGATTTTTTAAAATTAGATTATAAGCCAAACGAGAATGATGTCCCCTTCACCATATATTTACCCAACCAACCCCCACAAATTTTCAAAAAATTTGAAGAATTACTGGAAATTGAAAATGAAACAACTTTGCAAACTTTGAATGCTATTCTTCCTTTGTTTATTAACGAATTTTATCCTTTAGATTCTGATATAAAGGAAAAAGAAAGATTAATAAATATTGGCTTAGATTTATTTGCAAAAGAGGATTACAAAACTTACGAACTTGGTTTTAAAATCTTAATTTTATGCCGTTGGAAAATCGTTTTTCTAAATGAAAAAATCTTAAAAAAAATCATCACCATTATTGAAAAAGCAAAAATTGGAAAATCTTTTCCTATTGAAAACATACTAGCAACAATCTCTTGTTTCGATCAAATCCCATCAGAACACTGGTTCAGAATGGCTATGCAAGAATATAAAGATATTGAGTTAGTCTTTATGGAATTTTTAAGAGAAAATTTCATTCATGACGAAATCACTTCTAAATTTTATAATTCTGTAGGGCGAGATTCAGAAATTCGTTTTATAGAATTTTTTAAATATCTGATAGAAAGAACAACTATTGGAGAAAGAAAATTTATAGAGGCAATAAATAAAGAGCATTTTTCTAATTATGTATATTTAAAAATATATGCAAACTTTACGTATCGTAGCCAAAACCTAAAAAATTATTTTGCTAATTTTTTTCATTCAAAAATTACAATAGATCAAATTGAATTTCATGACATTTTTTGTGAGATTGTTACGCAACTAATTCCATTCGATTTAGCTCTGGCAATAAATCGCTGGCAAACTATCCAATTAAACAATCCAACCCTTTTTACTTCTAAATATAAGGAATGTCTTGAAGCCATTCAACAGGCCGTTATTGATAAAAGAGAGTTAGAACTTAAAGAAGAAAAATTTGATGAAGCATCTGCAGCATTAGAAACAACCTTTACGCAACATTTATGGGATATTCCAATACTATCTACTAAATTTTATGATTTATTATCAAAAATATGTGAAGGCAAACCAAGTCTTGCTGAAAACTACTTCTCCCAATTAAAAAAAATTTACAAAACGCTTAAACTTTATAATATAAGCTATAAATCCAATATAACTAATTGCTTAGAACTTCTTTTTTTAATTAATAACTTAAAAAATACTACGGAAAATTACAATTATTCAAAAATAGATGAACTAATCGTAAAAGTAATAAGGTCTTATAAGCAAAACCTAGATAAACCTTTCTTAGAATCTTACCTAATAAAAAAAGCGTTATCAAAAGTTGACTTTGAAAAATTAGACTTTAAAACCATCGAAGCAATCACCTCATTTATTTTTTATTTTAAAAAAAAACCTCAAGAAGTGATTGCCTTAGCTTTAAAATTAAAACAAGGAAATACGGTTGCTGAATTTTTATTTGCGATTCTTCCGTTTGTAACAGTCGATATAACCCCTCTCATTTTGAATCTCAAAATTTCAACGGAAAATGAAAAGGAGTTAGCTTTACAAATATTAGTAACCTTTCTAGAACAAGCACAAAATAAAAAAAGAGTTGTTTCTGATATTGATCTGTTAAAAGTTTTAAATCATTTTAAAACTTTAGAAATTTCAAGTGAAATATTAAAGAATCTTTTCTCTCTACTATTACTCTCAGACGATCCATCCATTTTAAAAAATGCATTTTCCTTACTGGAAGAAATTAAAACAGTCTCTTTAGAATCTAATTTAATTATTAATTCCTTGCTGAAAGTTGTAAAAATAGATCCAGTATTTACATTAAAGTATATAAACCAAAAAGAGTTAAAGAAATTTGAGACTATTTTTATATTTATGAAACAAAACCTTCCTTTACAGGAATTTTATACTCATCTATTTGCAACAAATACAATTGTTCATTTTACAAAAAACACTCAGCCATCAATCCTGCTTAACGACATTTTTTCGCTAATCGATCAAGATTTAAATTTAGCATTGGTTTTATTAGACAATAAAATTAATACTTTTTTAAAAAATGAACATTTATCTTTACTTGTACCTATTCTTTTAAAATTTATAACAGTTACAAAGAATACAAGTGATAAGGCCTTTTCAGATTTTTTTCTTAAAAAATTTAGTGTTTTTTCTAAATTACTTAAAGACAACAAACTGTTAAAGGAATGGATTTTAATAGCAACTGTTTTTGCTAAAGAGGCTTACCCAAAAAATAAGATTACTTATTTTGAACTCTTAATTGATTGTTTATCTATTGAAAACATTTCTTCCGATTCTGATTTTTTAAAATTACTGACAGAACTTTCCTCTATAATAAGTGAAGGTGTTAGTGAAAAGGAAGGATTAACAAAATACTTAATTTTATGCTTAGAGTTACTAAACCCCCATTTAAAAACTAATTCTAAAAGTTTTAGTCCATTTTATCTTTCAATTTGTATCATGCTCCATGGGCTAAATTATACTTTTAAGGAAATTCCCGAAAAAACATTTATTAACTGTCATTTACCTACCATATCACTAGAGTTTTTTATTCGGACAAGATCATATAAAGTATTGACTAAGGAAAAGGTAGAATTATTAAATGATATTTTTCTTAAAATTCTACAAATGGATATTTGTATAGAAACCGCTGAAAAACTTCTTTCTATTACAGAAAATGAAACTTTTCCATTTAAAGTGATTAATCCCAAATCTCTTCTTATCTTTATAGAAATAATTAGCAAAACCGATTTAAAAATGAGTTTGAGATTTATAAATCTCACGCAAAAAATAAATCTATCTTTACTGGAAAAAATCCAAGCTATTGACCTATCTAACAAAGAACTCTCTTCAATCTATTTAATTGCTGATTCTAATGAGATTTTTGATGTCAATCTTCCAACTACAATGACATTATTAGATAAGTTTATTACTAGTGGCATGCCCATAGATATTTATCTTAAAATTCTTAACAAAGTACATTTACTCACAAAAAATTTTCCAGATAATCAAGATGTTAAAAAAAATGCTATCAAAAAATTAACCGATTTTATTTGTTCTTTTGATTATTTTAGCTTTAGTAACTACCTTGAAAATTTGCTCTTAGTTTCAGCCAATAATTATAGTTTATTTGTAAAAGAAGACATTCAGTTTGCTCTTCAAATTGAATTGAAGATTATAACCTTTTGTTTACAAATAAAAAGTCATCTTAAAATTTTTGAGTATTTTAGCTGTCAACTACTGAGTAGAAATATCGGATTAAACGAGGAAAGTTTTCATTTATCTTTAGAGACCTTGATCAATTATGGACTTGAACTTCAATTAGATAAAAAATTTGAAAAAATAGAACTTCTTTTACAGTTACTAGATTTATACGATTCTCTCGACTTTAAAACATTTACAATTGATCTATCTCTTTTAGGTTTTTATAGTGACAGACAAGTTGTGCAAAAACTGTTCAAAATTTTAGAAAAAGTTATAAAAAAATTTGATAACTTAAAAAATACCAAAAAATTCGAAGAAGATCTATTTTTTTTCTTAACAACTTATTCCACCCAATTTATCTCTATTTATGGATCGAGCGTAGAAGCGATAGAACTTTTTGTAACTCCATTGTCTTTAGGCGTTGCGCAAGATATTATCTTTGAAATAGAAAAACAAAAAAAACGCTCTTACATTGCTGACACAGCTTCCTTAGATACTTTAATTGAAAGTTATAAAAGTATATTGTCATCTTCAAAAGATTTAAAAGAAGGGATAAAAAAGAGAATCTTTTACCAAGCTATTCTAGATATCTATCCTTTGTGTGATAACGAATCAGTCTTTCGCAAAAAATCTTTTGATTTAATCCATTATTTTATTCAAGAACCAATCAATATCAATGATCATTTTTTTGAAAGAATGGAGCTTGACTATAGCAAATATTTAGAAAATGATAGTCAAATTAAACTATACACTCCTTTCACTATTTCTAGACAAAAACACTCTAAGCTTTCAAAAGCTAATAAATTTATCGTTAATAATATTAGTTTTGAACTTTCCAATGAACCATCGCCCCTTTTTTATGAATATTTACAAGTTTTAGTAGCTGCATTCTTACATTTGCCAAAATGTGATGACAAAACGTTTTTTTGCATAAAATGTTGTTTTCAATTGTTAGTAGATAAAAGACCTTCTTTTAAATTGGCTAATTTACTCCTTTTATTTAGCTTATCTCACCTTTGCCTCTATCAAAAAAAGCCTTATTATGAATACCAAAATACTACCTATTTTTGTAAACAACTAATCTCTAACAATAAGTTAACCGTTTTTTTACCCGACTGGTTAAAAGAAGTTATTATTTATAGATTTGAAAAGAAGGCTGTCATTCTTGACAATAAAATAGCTGATAAAATTGGCTGCGAAGCATTAATCCACACCATACAATTAGCTTTACAAAGAACAGGGAATGATGATTTTAGGCAAACCTTTACAATAACAATATTACGAGATCTTTTTGCAAGTGATGTTAAATTAAACCATGAATTTATAAAGTATTTTTTTAATTTAGCTTTAAGCCAGATTAGGGATTCTTTCCTAAGATTCCAATATAATGCTGAAAAAAAAGATCAAATTCCCCTTTTGGAAGTACCTCTTGATTTTGTTTGTAGTTTTAGTAAATCTTCTCTAGCAAAAAATTTAGTAGTGACCTATTTTGAATATTTAATAAACCTTCCATTAGATGATCTAGAAGAAGAAAACCAAATTGTCTTTTTTAAAGGCCTAAATATTTTCTTTATCAATTATTTTGAGGCATTAACTAATCATATAGAAAATGGGATCTACGAAGAAATTATAAAAAAATTCGATCAAATTTGTCGAAAAATGGCTCTTACTGCAATTAACAAAAAGAAGATTTTAGCCATTTTATTAGTTTTAAATAATATGCTGAATAAAAGAGAGAAAAAGCACAAACTGACAAGCTTTGAAAAAGAAAGAAAAGAGTTAATATCTCTTTTTAATGAATAATAATGGTAATAAATGATAATTTAACTAAAATTAAAATCCTTATAATAAAAGCCTTTTCAATGTTATTATCTAAAATCCTTTATTACTAAACGATTTTTTGATAATGAATCCTCTACACCCTTTAATTGTCTCTACGAGTAGTTTGAAACAAAGAGATCTTGAGCCTGTTTTATCAAACCAATTGCAGCTCTTAGAACCCATTTTCAAAAAAATTAAAGAAACAACTTTTTTAGAAAAACCCATTTGCAACGATTTTGGACTTGTTATCAATGAGGATTTGATTTGTAACAGCAACTATCTTGGCAATTGTCTTAGTGAAAAAAGTGTAGAGCTATTAAGGGTTTTTAAGCAAACTATCCTTTTTGAAAAAATTACTTTAAAACAATTAATCGATACGCAACAAAAACTCTATAATACGAAAGCCTATCTTTTTGGGGGTTTTGCCATTCATGTTTTTGAACATAGCCTAGCAAATATACTAGAAAAATTAACGTTAACTCATTTATGCGCTGATTTTAGCCCATCTTATCGTTTTGCTGACAAAGATATCTATTTTCAATGTCCCCAACTAACCAAAGAACTTATTTTTAATTATTTACAAATTTGTAAAAAGACGAATTATGAAATTAATAAGTTTGATGTAAGTCTTCCCACTTCCTTTCATTCGATTTTTAAAAAATATTATGAAGAGATTTATCAAAAACCTCTAACGTTTCACATTTTAGAAAACCCTGAAACAAACAGTCAATATTTACACTTAAGTATTAAAGATATAGATATTTCCTATTCTTTCATGAAAAGAAATGAGCTATTTACTATTAATAGTTTAGAAATAGATTTAGCTAATGATAGATTTGTTTCTTCTACCAATAATTTGATACAAAGTATTATTGATTTAATTATCAATAATTTAAGAATAGTCAACATTGAAGCTTGTAATGCCAAATCTTTCTTAAAAGTCATTTTAAATTTGACCAAAAAATTTCGCTGTCTAAATGCAAACGATATACGGGAACTTGAAGACAAATCTATCAAAAAGTTAAAAAGCTATTGCGCAACCTCTTTTTATCCGTTACTAAAAGACTTAAAAGATAAACACTCTACTGATCAGGAGTATTTTTTTCCGGCCTTTATTTGTTTATACACCACTTTATCTAAGGACAATAATTTTTTTGCGACTAACGCTTTAAAAGAATTCCCCTTACCAATTAACGAAAATTCCTTATATAGTAGTCTTGTTAATTTTTCAGGATCGTTTGAAAATTATTATACCCTCTTAAATTTTACTATTCTTTTAACTACAATCTCACCTAAAGAAACAACTTTTGTAAACACGATTACCCATTTAAACCAAACCTATTTTAGAGTCGAGTATAAGCCTTTTAATGACTCACAAGAAAAATCTTATTTTTTCCTACCAGGTAATAAAGAGCAGATTATTAAAGAATGGGAAGACTTATTTAAGGTAGATTTTTCAACAAATATCTTTACTACATTACAATTTCTTTTAGAATATTTTACCTCATTGACTTCTACACATCCTATTGATGAAAGGATGAGTGAAATTGTAGGAAAGATAGAACCTTTAGGTTTTGCATTGTTTGAAAAGGATGATTATACCTCCTACTTCTTAGGTTATTATATTTTAATGATCTGTAATTGCAAAATTTCAGCATTAAATCTCAGTACTATAAATAAAATTATAACCATTTTAGCTTCTAAAACGGGGAATAACAAAAACGATCTTATACAAAAAACTCTATTTAATTGTTCTTTTTTTAAGCTTATCGATAAAAATCACTGGCTAAATACGGTCTTAAATGAATATGAGGATGTTTATTTTGGGATTGTAGAGTATCTAAAAGAGGTGGATGATTATAAAAACTTAAAGATGGCCCTTAAAGAGGGAATACTAGAATCATACGAACAAAAGCTTTATTCTTTTTATGTTTTCTTGATGGAAAAATGTCCAGATAGTGTAGAAAAAAAATTTGTTTCTTTGTTGAAAGAAAGTATTTCTACCCGTTTGCTTGTCGATATTTATGAGAATTTTAAAAATCCTTCTTTATCTTTAAAAACTATTTTTACGACGTACTATGTAGAAAAATTAGAGTACACTTCTCCTTTTTATTCTGTAAACTGCAGTACTGTGATCCACTTGATAGAAGAAAATTTAGAAAGGGCAATAATTGTTTGGAAGCAAATCAAACAAAACAATGGCTTTGACATAAGATCTTCAAGTTATGAAAACTGTTTAAGGCAATTGCAAACGGCTTTTATAACAAAATACACACCCCTATTTTTACAAGAAAAATTTGCTAAATTAGACGAGAGAATAACAAACACTATAAAAAGTGGATTATGGGATAACATTGTAACTCAAGAATTTTATCCTTTTATCACCCAATTTATTGAAGGCAAACCTGACAAGGCTGAAAATCTTTTCAGTCACTTACAAAAAAATAGTTTTTTAAATAGCCACAGTGAAACTACCCAAAATATACCTATTCTCCTAGAACTGTTTGCCTTAGCAGAAACTAGGAAAGGGTATTTTGTAGATAAAAAAATTTCCAATTACTCCCCTATCGATACTTTACTCATAAAAGCGTTTAGAAAATTTAAAAATAATCTTGATAAACCTTTTTTTGAATCTTTTTTATTAAAAAAACTTCTCTTTGTTATCGATTTTAAAAAAATTCACGATGACACATTAACGTTAATCACATCCTTTTTATTTTATTTCAAGAAAGACCCTAAAACTATTCTTCCTTTAGTAGAGCACTTAAGAAATAATGATATTTTAGAATTTTTAACACATGTTTTACCATTGGTAGCAATTGACATTACCCCTTTAATAAAAAAAATAGCCTTGCAAGATGAAAATCAAAAAGGGAAAATGATCCCAATCCTTGAATTCTACTACGAGCAAATTGTCAAAAATTTAAGAGTGGTTAATGATTTAGATCTTTTCTTTATTATCGAGAGTTTTTTAAAGGTTTCAATTTCAAGCTCACTTATACAAACCCTACTTGAAAAATTGTTGAAATCCAAAGATGGTTCCGTTCTGAAAAAGGTATTAACGGTAATCCACCAAAAAAATATGAGCAATTCTTTTAATGAAACTCATCTCTTGGATGCTCTTAAAGCCATTTCAGGTCATGATACTCCTTTTGTCCTAGATTATTTATCAAAAATAAATTTCAAAAATTGTTTAAATCTTTTTTTAAGTATCAAAGAAAATAACGGCGTAGAAGCTTTTTATCAAGGATTAAAAACTCATCAACTTTTTCATAAATATCTTCTACTTGATAATGACTCTGAAAGATTATTCATTGATCTAAATTGCATAAAAAATAGCTCTATTGTTTTAGAAATCATTGAGTTAAAAATTGAGCCTCTAATTAAAGAAACCAATCTAGAATCATTGATAAATTTTTTTATAGATTTCTATAAACATATAGCTAATGAAAGAAATATTTCTCTTTTAAGAAAGATTATCATTAATAAATTTAAGGTTTTGTCTAATCGCTTAAAAGAAGAAAATCTTCTTATATTATGGATACAATTAGTTGCTTTAATTGGAAATGAACTGTTTGAAAAACACTCCAGTTTTTATCAAAAAATGATTGTGTCTTGCTTTGAAGATTGCTTTAACGATGATTTAATTTCTTTATTTGAGACCTTGCCTTTTGGTAAAATTCAAATTCAAGAGCCTCAAGAAAAACAACAAATTTTATGGAATAAAGATAATTTAATAAAAATTTATTCTCAAATTTTAAGAAAAATCACAACTAAAAGTGATAAAATTTTGAAAGCTTATGTGAACGTTTGCTTACAACTAAAATTATCTGGCTACACGTTTGAGAATGAACCTGAAAATATTTTACTTGAAAATGACGCTCCTGTCATAGCTATAATTTTCTTTGCTTGCTCCACTCCTTTCAAAAATTTAAATCAAGAGAAGGCATTATTACTTAATAATATAATGGCAAAACTCGTAAGGGATAAACAAAACTGCCTCAAAGTTTGTTCAAACTTTTTTTCTGAAGAGACTCCATTTTATCATCTAGGCTTTCCACTTGAAGTTATAAATAATGATTTACTAATTCTTTTTTTAGATCATGTAGTTTCATTGAATCCCGATTTGGGACTTCAATTCATGGTTGCAATAAACAAAGTAAGCTTTAAAAGTTATAAAAAGCTTTTAAAAGCAAATCTTTCGAATGAATCAGTATATAAAATTATAGAGATCGCTGAAAGAAACCATATATACGCTTCTAATTTCTTAGAAAATTTTTATCTCTTAAAGAAGTGTATAAGAAAAGATTATTCGTTAGCCATTTACATTAAAATTGCCAACTTAATGAGTACATTAGTCATCCTGTTAGGTAAAGATATTTTTGTCAGCATTGAGGAGGAATATAAAGAAACTATACAGGAATTATTTTCTTACATATTAGAGTTTAGTGCTTTTGAGATCCAAGCTCAACTAATGCCCATATTTGTTGTTTGGCTACAGTGCTTTAAAATTTTTGAGCATACAGATGTAGAATTTGCTTACTTTAATGAATGGAAATTAACCGCTAAACTTTTAACAATTAAAAATCAAAACGATCTCTTTACGATACTTACTAAAAAGTTAAAGAATAATTCTATACAAACCCATAGTTATTATTACGTAACATGTTTAGAAGAATTAATAAATTATGGACTTGAATTACAGTAAAATAAAAATTTAAAAGTGAAAAATCTGTTAATTGATTTATGTGATATCTATTTACAATGCGTGCCCCAAGAATTTGGAATAAACCTTTTAAATGGCGGCTTTTTCTGTGAGAAAGATATTGTTGAAAAAATTTTCTTTATGCTTGAAAAATTTTTAAAAGGGACCAATTCGGAATATTTCAATTTAGAAAACAATTCTAACATTGAAAATAGTATCGCTATTTTTATATGTACTTATATTCAAAACTTTATTGCGATTTATGGGTCCGAAACAAATTTTATAAAAGCTTTTATAGAACCTTTAAGTCTAGGTTATAAAGATAAAATTTTTTATTGTTTTGAAAAAATAAAAAATAAAGAATATGTCCCATGTCAAGAAACGGATATAGACATCTTAAAACTCTACAACAACCTTTTCTCTTCTTTAAAAGAGGTGAATGAAGGTGTAAAACAAGCTATTTTTTTTAAAGCTATTTTAGATCTTCGCCTAGTATCAAAAAATAGTGATACTTTTTTGGAGAATTCCTTAAAGTTACTCTGCGCCATGAGTCATGAAGATCCTTCTTTAATAGAAACGTGGCTTACTGATATCAATAGTCAATATGAAAGTTACTTAAAAAAAACGAAAGAAACTACCAAAATTTATTTTGATTATGCGGTTTCAACTGACAAACATTCAAAACTTAAACATTATGGTAATATTACACACGTAGGTATCTATAGTAAAATAGAAGAGAGAAGTAGTGCTTTTAAAATATATTTGCAAATTTTATTAGAGGCTTATCTCCATATCCCCTCTTGCAACGAAAAAGAGATCTACACCATCAAATTTCTCTTTCTTTTCTTAAAAAATAATTTTGCAAGTCATACTTTCCCTGAACTACTATTAAAATTTAGCTTATCCCATCTTCCCCTTACAACAACCTATCCTTATTTTGAATATGTTGGCATTCAATCTTTTTGTAAATATTGCTTAGAAAAATTAGAAAATGACTATGTAGTCTCTTCCTATTTATTAAAAGCTTTAAAAGTTAGTTTACACCAAGAAGAGTTGAATAACACGATAGATGAAAAAATTGGATATGAATATTATTTTTATCAAGCTGAGAAAGCCTTACAATTTGCACTTACGCAAGATTTTAGACAGTCTGCCCTATTAACAGTAATTAACAAATCATTCTATGAAAGCACTGTAAATCCCGAATTTATAACATACTATTTTAAAAAAACTTTAGACAACTTAACGAATCTTTTTGACGAATTTTTATTGGCAATTGATTCAAAAGACAAAAGACTTTTAGTAGAATTGCCCATTGCGACCCTTAATATGATTGAAGCTTCTACCCCAGTTAAAGATTTACTATTTCTTTATTCCGACTTTCTTTTTCAATCTTTATCTAAATGCCAGAATGAAGAGCAAAAAAGCACTTTGTTGTTAGCCTTTGCTACTACTTTTTTTAATTATTTTGAACATAAAACTGAAAAGAAAATCAGCAAAATTACGTACAAATATATGTTTGAAAAATTTTACGCTTTAGCCATTAAGATTATGCAAGGTAATGTATTTTTTTCTAAAAAAACAATTTTGGCATTTGATAGATTAAACAAATTATTAAGCCAAAAAGAACAAAAATTTCACTTACCCGATTTCACGGAAAAGCGTAAAGAATTATTTCGTTTATTAGCTAAAAAAAATTAAAGAAACTACGTTTTTATTTTTTTTTGTTGGCTTTAGCTTTTAAATACTTATCCATCTGTTTACCAATTAAAGGGTCGACTTTGCCGATATTGATCAATACTTTTTTAGCATCTTCTAACAATTGATCTGAAGATTGGTATTGGTCGATAAAATGATAAAAGAATGTTAAAAATTCTAAAATTATGTTTTTTATAGAACCAGTCAATTGTTTATGTAAATACAATTCGATCGTATAATTGACCACTCTACTTAAATGTCGAATAATGATCTCTTTAGTTTCCTTCGTTTGCAATTGATTATAAAATTTTTTTAAAGCATTAAAATAAGTCATAGCAAAGAAAGTAATGGAATAATTATTTTTGTATCGTTTAATGAGATTGATGGCATCATCGTAATAATCCTTTCCAAAATTCACATCCCCTTTAAAAAATCTTTCAGTTGTTGGGGTACTCATTAAATGAAAGCCTTTGGAAAAATAAAACTTTACCACATCCTCTTCGTATTTCACTTTATCACAAAATAAATTGGTGATGGTTGAAATAAAACAAATCGGACGACAATCAATAGAAATAGAGGTTTGGACTTGGTTTTTAATACTATTATAGATTAAATCAAGTGACTGATAATCCCCTCTTTTTTTAAATAGATCAAATTGTTTATCCAAAAGATCTAAAACGCCCATTAGATAATGATAAGATACAGGTTTTTTTTTGCTGCGTATTAATTGAGATACTGTAGTTAAAAAAGCTTGTGCTAAAAAGCTTTGCTTAGGGTTATAGCTCAAAACCGCTAAAGAGGTTGACAATGTGACTACAAAATGAAGACACTGTCTTTCATCACTAAAATTTTTGACTAAAATTTTTGTAAAATAAAAAACTAAAAATACACTTTGGGGTGAGTGATTTTCACTTAGGTTAAAACAGCGTAGATAGGCTTCTAAAAAAGCAGTTAGGTTTGAACATCCATCATAACTATTTTTGAAAAAAGCAACGACATCGTCACTTGGTTCCGGCAAACAAGTTATCTTTTGGCCCCTTTTTATCTCTTCAAATATAGTCTCTTTTGCAAGATCTAATGTATTTAACTTTTCCATAAAAGGGATGACTTGATTATTAAGCTCAAGACAGATTTTTTCTTTAATTTTCTCAGAAAAATTAAAAGCTGAATTTAAAAATTCGACACCATACACACTAAAAAGAAGATCAGTTTTAGAAAAATCATTCGCTAAATAAAAGTTGTCAGTACTTAAAAAAACAATCCCCCTCCGAAAATTTTCATAAGTTTCTGTTGCTTTTCTGAAAAGAACGCTTAAATGCTGTGCTTGTTCCGTGCCATTATTCCAAATGATATGATTTTCAAATAAATTGACTATTTCCTCTCGATTTTTTTTTGCTATAAAACTTGTGATATAAGCTATTTTATTACATAAAATCTCAGGTTCATAATATTGGATTACTTCACTAGCATAGTAGTAAAAAAACAAATACAGTTGATTTTCAAAAGAAACTTTACGAGACTCCTCTAATATTTTTAAAGATTGAATATTTTTTTCTATAATATCCAAATATATTTTTATAAATGATTCATCTAAGTCGATGGGAATATAGTTAAAAATTTTATGAAATTCAGTGTGTTGGAAAGTTTTGTAACACTCAAGTAATGAGTAGTAAATCTTCTTATCGAAATTTTTTTTTAGTTGGGATAGTTGAATTGCATATAAGATTTCTAAATGGAGTAGATTTCTAAAAACTGTGCTTGTATTTGCATTCGATATTCCTTTTGTGTAAGTACCAATATCTGAAAATACTTTAGGAGAACCTAAAGCATACATCATCTTTTTGGCAAAAACGAATTGAGCTAAACATTTGTTTTGATCATCAGTCAATAAATTCTGACTTAGCTTAAATAAATCAAACACATCCTCGTAATTAGTAAAGATATCGGCTTGATAAATAATTAAGATTTTTTCTAAGAAAAAGATGATTTTTTTTTGTATTCTTTCCTCTTCCAATAGTTTTAAATCTTTTAAAGAGGCAAGAAAATCATAAAAGTTTTTTGTCAGTTCAAAAAAAGTTTGAAAATTACACTTAAGTTTTTGAATGCACTCTAACACTTCTAATAGAATCTCTATCTTTTCAATACTTGTCTTGTCTAAAGCAGGCTTAAAATAAGTAAGTAATAAATCTTCTCTATTTTCTATAATATTTAGAAGAGAATGATATAAATTTAAATCAATTATCTTGGTTTGATCGATGAAGGTCAAAACTAGTTCTGGATATTCAGTTACAATATTTTTAAAAAAATCTAATAATATTTCAAAGTCTATACCAAAACTTGGAAAAACATTTTTAAGGATAAATTCCTTATTAATTAAAAAGATTTGAATTACCTGTTTACACTTCAAATTATCACAATTTAAAGCTTTAAGAATTCGTGTTAAAAGGAGTAAAGAATCAGGTGAAGTTTTAAAATGAAAGCTATAAAAAAAATAGCGTACAAAAGCAATATCTGCTTGCCCCCCATTCAAAAGATTTTCAAAAGGACTTAGATCTAAAGGTGTTTTTTGTTTTGAAATAGACTTTCTCAATGTATGGCACATTTCGATAAACTTTTTATAGGTAAAAATATTGCATAAGCTTAAATCATACAAATCCCAAAAGGTTTTTTTATCCCAATGTAAAAATCCCTTTTTCTGTTCCTGTAAATTGATTAGTTGAGTCAACAATTCCGTTATTTGTTGATCGTTTTTAGTATCAATAAAGTTTTTCAGTGTTTCTAAAAAGAAGGATTGAATTGTTGCCTTTCCTTTTAAAATAGATAAATCCACTATTTTTAAGAGCATAACCCAGGGCTCATACAATTTTTTTTGAATAAGAGTAGTAGATATCTTATCAAAAAATTTTTCACACTGCTCTTTAAAATAAGAGGAATATTTTGGATTTTCTAAAAAAAACTGTAAAATAGGAACAAAGGTGTGGATAGAATTATCTTGGATTAATTCAGAAAATTTCTCCATTAAAATAGTTTTAACGATAGGACTTTTTTTTGGTAATAATGGAATTATATCCGCAAATGTAAAATCCTCTACTTGTTTTAAATAAAGACTTAAAAGTTCATATTTATATAAAAATTTATAAAAATTTTCTTTTTCCATTAGAGAATAAGCTTTAGTAAAAATCGGAAGAAATGATTGATTAGATTGCTTTTTTAAATGGGTAAAAACTAAATCAAATTGTTTCTCGTTTACTAAGAGCTCTAAAAATTGAAAGCATACCTTTTCAAAATTTTCCTGATATAATTTTGTCTCAAGAATTTCTAAAACTCTATGGGCTGTTTGATAATTTTTTGTTTCACTTAATTTTTCTAAAATTTTATGGGTAAGATCTAAATCAAAGTATTTTGGTAAAAAATACTCGAACAAAGACAGATTTATCACATCTTCTAGTTCACTAAGGTTTAAAATGGATCCAAAATACTCTCTTAGAATAGCTTTTAGTTCTGGGTAAAAACAATCTGGATCTTCTTCTTTAATTTTTATTAAAAAGTCTTTAATTTGGTTTGAGTCATCGATATAGCTAAGGCTCGCTACGAGTTTTTCTTTTTTTAGAAAAAAAGACAATAAAGGGATCAGAGTGTTTTTTTTATAATGCTTCATTGCATAGATTAAAAAGGAACTGATAACACTTTGACATTCAGTGGAAATAACTCTATTCTCTCTTTTTATATTTTCTAAAACTTCTACAATAAACAAATATTCTAAGAATGGTTTTTCTTTACTTTTTTTGAAGGACCTAATCGCGCTCATCAATAAAGGCTCGTCTATCGTTTTAGTTAAAACAGCTAGACAAAAAAGAGAGCCATGCACCGTAAAATCTATTTTTGAAATAGATGACGCTAATGATTTAACTAAAGATCTATAACTTTCTATTTTATCTTTGTTTGTGAAAAAATATCGATCCACTAGTGAATTTATGAAATAGGCAAAAGAAGGGAAATCCAGAATTTCTTGCCAAAGGAGTAAGTGTGAGTCAAAAAAATCTACAGCTTCTTTATAAGATTCAATTCTCAAATACTCATTAGCTAATACAAAAAAATGGCTTTGTAGAGTCTCTAACGATTCATAATAATGGTGGTTATGAATAGACTTACAATTGTTTGCCAGAACCTCAAAATAGCTGTAAGATTTGTCAAAATCTTTAATGGCTTCATAATTAATCGCTTGATAAGCAATATCTTCAACTCCTTGGTTTTTAGGAATGTAGTGATTTTCGAGAAGCTTTGAAAACACAATTTTTTTTAATTTTTTTGAGGGTGAGCTTATCAGTTTAAAAATTTCAAGAATTTGTTCTAAGGGAAGAATTGAGTAATAGGAAATAAATTCTTTTTCACTATTTGAACAATTGTTCAAAGCCAAATACATTAACCAATCGAACAAAGTAGTTTCTAAGTAGGTATTTAAAGTTTTCAAAAGGTAAGTATGATTGCCTAACTCGATTAATGCTTTATAATATCCAAAGTTGAAAACGGCTTCAGGGATGGTGGATATATTTTGAAAAAAGAATTGAAACCAATGTTTGCTATTACAGGAAAATTCATGATAAAAAACTTTTCGCAGAGCTTGAGCCAAAGGTATTTTTTTATCAATGGACAAATTTTTAAAAATAAAAGGGATAGATTCAAAGAAACGACTATCTATTTTTATTTTTTGAGTAGCATATAGGAGTAAACAAAGATATCCTCCTATGTGCGACCAATTATCCTTTTGTAAAAGATCGATCGCGATCGGTAACAAATTCTCAATG